>SVPN01000027.1 GCA_015065805.1 Oscillospiraceae bacterium | reverse complement strand
CTTTTGGTACAAGTAAAACCACCGCTTGGGATCAACTCCAACGGGGCTAAAAACGTCACACCGTGACGTTTTCTTCACGCCCCTTTCAAGTCCCGTGTCGCAAACGCAAACAAAAAGAACCCAACCTGCGGTTGAGTTCTTTTTGTTTGGTGCGAGCGACGGGACTTGAACCCGTACGTCATAAACACACGCCCCTCAAACGTGCCTGTCTGCCAGTTCCAGCACGCTCGCACATATTCGGTTCGCTCCGCATTCCTGCGGCGCGAGTTGTATTATAGCACTGAACGGGCGGAATGTCAACAGGTTTTTGTAATTTTTTTCGGTTTTTGCAAAAAAGAAGAGAAACGGTGTGCGGGTTTTCCGCACACCGTTTATTATGGTTATTTTTTCCACGTAGCGGGAATAAACAGCAGCAGCATCGGGAAGATTTCCAAACGCCCGATGAGCATATTAAACACACAGACGATCTTGGAAAGCGCCGAGAATCCCGCGAAATTCCCCGTCGGTCCGACAGCGCTGAGACCGGGGCCGATGTTGTTGACCGTTGCAATCGTGGCAGTGAAATTGGTCGTGAAATCAAAACCGTCCAATGACAGCAACACCGTCGAAACGGCTATAATTGTCACATAACAGAACAGATACACACCTAAAACACCGATGGTATCCCGCTCGATCGCTTTACCGTCCACCTTGATAACCTTGACATTGCGCGGGTGAAGCATATGCGAAAATTCTTTGCGCGCACTCTTTCCGAGCAACAAAACACGAATGACCTTGAAACCTCCGCCTGTACTTCCCCCGCAGGCGCCGATGCACATCAACAGCACCATCAGCGACTGTGACACTGCCGGCCAAAGCGCAAAATCCGTCGTTGCAAAACCCGTGGTGGTCATCACAGATGCCGTCTGGAAGAAAACGGTATGCAGGATCATCGGTACGGATCCGCCGTTTGTCAGCCACAGATTCAGCGAGATCAAAAGCGAGACGCCGACATACAAGCCGAGATACCAGCGAACCTCTTCCATTTTAAACGCATCTTTAAAGCGCTTGTACAACAGCAAAAAGAAGAAGTTGAAGTTGACACCGAACAAAACCATAAAGATCGTAATGATCAGCTGCGCGGAGACGGTATAGCTTGCAATGCTGTCGTTGAGAACACCGAAGCCGCCCGTACCCGCTGTACCGAATGCCATACAGATCGCATCAAACAACGGCATACGACCGACCGTCACCAGCAACACAAACTGCAATACGGTCAGCGCGGAATAGATCCCGTAAAGGAACAACGCCGTTTTGCGGATGTTCGGCACAAGCTTGCTGACATTCGGCCCCGTGCTTTCCGCTTTCATCAGATACATACTGTGACCGCCCGCCATCGGCAGCAACGCCAACATAAAGACCAGCACACCCATACCGCCGATCCAGTGCGTGAAGCTTCGCCAGAACAGCATACCGTGCGGCAACGCTTCCACATCGGTCAGGATCGAAGCACCCGTCGTCGTGAAGCCCGACACCGTTTCAAACAGCGCATCCACAAACGACGGGATCGCGCCGCTGACAACAAACGGAACCGTACCCACAAGGCTGAGCACGATCCAGCTCAGGGCCGTCAGCACAAAACCTTCCCGCGCATAAAACGCGGTCGTTTTCGGCTTTTTAAACACCAGCAACGCGCCGATCGCCGCGCAAACAAACGCACACGCTAAAAAGATGACGGCATCCTTGCCTTCCGTATATACGGCGGCTGTCAGCGACGGCAACAGCATAAATGCGCCTTCGATCACCATTACCCAACCGATGACATACCGAATAATACCATAATTCATATCTAACTCTCCAACATCGGATCAAGCTAAAATATCCGTCAGATCCGACAAGCCCTTATGCGTGGTCACGACAATGACGGTATCGCCGATCTGAAGACAATCACCGCCACTCGGGGTGATGATCTTACCGTTTCGATTGATACAGCAAATGAGCAGGTTGGACTTCAGATTCAGCTCCATAAGCGGAATTCCGACAATATCGCGGATGTGTGCACTGTCCTTGACTTTGAATTCCAGTGCCTCTGCACGTCCCTTTGCGAGATAATACAACGTTTCCACGTTGCTTCCCGACGCATTTTCCATTGAACGGACATAGCGCAAAATACGCTCGGTCGTAATGGCACGCGGACACACCACACTGCCGATCGGCAGCTCGTTGATGACCTCTTCAAAGGTGATGCGGGAAATTTTGGTGACGATTTTGGCTTTTGACACCTTTTGCGCATACATCGACAGCAAAATATTCTCTTCGTCAATGCTCGTCAACGACACAAAGGCATCCATTTCCTCAATAGCTTCCTCGTGCAAAAGCATTTCATCCGTAGCATCGCCGCACACGATCTCCACCTCGGGGAGCAGATCGCTTAGCTGTTCGCACTTGGCTTCATCGGATTCGATCATCTTCACGCGGATATGTGCACGGGTCAGTGCCTGCGCCAGATACAGCGACACGCGACCGCCGCCTGCAATCATTACGTTTTTGATGGCACGGGTCTTGACACCGAATGCCTTGAAAATTTTGGAAATGGTCGCTAAGTTCGCCACGATCCACAACGCATCACCGTTTTCGATCACCTGACGGCCGTCGGGGATGATCACCTCTTCCCCGCGTTCGATCATCGGAATGAGGAGCTTGGTGCCGATTTTTTCGGAAATCTTCATCAGCGACAGACCGACATAGGGCGAATCCTCGGGAAGCTGAAAACGCACCAAATTGACACGGCCTTTGGCGAACGAATCCACCTCCATCGCGGAGGGGATCTGAATCAGGCGGGCAATCGCAGACGCCGCCGCCTGATCGGGGTTGATCGCCATAGACAAGCCGAGCTCTTCCTTGATAAAGCGGATCTCTTCAAAATATTCCGGACTGCGCACGCGGGCGATTGTCTGACAGTCACCCGCTTTACGCGCAATCAGACAACTCAGCAGGCTGGTTTCATCAATATCGGTGACCGCGATCAGCAGATCGGCATCCGGCACGCCCGCTTCCATCTGTGCACGGTAGCTGGTGCCGTTTCCGACAACCCCCTGCACATCCAAGGGTCCCAGCACCTTTTGCATCAGGTTGGCGTTGGTGTCCATCATCGTCACCGCGTGTCCGTCCGCACTCAGACGTTCGGCAAGCTCCAGACCGACCTTGCCGCATCCGACGATAATAATATTCATAACGCTTTTGCCTCCGTTTCGGCATAATACACTATTCTATAGTATAGCATATTTTTCAAAATTGGCAATCGTTTTATAAAAAAAACAACCGAAAGACGAATCCTTCGGTTGTTTTCGATCTTATTTCGCAGAATCAAATTTCTTGGGATCGCACATCTTAATGGCACGGTTGTTGTACTTCACATCTAATGTGTCCACAACCGCTTCGACCTCCGCGTCGAACTCCTCAAACTTGAGACCGTAGATGATGGTGTCGTGCTGATCCTCAAAATAGTCCTCGCCGCCTGCTTCTTCGGTGTTCAGACGGTACACAAGCGCAATGTAGGTCTTGTCATTGCTGTCGGTGTATTCGATGATCTTTGCCGTGTTTTCGGGAACCTCGTGGATGGCCGCGACAACCTTCTCATCGCTCGTTGCCGAGTTGATGATCTGAAGATTGGGATCCTCTTCTTCCTCTTCTGCCGCAGCCGTCGTCGTGGTGGTGCCCGACGCCGTGGTCGTGGTGGAAGAAGTCGTGGTGGTCGTCGTGACGGTCGTGGTTGCCGCCGTAGTCGTGGTGGTTTGCGCCGCCGTGGTGGTGGTCGCGGCAGAGGTCGTGGTCGTAGTGGTCGGCGCGGTATCCTTCTCATACTGCGCGATCACAGCGTCCATATCCTTGCTCTTGTTGAACTGATCCAGGTAGCCCTGCAGCTTCACGCGGTTGGCTTCCTTATCGGTATCGGACAGTGCCTTGCCGTCATCGCCCATCTGCGAGATAGTGATCGCCTTGTACGCCACATACTGCTCATCGAAATACTTGCGGATATCCGCCGCGGACACTTCCTTCTTGCCGCCTTCGCCGTACAGCTGGTAGAAGGTCTCCTGCTCATTCATATTGAGCGCGATGTACATATTCATATAGTGCTCTTTGTTGAAGCCGTAGGCGAGCATTTCGCTTTCCTTGTAGGTCGCCATCTCCTCGTTGAATTTCTTCATTTCCTCTTCGGGAACGGAGATGCCGTACTGCTCCATCAGCTTCTCGACAGCCTTCTGGCGGACAATGCCGTCCTTGGTCATCGCCACAAGGTAATCGTCAAGCTCCAGCTTGGGAGCGTCCTCGCCCTCACCGTAGGTGAAGGACTGCGTCCAGGGATCCATGCCGTAGCTGGCATATTGATACAGACCGCCCTGATAATACACATTATAGAAGTTCATATACAGGTTGGCAAGATACTCGCCGGTGCTGTATTCCTTGCCGTCAACGGTCATCGCAACAGCAGGGGTGGAGCACGCCGTCATAAAGAGCATCGACACCGTCATCACGGCTGCCAGCACGACTGCAGTCAGTTTACGAAACGATTTCATAGTTTGTTCCTCCTTCAAGCGGCTTTGCCGCATGACTATACCAATACATTATACATAAAAGGTCAGGATTTGTAAAGTAAAATATTCTTTGTATTGCGAAATGTTTACAATTGCGGTATACTGAAAAGCAAAGGGAGGTGGTTTTGGATGCTCGGATTGTATATTCACGTGCCGTTTTGCGTCTCTAAATGCCCGTACTGCGACTTTTATTCACTCCCGCTTCCCGATGAATCGGTGCTGAACGCCTACACAGACGAGGTCTGCCGCCGTCTTGACGCACTGCCGCCGTATCAGGCGGATACGCTGTATTTCGGAGGCGGTACGCCCTCTCTTTTAGGCGGGAAACGGTTGGCACGCATCATCCGCGCGGCAAAGGGACTGACCGCCGATGCCGAGATCACACTGGAAGCCAATCCCGCCGATGAGCTTTATGACACCTTCGCCGCCTTTGCGGATGCAGGCGGCAACCGCCTTTCTCTCGGAATGCAAGCGGCAACCGACCATTCACTGAAAATACTCGGCAGACGGCACACTGCCCATCAGCTTCACACCGCCGTTGCCGATGCTAAGCGCGCGGGACTTGACAATCTGTCGCTGGACATTATGCTTGCCACTCCCTCCCAGACCGAAAACGATGTGTATCAGGCGGTACGGGAATGCGCGGCGTTGGGGGCTTCGCACGTTTCCGCGTATCTGCTGAAGGTAGAACCGGGCACGCCGTTTTATGCACGGCAAGCCTTAATGGTATTGCCCGATGAGGACAAGGCGGCAGAGTTGTATCTGTATGCCTGTGCCGAGCTGGAGCAAGCGGGATATGCGCAATACGAGATCTCCAATTTTGCCAAGCACGGCAAAGAAAGCCGCCACAACCTGAAATACTGGAACAGCGAGGATTACATCGGCATCGGGCCTGCCGCTCACAGCTTTTACGACGGCAAACGGTGGTATTATGAACGCTCGTTTGATGCCTTTATGAACGGCGCAAGCGCGATTCCCGAAGATCCCGACAGCACTGTTGCCGATGCCTCAGAGGAAGAATATGCGATGCTTCGCCTGCGGCTGACCGACGGATTGCGCTTTGATTTGTTTGAAGCCCGCTTCGGTCATCCCCTCCCACTCACCTGGCGGGAGAACGCCGCCGCTCTTCCCCGCTCCCTTGTCTGCGTTGACGATCATCGTATCCGCCTGACGCGAGACGGCTTTTTGCTGTCAAATGCGCTGACAGCCCGCATTATTTGAAAAAACTTTGAAAATACCTCTTGACGAATCGGGACTTGTTTGCTATAATATGCAAGCAATGTGCTACTGTGGCTCAGCAGGTAGAGCAGCTCACTCGTAATGAGCAGGTCGTCCGTTCGAATCGGATCAGTAGCTCCAGCTTAAAACCGCGTAGCCGTAAGGTTTCGCGGTTTTTTGTTTTTTTCCGCATACCCCAAAAGCAAGGTGTTTCTAACGCTTTTTCTAACACTTTTCTAACACCTCTCAAAAAAATTCAGCCTGCACTCGGCAAAAGCTCGGTCATAGATTCTGCCATAGTATGCTTTTTTGCCATATCTAAATGACCGTAAACATTGGCTGTCATACTATAAACCAAAGAGGTGATTCCATGATCAAAGCGATATTATTGGATTTCGACGGCGTATTGACAACGGATAAGACCGGGTCGCAGTCGATCATCAACTATCTTTCTGCAAAAACAGGCATACCGTTCGGCACGTTGAAAGCGGCGTATGCATCGTTCAACAAGGATTTGCTGTTAGGCGGTTTGAAACACGAGGATATGTGGCAAGCGTTTTGTGAGCGTGTGGGAACAGACATCGAGTACTCGCTTCTTGTTGAGTCGTTTCGGAACACCCCGATCGATGAGGATATGATTGCGCTTGCGAAACAGTTAAAACCCGATTATGCTGTCGGTATGATTACGGACAACAAATGCGACCGCATTGGCGAAATCGTGAGATACCACGGGTGGAGCGAATTGTTTGATGTGATCTCGGTTTCGGCGGCATTCGGTTCGGGAAAGACGGACGAGCGTATTTTCAACGAAACGCTGTCAGCACTCGGTATTCGCCCCGAAGAAAGCGTATTTATCGACAACACCGCGAAGAATCTGATTGTCCCCGAACAGCTTGGTATACACACGATTCTGTTTGATGATGAAAATCGCGATTTTGCGCAGTTCACCGAGCAGTTAAATAGTGTATTGAGATAAATAAAGCAGCAAGACAAACACGGCTGAAGCGGGTGCTTCAGCCGTGTTTGTCAAACATTATTCAGGAACCACCATTGCTCCCGTCAACTCTTCACCCGAAGCATTAGGCGCGATCGGATCAATAACATAGTCCTCCACAGAAGACAGATCTGCAACGGGATTCATAATCACATAGTAGTGACTGGTCGTTATCGCTTCGCCCTTGTCGAGAAATTTTAATGCAACCGCAACATCACTCGCCACACCCGTAATCGAATACAACTCAGCTCGAAGATACTCCTTAGAAAGCCAAGTGCCGTCTGTCGCTTTCCATCCTGCCGTTACTGTGACCTCATCCAGTTTGTTACCGAGTTTACTCTCATTGATGACCTTGCCGTTCATATATGACGAAAACGCTCCGTTGTCAACGTAATAATCATAATACTTATACAGCGTTGCCTCATCATCCGGAACAACAATAGGTGCCGCCGTCGTGGTATGACTGTCGATATCTATGATAACTTCCTCGCTGATAAAAAGAGTGGTGGTCGTGGTAATACTGTTGTCAATACTTGTTGCTGTGGTTGATTCGGTCGGCGACGTTTCATCAGAATGCGTCGTTTCGGTTTTTTGGGGGATCGTATTTTGCGCTCCATTACCCTGACCACTATTATCGGAACCGCTCGGTTCTTTTTCAACGCTCACACTTGGATCCACCAAAATCATCGGTGGTGCAGTATCAAACTCACCGCTCTGCCACACACCAAACCCAAACAGAGCAACAATACACACACAACATAAAGATGCGACGACATGCAATCCTTTTTTTCGTTTTAATTTCTGTTGTACTACATAACGGTCTCTGCGTTCAAGCAAATCGTTCGTTATTTCTTCATAGTTCTTCATAAACAAAGCCCTCCTTGTCAAGTTCTGATTTCAAAGCGCTTTTTGCACGATATACGAGATTTTTCATCTGGCGGGCGTTCTTTCTCATGATAGATGCTGTATCGGCATTGGAAAGTCCTTCAAAGTATATCAACCAAAGGACTTGGCGGTATTCGGAATGCAGTTTATGCAAGGCGCGATGTACTGCTATTTTACGTTCTTCGACAATATACAGTTTTTCAAGATCATATTCATCCTTGACATATTTTTCAACATCATCCATCGGCACATCTGAGCGTTTTGCATTATGTCGCAGATAATCAATCGCTACATTGCGCCCGATCGTATAAAGCCATGTTTTAAACGAGTGCTTGGCATTGAAACGCGGCTTCTTTATTATGATCTTGAAAAAGGTTTCTTCCATCAATTCTTCGGCGATGAATATATTATTCACAATGCCGTTTAGATACAGAATCAAACCATCTTTATAATCTCTTACAATTTCTGCTAAGCCTTTGTCATCACCGTCAAGGAAACGGCGGTAGCTACTGGCACCGTTGTCCATCGACTTACTCCTTTCCGAAAGGTTCTTTATCAGCCCTTTCATTTATTAAACGGATGAGATTCCCAAAAGTCTCACTAATACTTGTGTTTATTATTAAATCTTCACTCACAATATATCACTTGTCTAATAAAATCTCAATCCGCCCTTCTTTTAGTCTAAACAGCGGAAGGATAAATACGGGTGATGTGGATGCTTCGACCATGTTATAATTTCACTGCGAACAGTAAACTCGCGCATGAGAATTTCGTTTCTCGCACACAGCGATAGCGTTTTTCAGCCAAGTGGTGTACAATAACCTTGCAAGCTTGACAAGACAACTGTGATCACAGCCGAAAGGACGGAGCAATATGAGCAAAACCATTGGCGAGATCTTTAAAGAATTACGCAAGGCAAACGGCATGACACAAGAACAGGTCGCCGAAGTGCTGAATGTGTCGTTCCAAAGTGTCAGTCGTTGGGAAAACGGGTTATCCTATCCCGACATCACACTGGTGCCGACCATTGCACGCCTGTTTGACGTGTCCACCGATACACTGTTTGATATGGATACAACGGAGCGTGAACGGACACGTGAACGGTATGAACAGCAATATAAAGAACACCGTAAAAACGGTAATCTTGCAGCTTGCCGTGATGAGATGCAAGAGGCACTTGAACAATTTCCGCGCGATCATCATATCATGATGAATCTTGCCGAGACTTTGCATCTGTTTGAGGGCGGCTCGGCGGCAGAACGCGCGGACTATGCAAACGGTCAATATGCCGTGCGGATTCGCACGCTTTGTGAGCGGGTGCTGGAGGATTGCAAGAAAGAGCAGGAGCGCTTGCGTGCTACATTACTTCTTTGTAAGCACTATGCCGCATCAGGCAACACAAATGAAGCTGTACAACTGGCAAATGGTGTTGCCGATTTTGAGCATTGTCGCGAGGTGCTGTTTGGCGAAATTCTGACAGGGGATGAAAAACGACATCAGCTTCAGGAAACGATGCTGGGCGCGGTGGACTATGTTGCGACCACGCTTGTGAATATGGCGTTTCGCAAAGATTACGATATGACGGATGTGCTGACACTTGACGAGCGCATTGCGTATGTCAACACTGCAAATGAGCTGTATGCACTGTTGATGCCCGATGAAAATTATCAATTCTTCCACCGCATTATCGGCTGGAATCACCGCCGCCTGTGTGAGCTGTATTTGCTCAAAGGCAATGTTGATGCGGCGTTTGAGGAATTGCTGAAAGCCGAACAGCACGCCACCGCTTTTGATACGCTGACGGATCATCACTACACCGCAACTTTTGTCAATACTCTCGTGTACGATCCCGATAAGTATTTCAAATGTTGGGAAGGCAGTGAGCGTGGTATGCTGCTTTATCGTCTCGAAGAACTCGCATCATATTTTGAAGGACACAACGGCTTTAACGAGATGAGAGCGCGTCTTGAAAAGGCGACCGAAAACGAAACCGATGTGAATATCGAATAACAGCGTATACAGACAAACAGCCGTGGGATTACTCCCACGGCTGTTTTCATGATTACTGCAGAGTGTTCAGTCGTTCCATCAAATCAATAAAACGTTTTTCACCGCGGATCGGTGCGAGCCATCCCCATCGGGCATAGTCGGCGTTTGCTAAGCAGTCAAACTCTGCTTTCGGTGCGATAACCGCAAATTCCTCTTCGTCACCGTTTTCGGTGCGGTAAGATAGCGTTATGGCTGTTCCCAGCTTGCCCATCGGCTTTTTGTGAACAATTGCCTTCAGCGTATTCAGCGACGGCGACGAACAATGCAATTCCGTTCCGTCTGCCACCTTCCAAATTGCCTCTAAAAGCGAAATTACATCATCAAGCACCGCATAGGCACTTTCGATTTCGTTATTTGCGGTCAATGCACACGCTTGCCGCAAACCGATATAAATCCGCTGACTGATAAACACATCGGGAGTATTGCCGCAGGTGATAGGATGCAGAGCGGTCGGTGCTTCTTCGCAAAGGTTGTGAATAAGCGCTAGCTTTGCGCGGTTTTCATACAGCGAATCCTCAGTAGTCATCGGTGTTGCCGAATTACGCCAAAGTGAGATCTCACCGTCAATCAACTGACAAAGATATTTGTGAAAATACCGTTGGCGAGCGATATCAAAGTGATCAAATTCATCGCGGAACAGATAGCGTTCTTTGAGAAGATAATCCTTCGAGGTGGTTTGCTCGGAGGAATAGCGCTCAAGGAGCGCATTGATATGTGACTCTTCCTCCAAGCTAGCATAATAGACGAGCGTTTGTGAGCGCAGAGCAATATCGGTGCAAGTCTCAAAAAACAGCTCGGCAGATTTACGCAGTTCGGACAACACCTCTGCGTTGTTGCACAGCGGCGAATAGCGAAGCGCTTCGCAAATATCCGCAAACAGAGCGTTGCTCTGTTCTTCCCGACGGCACACCCGAATTAGATCGAGCAAACGGTCGCGATCTTCTTCCGCCATCTCGACAACCGCGTGGACGGCTTCTTTCAGCTCTTTCACTTTCTCGGCATCTTCGCCACCGAAAAGTGCATCCACCGAAACCGAAAAGCACCTTGCCAAGGCGGGAAGCAATTCAATATCGGGATACGTGATATGATTCTCCCAACGGCTGACGGATTGATAGGACACACCAAGACGATCTGCCAGTTGCTCCTGTGTCCATTTTTGTTGTAAACGAAGTGTACGAATGATGTCACCGATTTTCATAGTCATAGACATCCCTCCAAATCATATTTATCTTGCCGGCATCTTTAGTATAGCATCTCCACTTCGTGTAAACAATAACGCAGATGATGAGAACGATTATCAGTTTGCGTGAGAAAGTGAATTTACAAGCAGACCCGCCGTGGTATTCGGCGGGTCTGCTTGTTTATAGAATAGTGTTCAGTCGTTCTTATCCTCCCCAACAACTAACGGAAAATACCGCAGTAAAAACTGTTGCATTTCGGGATAATCTTGCAGGTTATATGGTGCAATCTCACTTCGAAGTGTTTTTACAATATGTGCGTATGTTGCTTGTGGCACATCCTCAAATCGACGAATCGAGAATACGCCTTTGTCCGATTGTTGCATATAGTATTCATACAAATCTAAAATGCGAGTTACACGTCTCACTTTTATAGCATGTGAAGATGCGTATGCACAAGCAATATGTGTGGGCTGAGTCATATCTGCTGTTTCTTCACATTCGTATAAATATCCTTTTTGTCCTTGATAAAGAATACGAAAGGCATCTTCAAAATACTCCGAATACACAACATGACTGTTTTCATCGAACCCATATGGATAATAACTAAACGGTTTCGGCACGGGTTTCACGGCATACAAAAGGGCAACAACTGGATCGGTTGCAACATATACAAACGGTGTTCCGTGTTCCGATAATTCAGGGGAAAGAATATCAAGCCCACCGACAGGACTTCCGTGATACAGCAATACGCCCACCCCCATCATAACTTTTGATACTCTGCTACATACCACTTTTCAAACGGTATATAATCGTTTTTTATAAAACCTCGTTCTATAATCAAAGCATCCAGTTGCTCAAAATCAGCATAGAGCCGCGCCTGACGCATCAGATCAAGAGCTTGCTCTTCGTCAATGCCGTAGGTCTCGAAAATGCTGTGTCGGCGTAACCACCCATTGTGGCGCGATACCAACACCAGTTTACCACCCGATTTGAGAACACGGGTTGCTTCGTCAAGGATCGTGTCAATCTCCCGACATTCATCCAGACCAAAATGGGAACAAACGACATCGAATATTCCATCAGCAAACGGCAAATGCCAGAGAGAAGCACATATTCCAAGTGCATGTTTATTGTAATACCGACCGATGGCATCGGCGTTTTTGGCACAGATGAAATCAATATCCACGCCGACATACGCCATATCATCAGCCATTGACCTCACAATGGCATTGGTGCCGACCCCTGCGCCGACGGTCATTTTCATGATCTTGTGTGTGCCCTTGTTTGTCGGCGCGCATACTTTGGCGGCATAGTACGGCAGATGCTGAGATGCCCAACCGAGGCGGGCTTTTTCTGCCGCAGACACCCGCTCATCACCGTTCTTGTCCGATGCATAATGATAAGACCGCAGCAAGTCCTCTGCCGTCAGTTCATTGATCAGCTTATGGTGTCCCTCCACCCAATGCGGCTCGCCATAATGTGCATACCATTGAAACCGCCGCACAAATTCTTCTTTTGTCGGGATCGTACGGCGATAAAACGCGTCGCGCTCCTCACACCACTTGTCATATTCAATCGGATTGCGGACATCATACTGACGGTCAAGCTCACGGCAGAACCGCGAAAACAGCTCATAATCCTCCCAATACAAAATATCATCCCATTCATTCCCGACCATACGCGCACCTCCGCTGTTATCTTCTCAATCAAAGCATAACACCCCTATCTCAAAAGAACAAGACTTGTTCTTTTGAACGAGATATGGTATAATAGATACAGAGAAAAACAGCCGCAGGGTTACTCCTGCGGCTGTTGTGTTTATTGTACGATACGGTTTTTATTCTGCAAGAAATGCCTGAACATCCTCGATGCGGTAGCATTCTCCCTCAAAGCGGTTATAGAGGTTTTTGCGTTTTGTCGGATCCACAGCAAGGATCTGACCTTTAGTCGGAAGAACGGCAACCTTGACAGTTGCTCCTGCCTTCTGTGCAAAATGCTTTTTGACGCGCTTATAAAACCCATCCCGCTGTTTCAAGCTGTCGGGGATCTGTGCCGATGAGGAGCTGCAAAGCAGATCCCACATAAGGACATCCCGCAGTCTGTCTTTGTCGCATCGGTCGCAAAAGAAATCGTAAAATGCCTGCGCATAGGCGGAAAGAGACATACGCTCCCCGCAAACAGCATTGCCGAATTCACAAAACAGATCAAACGGCGCAATGCCGACCTCCTCGGTCAAGTACGCAAGAGACGACAAAAACCGTCCGCTGTTGTACAGTCGGTCAAGAGCATCTTCACAGTGTTTAAGCATCTGTATCTCCTCTGCCGACAGCCACGGCGTCGCGGTAACCTCATAGGGCGGTTCATCCTTGAATGTGCAGGGGTATTTTTCGGGCTGTTCGCGCATATCCGCACCGTAAAGCAGCTTCAAAAAGCCCATCTGAAACATATGCGCTTGAAGTGAATACGCCGTATGAAAGCTGTTTTTAAAGCTTGCAAGATCCTCGCCCGTCAATCCTGCGATCAGATCGATATGAATGTGCATATTGCCGTAGTCTATGAGCTTGCGAATATTGTCCACCAGCGCTTTGGTGTTTGTTTTACGGTTGACAGTCTTTAAGACATCCTCATTGAAGGACTGCATACCGATCTCCAGCTGAACGGCACCGTGAGGCATTGACGCGAGGATCGCAAGGGTACTGTCTTTGAGAATGTCTCCTGCAATTTCAAAATGGAAGCACACACCGTCGGGAATCGCCGTCCCGTAATGCTCTTTGATAAACAAAAGAATCTCGTTGGCGCGTTTGGCATCGGCGTTGAACGTGCGATCCACAAATTTCACCGTTTGCGTGCCGCTCGAAGCAAGACGAAGGATATCCTGCTTCACCCTTGCAAGGTCAAAATGACGCAGAGAGGAACCGCGTCCCGACAGGCAGAATGCACAGCGATACGGACAGCCTCTGGAGGTTTCGATATACGTGATCCTGCCGTTCAGGTTTTCAAAAAATGCGTCACAATACGGCGACGGCGGTGTATCGGTGTATTCCCGCTCGGGATTGCTGACAATTCCGCCGTTTTGACGGTAGGTCAATCCGTCCACGCACGAAAGGTCGCCGTTTATATGATCGATCAGCTGCGGAAATGTCCACTCCCCTTCGCCTGCAAGCACATAATCGACAAACGGATATGCTTCCAAAACGCCCTTCGGACGGTACGACACCTCAGGACCGCCGAGAACGATCCTGCAGGCGGTATGCTGTTTCAGAAGGCGGCAGATCTCCAGCGTTTTCGTAATATTCCAGATATAACAGGAAAAGGCAACCGCATCGGGACATTCGCGGATAATGTCACGGGCAAATGCCTCGGGAGCGCCGTTGACGGTGCTTTCCAGTACCACCGCTTCGCAGGGCACTTTTGAAAATGCGCGAAGTCCCGCAAGCAAGCACCAGGGCGCAAGCGATGCGTGGACATATTTGGAATTGAGGCAAGCAATAACAACCTTCATAACCGTTCCCTTTCAAACGCCAACCGTAATTACCAAAACAGCATACCATAGCCGTAAAATAAAATCAACCGCTTTTGTGAAGCGACATTCCGCAAAAAAACAGAGCCGCTCTTTGCGTGATACTCTTAACAGAGTATCACGCAGTTAAATCCGTCTTCGACGGGTGAAATCCACCTCCGGTGGATGAAATCGCGTTTGCGATGAAATCCTGCTTCGCAGGGTTGTATTTAGACGGATTTGATTTCATCCGAGGACCTGTCCTTGGATTTCATCTGAACGAAGTGAAGATTTCATCGTTGCCGCGCAACGATTTCATTAAACCAACAGAAAAAGAGATAACATTTCGGCTACGAACCGATTTGTTATCTCTTTCTGTCGTTATAAGGGTTTGGGCTTAGCCCATATTTGCGTTTGAGTAGTCAAATGCGATGCTTGCACTTTGCTCAAAGCATAAATTCTCCGCTAAGGACAACTCCCATTACGAACGGCTCTGTTTATTACAGTTTATTCCTCTTCACCGTTGTCATCGGTCAGCATACTGCGAAGCGCCGAAACATAGGGCGAATCGTCGGATGCATGCGTGTTGATGACTTCCATATCCGCATACTGCGGAACACCCGTACCGGCAGGCACGAGCTTACCGATGATGACATTTTCCTTCAGGCCGAGCAGCGGATCGACCTTACCCTTGATCGCGGCTTCAGTCAGCACGCGGGTGGTCTCCTGGAAGGATGCCGCCGACAGGAAGCTGTCGGTCGCAAGAGCGGCCTTGGTGATACCCAGAAGCACGGGCGAGCAGGTCGCTTCGCGCAGATGGATCTCACCCGCATCGATGCGTGCGCGCACACGCTCGTTCTCCTTCTCCACCTCGGAGCGGTCAACAAGCGCACCGCTGAGCAGATACGTATCGCCCGAATCCTCCACGCGCACCTTGCGCATCATCTGACGGACAATGACCTCGACGTGCTTATCGTTGATGTCAACCGCCTGCATACGGTAGGTGTGCTGGACTTCCTGGATAAGGTAGTTCTGCACGGCAAGCGGGCCGTTGATCGCAAGCACATCGGCGGGGTTGATCGAACCCTCGGTGATGCGGTCACCCTTCTTGATGATATCGCCTTCGTTGACACGCTTACGCGAGCCGAAGGGAATCACATAGCTGCGCTGGTCGATCTCACCGTCGGTCGTGTTGGTGACAATAACAAGCTGCTTCTTCTTATCCTCACCGAAGCTGACCACACCGTCGATCTCACTGATGATCGCGAGGTGCTTGGGCTTACGGGCTTCGAACAGCTCTTCAACACGCGGCAGACCCTGCGTAATATCCTCGGACGATGCAACACCGCCCGTGTGGAAGGTACGCATCGTCAGCTGTGTACCGGGTTCACCGATGGACTGTGCGGCAATGATACCGACCGCTTCGCCGATGGACACGGGTTCCACGGTTGCAAGGTTCGCGCCGTAGCAGTGGGCGCAGACGCCGTGCTTCGCTTCACAGGTGAGCACCGAACGGATGTTGATGCGCTCGACGCCGTATTGCTTGACAAGAAGTTCGGCTTCCTTCTCGGTCATCATCACATCGCGGCTGACAACCACTTCGCCCGTTGCGGGATCGCAGAAATCCTCCGCGAGGAAACGGCCGACAAGACGCTCGGTCAGCGGCTCGATCATTTCCTTGCCGTCACGGATGTCGTACACTTCAATGCCCTGATGCGTGCCGCAATCATGCTCGCGGATGATGACATCCTGCGACACGTCCACCAGACGACGGGTCAGGTAACCCGAGTCAGCGGTACGCAGAGCGGTATCGGCAAGACCTTTACGTGCACCGCGCGAAGAAATGAAGTATTCCAAAATGTTCAGACCTTCACGGTAGTTCGCACGGATCGGGACCTCAATGGTACGGCCCGAGGTGTTCGCGATAAGACCGCGCATACCGGCAAGCTGACGGATCTGAGCGATACTACCACGAGCGCCCGAATCGGACATCATAAAGATCGGGTTGTAGGGATCCATATTCCTGTTCAGTGCCGCCGTGACCTTATCGGTTGTGGCGGTCCAGGTCTCAATGACGCGCTTATAGCGATCCTCGTCGCTCATAAGGCCCTTATTGTACATCGCGGTGATGCGATCGACCATAGCCTCCGCCTCAGCGATGAGTTCCTTCTTCTCGGGCGGGATGGACGCGTCGCACACGGCAACGGTCAGAGAGCCCTGCGTCGAATATTTATAGCCCTGGTTCTTGACGGCGTCAAGCACCTCGGACGTCACCGCCGCGCCGTGCACCTGAATGCACTTCTCAACGATGCGGGAGAGCTGCTTCTTGCCGACCTTGAAGTCGATCTCGTACAGGAAGCGGTTTTCGGGGATGGAACGATCCACAAAGCCGAGATCCTGCGGGATCGGGCGGTTGAAGATGATACGGCCGATGGTGGTCTCGACAAGGCGGCTCTGCATCACGCCGTCGATCTCCATCGTGCGGCGCACGCGGATGCGGGAATGCAGACCGATGACTTTCTCGTGATACGCCATCATCGCTTCGTTTTCGTCCTTGAAGGCTTTGCCTTCGCCGGGCTCGCCGGGCTTTTCGATGGTCAGGTAGTAGGAACCGAGGACCATATCCTGCGTCGGCACGGCAACAGGCTTACCGTCGGAGGGCTTGAGCAGGTTGCCTGCCGCCAGCATCAGGAAGCGGGCTTCCGCCTGCGCCTCTGCAGACAGCGGTACGTGCACAGCCATCTGGTCACCGTCGAAGTCGGCGTTGAATGCCGTACAAACGAGCGGATGGAGCTTGATGGCGCGACCTTCGACAAGCACGGGCTCGAACGCCTGGATACCGAGACGGTGAAGCGTAGGAGCACGGTTAAGCATAACGGGGTGATCCTTGATGACGATCTCAAGAGCATCCCACACCTCGGGATGCACACGCTCGACCTGCTTACGTGCCGTCTTGATGTTGCCCGCCACGCCGATCTCGACAAGGCGCTTCATTACGAACGGCTTGAACAGCTCAAGAGCCATTTCCTTAGGCAGACCGCACTGATACATTTTCAGTTCCGGACCGACAACGATAACCGAACGACCCGAGTAGTCAACGCGCTTACCGAGCAGGTTCTGACGGAAGCGTCCCTGCTTACCCTTGAGCATATCGGACAGGGACTTCAGCGGACGGTTGTTCGGGCCCGTCACGGGACGGCCGCGACGACCGTTATCGATCAGAGCATCGACCGCCTCCTGCAGCATACGCTTCTCGTTGCGGACGATGATATCGGGTGCACCGAGCTCCAGCAGCTTCGCAAGACGGTTGTTGCGGTTGATCACACGACGGTACAGATCGTTCAGGTCGGAGGTCGCAAAACGACCGCCGTCCAACTGAACCATCGGACGGATATCGGGGGGGATCACGGGCAGGACGTTGAGGATCATCCATTCGGGGCGGTTGCCCGACAGACGGAAGGATTCCACAACCTCCAGGCGCTTGACAAGACGGGTGCGCTTCTGACCCGTTGCTTCCTCAAGCTCTTTCTTGAGAGACTCGGACAGCTCGTCAAGATCGATCTCGGCAAGCAGCTTCTGCACGTATTCCGCGCCCATACCGGCGTCAAAATCGTCCTCGTACTTGTCGCGGAGATCCTGATATTCCTTGTCCGTGAGGATCTGCTTCTTATGGATACCGGGGATACCGCCGTCATCGACAACGATATACGCGGAGAAATAGAGCACGCTGTCCAGATGACGCGGCGAAATATCGAGCAGCAGACCCATACGGGACGGGATACCCTTGAAATACCAGATATGCGACACGGGAGCGGCAAGCTCAATGTGTCCCATACGCTCGCGGCGAACCTTGGCGCGGGTCACTTCGACACCGCAGCGCTCACAAACCTTACCTTTGTAGCGGATACGCTTATACTTTCCGCAATGGCATTCCCAGTCCTTGTTCGGGCCGAAGATGCGCTCGCAGAACAAGCCGTCACGCTCGGGCTTGAGCGTGCGATAATTGATCGTCTCGGGCTTTTTGACTTCGCCGTGCGACCATTCGTTGCGGATCTGCTCAGGGGAGGCAAGACCGATCTTAATCGAATCAAAAATATTGAAATCCATCATGGTGTTTCGTCCTCCCTTTCTTAGTCTTCATCATCGTAGGAGTCGTCATCGCCGCTGAAGAAATCGTCAGCGCCGTAGCCGTCACTCTCTACCTCTTCTACGCCGAAGCCGGCAAGCTCGCTCTCATCGGTGACAGCGCGGAACGCCTCGTCATCCACGGGTGCAAAGCCCATATCGTCATCCTCAAAGGTCTGCGAAAGATCGATCTCTTCCTTGTACTTGTTAAGCACCTTGATATCGAGACCGAGTGACTGCAGTTCCTTGACAAGCACCTTGAAGGACTCGGGGATGCCCGACTGCGGGACGTTGAGGCCCTTGACAATGGCTTCGTAGGTCTTGACACGTCCAGCCATATCGTCGGACTTGACGGTCAGGATCTCCTGCAGGGTGTAAGCCGCACCGTATGCTTCCAGAGCCCAGACCTCCATTTCGCCGAAACGCTGACCGCCGAACTGCGCTTTACCACCCAGAGGCTGCTGTGTAACGAGCGAGTACGGACCGGTGGAACGGGCGTGGATCTTATCATCTACCAGGTGATGCAGTTTGAGGAAGTACATATAACCGACGGTGACGGGGTTATCAAACGGCTCACCCGTGCGGCCGTCGAACAGCTGGGTCTTACCGTTACGGTTCTTACCCGCCTGCTCAAGCAATTCCTGAATATCCTCCTCGTGTGCGCCGTCGAACACAGGGGTCATCACCTTGAAGCCGAGAGCCGCCGCGGCATAACCGAGATGGACCTCCAGCACCTGACCGATGTTCATACGGGACGGAACGCCCAAGGGGTTAAGCACGATATCAAGCGGACGACCGTCGGGCAGGAACGGCATATCCTCGCTGGGGAGAATACGGGAAACAACACCCTTGTTACCGTGACGACCCGCCATCTTATCGCCGACGCTGATCTTACGCTTCTGCGCGATGTAGCAACGGACGACCATATTGACGCCCGGGCTGAGCTCATCGCAGTTCTCGCGGGTGAACACCTTGACATCCACAACGATGCCGTACTCACCGTGCGGCACACGCAAGGACGTATCGCGCACCTCGCGCGCTTTTTCGCCGAAGATGGCGCGCAACAGACGCTCTTCCGCCGTCAGCTCGGTCTCACCCTTCGGGGTGACCTTACCGACGAGAATATCGCCCGAGCGGACTTCCGCGCCGATGCGGATGATGCCGCGCTCGTCGAGGTCTTTCAGAGCCTCCTCGCCGACATTGGAGATGTCGCGGGTGATCTCCTCCGGACCGAGCTTCGTCTCACGCGACTCCACCTCGTATTCCTCAATATGGATGGAGGTGAAGACATCATCGCGCACGATCTTTTCATTGATGAGAACGGCGTCCTCGTAGTTGTAGCCTTCCCATGTCATAAAGCCGATGAGCACGTTCTTACCGAGCGCAATCTCACCGTTGCAGGTAGCAGGGCCGTCCGCGATCACATCGCCGACCTCCACGTGCTGACCGACCTCCACCACAGGACGCTGATTGACACAGGTGCCCTGGTTGGAGCGCGAGAATTTCAGAATTTCATAGGTATCGATATTGCCGTTGTCGTCACGACGCACCAGCACGCGGTCTGCCGACACGGATGCCACGGTACCGGGCACCTTGGCAAGCACGCAGACACCCGAGTCCACGCCCGCCTTGTATTCCATACCGGTACCGACGATGGGCGACTCGGTCTTGAGCAGCGGCACCGCCTGACGTTGCATGTTCGAGCCCATCAGCGCACGGTTGGCGTCATCGTTCTCAAGGAACGGGATCATCGCCGTTGCGACGGACACGACCATCTTCGGCGAAACATCCATATAGTCGATTCTCTCGGGCTCGCACTCGAGGAATTCACTGCGGAAACGGGCATTGACACGGCTACGGGCAAAGCGACCGTTCTCATCTAAGGGTTCGTTCGCCTGCGCGACAATGTAATCGTCTTCCATATCCGCGGACATATAGACGACCTCGTCGGTGACAACGCCGGTCTCTTTGTCCACACGGCGGTAAGGCGCCTCGATAAAGCCGTATTGGTTGATACGGGCAAAGGTAGCCAGATACGAGATCAGACCGATGTTCGGGCCTTCAGGAGTCTCGATCGGGCACATACGACCGTAGTGGCTGTAGTGAACGTCACGGACTTCGAAGCCTGCACGGTCACGGGACAGACCGCCCGGGCCGAGTGCGGAGAGACGGCGCTTATGCGTCAGCTCTGCCAGCGGGTTGTTCTGATCCATAAACTGCGACAGCGGCGAGGAGCCGAAGAACTCCTTGATGGCGGCGCTGACGGGACGGATGTTGATGAACGCCTGCGGCGTTGCGGTTTCCGCATCCTGTGCCTGCAGGGTCATACGCTCACGGATCACGCGCTCCATACGCGTAAAGCCGATGCGGAACTGGTTCTGGAGCAGTTCGCCGACCGAACGGATACGGCGGTTGCCCAGATGGTCGATGTCGTCCGTCGTACCGATGTCATATGCCAGGCAGTTGACATAGTTGATGGACGCAAAAATATCGTCAATGATGATGTGGTTCGGGATCAGGTCGGCAAGACGCTCTTTGATCGCTTGACGGATCGCCTCTTCCCCTTCGCAGGTGTCGAGGATCTCTTTGAGGACCACGTAACGCACGCGCTCGTTCACGCCGAGGTCGGTCACATCAAAATCAATGTACTTGGTGATGTCAACCATACCGTTGGTGATGATCTTGACCTCTCGGCTTTCGCCGCCGTGCTCTTCCACGGTGACATACGCCACGGTAACACCGGCATCCTCCATCTCGAGCGCACGGGCGCGGGTGATGATCTCACCGGGCTCTGCCATGATCTCACCCGTGTTGGGGTCGATGACGGGGCGGCTCAGGGTGCAGCCCTGCAGACGGTTGTGCAGGCCGAGCTTCTTATTGTATTTGTAGCGACCGACGCGCGACAGATCGTAGCGGCGGGGGTCAAAGAACAGGTTGTTCAGATGCTCTTCCGAGTTCTCGAGCGTCGCAGGCTCGCCCGGACGCAGACGGCGGTAGAGATCCAGCAGTGCTTCTTCCGTGTTCTTGGTGGTATCCTTTTCGATGGTCGAAAGAATACGCTCGTCCTCGCCGAAGAACTCAAGAAGCTCCGCATCGGTGCCCAGACCCAGTGCGCGCACAAGAACGGTCACGGGGATCTTGCGGTTCTTGTCGATACGGACATAGAACACATCCGAAGAATCGGTTTCATATTCCAGCCAGGCACCGCGGTTGGGGATCACCGTCGAGGTGAACAGTTTCTTACCGACGGTGTCATAAGACATACCGTAATATACGCCGGGGGAACGCACCAACTGCGACACGATAACACGCTCCGCACCGTTGATAACAAACGTACCGCTTTCGGTCATCAGCGGGAAATCGCCCATGCAGATATCGGATTCTTTGATTTCACCGGTCTTCTTATTCAAAAGACGCGCGCGGACATTCAGACGGGTAGCGTACGTAACGTCGCGCTCCTTGCATTGCTCCACGTTGTATTTCGGGGTTTCTTCTAAACTGTAATCGACGAACTCGAGAACCAGATCCCCCGTGTAGTCGCTGATAGCGGCCATGTCGCGGAACACTTCGCGAAGACCCTCGGTAAGGAACCAGTTGTACGAATTCTTCTGAATTTCAATGAGGTTGGGCATATCAATGACCTCATTGATCTTGGCGAAGTTCATACGCGTGGTGGTACCGAGCTGTTTCGGTTTGATGTTGACCATAAATGCGCTCACTCCTGTATTTCATATTTCCGATAGAGTAAAAGTGCTTTCGGGAAGCCCGTCCGAAAACGGAGCACAACATTTTCCTCTTGCATTTTTTTGCCGTTTGTGGTATACTTTTTATGGGCAAAAAGAGGATAACTTCCCATGGTTGTGCAGTATAGTATAATACACAATTTTTTTACGCTTGTCAATCGTTTTTTTCGATTTGGCATTTTTTTTTTGCAATTTTTTCATTTTCGCCTCATTTTGACCGATTTTGCCAAAAAACAACGCCGCCGAGCTCCAAAAAGGAACACTCGGCGGCGTTGTTTTGTTTTTGCGTTGCAAAGGAGTATACTTCCTTCCGTTACAGGGAATACTGGTAGCACCCTACTGTTGCGACGAAAGGAGCTCATCACCAATGGCGGTTACCGCAATCCGCACGATCATCATCTATGCCGTCCTGATCGCGGCAATGCGTATTATGGGTCGCCGTCAGCTCGGCGAGCTGCAACCCATCGAGCTGGTCGTGACCCTTCTCATCTCCGATTTAGCATCCGTACCGATGCAGGACAGTGCCATTCCGCTGTTCAGCGGGCTGATTCCGATTTTGGTATTGGTAGCGGCGGAGATCCTGCTCTCGGCGTGGATGCTGAAAAGCCGCACCTTCTCCTCCCTTGTCAGCGGCACACCGCTGGTGCTGGTTCACGAAGGGCAGGTCAACCAGGCGGTGTTACGTAAGCTGCGGATGTCGGTGGAGGATCTGTGCGAATGCTTGCGCAAGCAGAATGTCTTTGATCTGCGCGATGTGCAGACCGCCATCGCCGAAACAAACGGCACTGTCACCGTCTATCCCGTGGCGGCACAGCGCCCCGTCGTTTTGCAGGATCTTGAGAAAACACCGCCTGCGGATCACGGTATGCCGCTGGTGGTGCTTGCCGACGGAAAGGCCTGCGACTGGGCGATGCAGCTGTGCGGTGTCAACAATAGCTGGATCGAGCATATCCTTCGCAAGGAACAATGTACAAGACAGGATGTGATGATCCTGACCGTCAACCGCTCGAAGGACTATTATCTTGTCAGAAGGGAAAGAGGCATATGAAACGGGTCGGCATCGCCCTTGCACTGCTTGCGCTGGTTGTACTCTTAAGCAGCGGTGCACTGTTTTTACAGCGACGTGCCACCGATCATCTGATCGAGGCGTGCGACGAAATGATCACGATCTACCGAAGCGGCGATACCGAGCGCTGTCGCAAAAAAGCCGAGGAGTTTTCGCAGGATCTGGAGCAGGATATGCGATGGTTTCCGTTCTTTTTGGCACACGAACGGATGGAGAGTATCTTCCAGCAAGCGGGCGCTCTTCCCTATCTTGTCAACGACGATGACCCCGCTGATTTTTTTGCCGCCCTTGCCACGATCCGTGTTCAGTTGGGCACGCTGATGGACAACGAATGGCCTACCCCTTCCAATATACTGTAAAAAAACAAGCCCCTTGCAACCGCTTTCGCGATTGCAAGGGGCCGTTTTACTTAACGATTATCCGTTGCGGAAAACCGCAGGGATTATTGCTCTTCCAGCAGACCGTTGATCATGTAGAACAGCATCGTCGCGTCGTTCAGATTCACGTCGCCGTCGCCGTTGACGTCGCAGGATTCCGCATCGCCCATTTCGAGCAGACCGTTGATCATATAGAACAGAGCAGTCGCATCGTTCAGGTTGGTGATACCGTCACCGTTAACATCGCCGAGCTCCTCCTCTGCGCCGGTAGCGGGCAGAATGACGCTCAGACGGTTGGTGATCTGCGTGCAAGCCTCATCGAGGAAGTACGCATCGCAATCCGGGCAGTACCAGTACTCCACGTTACCGTTCTCGGTAGCGGTGGGGGCAACAGCCTCGAAATGCTGAACGTTCTCAGAGCCGGTAGCGGGCAGGATCACGCTCATATGGTTGCTGATCTGGGTCAGAGCCTCGTCCGTCCAGACAGTACCGCAAGCGGTGCAATACCAGTGCTCAACATTACCGGTGAAGTGGCAGCCGGGCTCAACAGCGTCCATATGGACAAGGTCGTGCTCAGCTTCCGCACGGATGACACTCTTGGAGTTGGTCAGCATCGTGCAAGCCTCGTCGAGCCAGTAGCCTTCGCAATCCGGGCAGTACCAGTACTCAACGTTGTAGCAGGAAGCCTCAACGTGCTCAAGGTTCTCAGAACCGGTAGCGGGCAGGTTGACGCTCTTGGAGTTGGTGACCTGCGTGCAAGCCTCGT
Organism: Oscillospiraceae bacterium; assembly: GCA_015065805.1. Classification (GTDB taxonomy): domain Bacteria; phylum Bacillota; class Clostridia; order Oscillospirales; family Acutalibacteraceae; genus RGIG1959. The sequence goes on along the minus strand of SVPN01000027.1, from coordinate 600 downwards.
CAGTCCAGAAGCCGTCGCAGACAGAGCAGTACCAATACTCGACGCAACCCATGCTGTGGCAGCCGGGCTCAACAGCGTCAAAGTGCACAAGCTCGTGAGCCGCTTCTGCACGGATAACGCTCTTGGCGTTGGTCAGCATCGTGCAAGCCTCGTCGAGCCAGTAGCCTTCGCAATCCGGGCAGTACCAGTACTCAACGTTGTAGCAGGAAGCCTCAACGTGCTCGAGGTTCTCAGAACCGGTAGCGGGCAGGTTGACGCTCTTGGAGTTGGTAACCTGCGTGCAAGCCTCGTCAGTCCAGAAGCCGTCGCAGACAGAGCAGTACCAGTACTCGACGCAACCCATGCTGTGGCAGCCGGGCTCAACAGCGTCGAAGTGCACAAGCTCGTGAGCCGCTTCCGCACGGATGACACTCTTAGCGTTGGTCAGCATCGTGCAGGCCTCGTCGAGCCAGTAGCCTTCGCAATCCGGGCAATACCAGTACTCAACGTTGTAGCAGGAAGCCTCAACGTGCTCAAGGTTCTCAGAACCGGTAGCGGGCAGGTTGACGCTCTTGGAGTTGGTGACCTGCGTGCAAGCCTCGTCAGTCCAGAAGCCGTCGC
>SVPN01000026.1 GCA_015065805.1 Oscillospiraceae bacterium | reverse complement strand
GCAGAGTTTTCCACCATCGACGGAAAACTACTTAATCGCAAAGTTTCAAGACTGTAAATGTGTATACAATCACCTTACACAGGGTGTATACAATCATACTCTTGACAAGGTTGCCGCCCCTACATTGTTAATGACTGTAGGGGACGGGTTTTCCGTCCCGCTTCGCATAATTTTGCGGCGTCTCCGTAGGGAACGGCCTGCGTGCCGTTCCGCTTCGCACATATCCGCGGCAATACCGTGGGGACGGGTTTCCCGTCCCGTATTATACAAAATCGTAGCGTACTATCTTGCCTCCCTTGTTAACGGCCCAGGCCGGCCTCTCTTGTCCCTTTGGGACAATTCACCTTCAGGGAGGTGGATTTCGGCGTCAGCCGAAAGACGGAGGGATTCTTTTAGCTTGTTCTTCAAACGGAATCCCCCTGTCGGCTTCGCCGACATCCCCCTTGTTAAAGGGGGACAAGGGTTAGCATCACACAAATTCGCGGCAATACCCTCTCAGTCATCGCCCTGGGGCGATGCCACCTCTCCCATAGGGAGAGGCAAGGGTTAGGGGGAATCGCCTTTGGCAAGGAGGTCAAGGATGATTTTCAATGCCCGCTACGGTTCTGCGGTAGTCACCGCAAACGGGCGGCAGGTTGCCGCCCCTACATTGTTAATGACTGTAGGGGACGGGTTTCCCGTCCCGCTTTGCACAATTTTGCGGCGTCTCCGTAGGGAACGGCCTGCGTGCCGTTCCACTTCGCACAATCTTGTTGTAACACCGTAGGGCGCGCAGACCTCTGCGCGCCGTGCGTAAAACGTGACGGAATCCCCCGACACCGCTTTCGCGGTGTCACCCCCTTTAACAAGGGGGACAAGGGTTAGCATCACACAAATCCGCGGCAACGCCCTCTCCGTCATCGCCTTGCGGCGATGCCACCTCTCCCAAAGGGAGAGGCAAGGGTTAGGGGGAATGTCCGCAAAGCGGACAAAAGGGTTGCCGTCTCCGGCGAGGAAAGGCAAGGGTGATTATGTACGTTGCAATTGTATTTCGTTTTTTGTTGCAATTGTATTTTGATTTTACTCTTGTCATTCCTACCGAATTATGGTATAGTGTATTTGTCCGATATTTTTGAAAAATAAGGAGAGATCCCTATGGTTCAGATCACCGAGCTTGAAAACGGAAAATACAAGGTAAAAGCATCGTTGCCTGCTCACAAGATGGCAGAGGAACGCCTTGATATGCCGTATCCGCCGAAATTTGAGGAGACCGAGTGGGAAGCGGAGCTTTCTCACGACGAAGACCTGACCCCTGCAGCTCAGGTGCGTTATACCAAGCGTCCTGGCGGCGTGTATCTGTATTCCAACAATCCCGAAATGATGTTTGCGCCCGATCTCAATCAGATGCTCCTTAAAAATGAACATCTGACAGGTGAGTGTTTCTTTACATATGAGCATTCCAACCACACGGGTGAGCCGTTTTTCCTCGGCTATAAGCTGTACAATGACGGCGACAAGCCTGTGACAGTCACGGTGACGAATATCGGCAACCAGGTGCGCGGTGAGTGGCTCGGTCAGCGCGAGTGGGTGGATTTCTACGGCGTAGAGTTTGATCTGCCTGAGGATTATTTCCTTGCGGACGGCAAGACCGTGAATCCGATCTATGTCGGCTGTGACTATGTCCGCTACAATCCCAACAAATACGTTGCGGATACTGTGACGGTGGCTCCGGGTGAGTATTATTGGGTCATCGGCGGCACGTCGGGCGATCTTCCGATCGGCTCGTGGTCGGGTATCACAGCAGATCAGGCAGTTCTCTGCGGTAAGTGCGCGAACGGTGCGGTTCGTTTTATCATTGAGGGCGGTGAGCTTCACGGTTCGTTCTGGTGCTACACCGATCCCGCGCAGTGCGATATCACGAAACCCGAGCAAGGCTATATTATCAAGCGTGATGACCGCAATTTTGCTCCGCAGTACAAGGGCATCGACCGCGATACCAAAGGTCTTTTGGAGGCGGAGATCTCCTTTATCGTCAGTGATGAGACAAAGGCAGGTCGTTTGCCCGTGAAATACACGGTGACCCGCGATCCGAACTGGCAGGAGGTCAAGGAGCCGTTTGCACCGCTGACGATGCAGACCTTTGAGCGTGAGGGCTACGACTGGCTGACGGCACTTAACCCGAACGATAACCCGACGGCTGTGGGCACGGATATGATCAACTTTGAATGTGAGTTGCCCGACGGTACACCTGTGATCATCGACAATGCGCACACCGACGGCGAAGGTCTGAAGGCCAACACGGGCAACTGGATGGTGCAATACACCACCAACTACAACTTCATCAATGCGGGCGACCGCACGCGTCACGTCAAGATCTTCGGTCACAATACGGGTGTGCTGATGATCATCGCGCGTGATGAGGAAGGCAACATTCTTGAGAAGAAGCTGAATATGCAGCCTTACAGCTTTGAAGCACCTGACAAGGCGTTTGCCGGTGTGGATACGTCGCTTCTTATCGAGAAGAACGGCAAATGGTGGTTCGGTGTGGACGGCAAGCCGTATTGCGATGTGTGGGATGAGCGTTCGGGTATGTACGAATTTGATCTTCCTGCAAAGACGGCGATGCGTCTGAGCGTGGACGAGCTGATCCTTGCCAATTCCTGCGGCGGTGTCAACCACTGGGTGGAAGTAGACTGAGTAAATTGAAAAAAGGCTCCCCTGACGGGAGCTTTTTTCGCTTTGATAAAACGATGAGTTTTATTTTTAAGGAGTGAGAACGGTATGAAACGATGGATAGCGGCGGTGTTGGTTGTTGTTCTGTTGTGCGGGTTGTTCACGGTTTCCGCATCGGCGAAAGAGCTGCAGGTGGAAGTGAACGGTCGCGATTGCGCGCGTGGTGCGGGCAAGTTAGTCGTATATACGAGTGCATACGGCGAGAGCACGGGCACGAACCGATGGGGTGCAGAAGCGGTCGTTGACGGCAACAACCGCGTGATAGAGATCACCAACGGCAACGCGGACATTCCCGCAGACGGGTTTGTGGTGTCGGGACACGATGATGAGGAAACCCCGGGCGGCAAACGGATGAAAACCTGGATCCAGCAGAATATCGCCATGGGGGACTATGTGTATTACAACCGTCGTACCTCGATGCTGACGGTATCGGATCAGCCGATTGCGGTGCAATCGCCGTTCTTCTCGTTTGACAATCCTGCCGATGCTGTGGATGTTTCGCGCGGTGAGAATCAGATGATTGTGTATACACCGAAGTTCGGTCTGACAACAGGCACCAATGAATATGGCTACGAGGTCGTTGTGGAGGACGGCGTTGTTACGAAGTTAGGCGGTAACAATTCCGTGATTCCGCGAAACGGCTATGTCGTATCGCTTCACGGCTCGCCTGCCAAATGGATGCGCTTGAAAATTGTCAAGGGGATGACGGTGGAATACGATCCCGAAACGCTCAACGTGGTGTTCACGTACAGTGCAGAGGGGTTGAAAAAGGCGGTTGAATACTCCTTTGAATGTGTGCAAAACGGCGTGAATACCGCAAAGGAAACATTTGTGTATACCGATCATCAGGCGGTTCAGACGCAGTTGGATGCGTTTCGTGTGACGTATCAGGCGGCACTGGATGCCTTTCAAAAAAACAAGGATGAAAATGCGTTTGCCGATGTCTGCGATCAGTTAGTCAGCGATGCAAGCGTGCTTTGCAACGCGCTTTGCGACAGCTATCCCGTGCAGTATCGCGGCGTGTGGATCCGTCCTTCCCAGAAGAATCCCGCAGAGGTGGAGAGGTATGTCAAGACCCTGCACGACGCCGGCATCAATGTTGTGAGTGTTGAGGGATGGTTTGAAAACGGCGTGATTATGAAGGTGCCTGAAGACAGCCTCTTCGGACGGCATCCGTCGTTCCAATACGATGTGCTGCAGGCGTATATCGATGCCTGCCACAAGTACGGGATGGAATGTCATTTGTGGATGCCGATCTTCAATGTCGGCAGTCTGATTGATGCAGGATATGAAGAGCGTACGGTGCCGGGCAAAAAAGAAGAGTGGCTGTCGCTCAACCAGAAAGGCTTGGCGTACAACGAAAACGGCTTTATGATGATCGATCCTGCCAATGAAGAAGCAAAAGCGTATTTCCTCGATTTCTACCGTTATCTGGTAACCACGTATGATATCGATTGCTTTGAAATGGATTATATCCGTTACTATGCAACGACGGGTGAGGCGGATTTCGGCTATACGGATGCGGCATTTGCAGGATTTGAGGAAGCTTACGGCCACGGTGTGACGCCGCAATATGACCGCGAGGCCTCTTACTGGGAGGATTGGTGTCAATATCGCCGCGACTGCATTACGCAGTGGGTCAGAGAGATCCGTGAGATGATGGACCGGGAAGCTCCCGATATGCTGTTGGCGGCGGATGTGGCGTTTCCGTTTGAACACGCGCTGAACACGGTGTATCAAAACTTCCCCGCGTGGTTGGAGGAAGGTCTGCTCGATATTCTGCATCCGATGGCATACGGCGACGGATACGGCGAGGAGATCAAAGAAGCGGTGAAACTCAGCGGCACACGGTGTATGGTTGTCACGGGACTCGGCGCGCATATGGATATGTTAGGTGCGGCGGAGCTCGAGCGTCAGGCGCGCGAAAACAACAGCTACGGCGCGTACGGTGAGTGCTATTTTGAGGCACAGGCGTACCTTGCCGATCAGGTGATAACAGCGGCGGGGCAGACGGTGTACCGCAACGAGGCGTTGCCGATGTTCTTGGATACAAAGGCGTCGGTTGCGGCGGTGCTTGATTATATGAACGGTCGCATAGAGGAGATCATTTTGCCGCTTGAGGGAATGACGCAGGCAGAAGCGGATGCTGTTAAGGCGGCGGTTGCTTTGGCGAAAGAAGCCTGCGACGGCGAGGCACTGCGCGCCGTACAGAATGCCGTGGAAGCGGTGGCAAATGCGCAGGCAAAGCAGGCGTTGCTCAAGGATTTAGAGCGTGCACAGCGGATCGTCGGCACAGTGGAGCGCGAGGCGTATTCGCAAGCGACAACCCCGTATGTATCGTTGCCGCTTGGCTGGATGGCGTTGGGCGCGGTTGTGATTGTGGCGGCGGTTGCTGTCGCGGCACTGATCGTTTCCCGTTCGAAGAAGCGTAAAGAGGATGAATAAAGAAAACGAGAAGATTCGCTGAATCGCGAATCTTCTCGTTTTGCGTTGCGGGTATTATTTGCGTTTTGAAGAACGGCGGTGTTTCGTTCGTTTCTTTGCTTTTCGGAAATACGCCAAGCCCATAATCAGGCAAAACAGGGCGATGACAGCCAAAATGGCTGTCATAATGATCTTGTTCACAAGGTCGGATTCGATCAATCCCGAAGAAGCGACGCGGACATCCGAGAACATCAGGAGGATGCCTAAACCGAAAAAGAATGCGGATGCAAGGATATACAGGATCCCCAAGGGCTTGGGATTCCCCGGAGCAGACACGTGGGGCGGAACCCGCCCCGTGCCGATATAATATCCGGGATCCGTTATGTGGTCTTGCATTTCCTTCATATCTTCAAAAGACTGGGAGGAATTGTGTTTGTTCTTTTGGGTTCGGCTCAAAGTGATCAGCTCCGTTTCAGATGTCTGTGTATAGTACCAACAGATCTTTGCAATTTTCGCAGACGTAGGGGATTAAAGTGAAATTTGTTGAATTGCAGAAACAACCCCGCTTTTTGGGATTGCAACATAAAAGTGGTGTAGGGTAAGAGGGAGTGAAGCACTCGCTGTCGCTCGCGTGATGCAGCGGCTATGCCGCCGTGAAGCATTTTGCTACGCAAAATATGAAGCGAAGTGTTCCCGGTCGTGCCCTCGGCACGATCGGGAACACTTCATTTCCAAAACAAAAAGCACTGCTTTCGCAGTGCTTTTTGTTTTGGAGGTGGCACCCGGATTTGAACCGGGGAATCAGGGTTTTGCAGACCCACGCCTTACCACTTGGCTATGCCACCGTGTAAAAAAGGCGTCTGTTGACGCCTTTTTGTTTTGGAGCGGCTTACGAGGCTCGAACTCGCTACCTCCACCTTGGCAAGGTGGCGCTCTACCAGATGAGCTAAAGCCGCAAAAAATGGTGCCTCCGATCGGAATCGAACCAATGACACGGGGATTTTCAGTCCCCTGCTCTACCAACTGAGCTACAGAGGCAAATGTGGCGACCCGGAACGGGCTCGAACCGTCGACCTCCAGCGTGACAGGCTGGCGTTCTAACCAGCTGAACTACCGGGCCACATAACGAAAAGATGGTGGGAACAACAGGGCTCGAACCTGTGACCCCCTGCTTGTAAGGCAGGTGCTCTCCCAGCTGAGCTATGCTCCCGAAGGTGTCACGTTTCTCGCGACGTCCTATATGATACTATATCCTTTTCGAAATGTCAACACCAAATTTGATATTTTTTTAATTTTTTTTCAAAATCTCCTGCAGGTCACTTTCCGTGAAGCGATAGACCGCGTCGCAGAACTGGCAGGTGGTCTCCACAATGCCGTTTTCATCGGGAAGCTCGAGCAACTCTTCGGGTTTCAGGGTGAGCAGAGCCCGCTCGACACGTTCCTTGGAGCAGTTGCAACGGTAGGTCGGCTCGTATTCATCTAAGATCTCGACGTCAAAGCCGTCAAGCGCCTTGCGCACGATGTCCTCGGGGGTCATCCCGTCACTGAGCATCGCGGTCATAGCGGGAAGAGCGGCAATGTTTTTCTCCACGCGATCAATGACCGATTCGGGGCAGAAGGGGAGAAGCTGAAGCAGCAGGCCGCCTGCCGCTTTAACGGTGAGGTCGGGATTGACCAGTACACCGAGGGCACACACGGTGGGCGTTTGCTCGCTTTGCGCGTAATAGGTGGTGATATCCTCGGCGATCTCGCCCGTGACAAGCGGCACACAGCCGACATACGGCTCGGTGGCACCGGTGTCCTTTAATACATATAAGAAGCCGTCGGTGCCCAAAACGCCGCTGACATCCAGCTTGCCGTTCGGCTTGAGCGGGATCTCCACGATCGGCTGCTGTGCATAGCCGCGGACATTGCCTTCACTGTCGGATACCGCCATCACGACTCCTGCGGGACCGCCGCCGTTGATTTTGAGCGTGAGGGTGTCGTCGCGACCCTTGAGCATCACGCCCATCATCGAGGAAGCGGTCAGTAACCGTCCTAAAGAGGCGGTCACTACGGCAGAGGGCTGATGGATCTGTTCGGCGCGAGCGACGATATCGGTAGAATCGAGCACCATCGCCATCACGCAGGCGGAGGAGTCGATGCAACGAATGAGTTTACCCATAGAATCTGTATTCTCCTATATACTGTATTATGCGTATTCTTCTGCAGGACGAGTGTTGCGGGCAACAAATACCCAGCGGGCACAATCCTCCTGCGGGGATTCTTCGGTCAGGTCGGCATAGACGGCAAGAACTTCGAAGCCTGCGTCATTCAGCAGACGCGTCCAGGTCTTTTGCGTGTAGGCACGTTCACGCACGGTATCGCTTGTGCGGTCGTAGCGACCGTCTTCGCCTTCCCAAAAGAAATCCAGCGCCATATCCACCGTGCAGGTCTTGTCATCCAGCGCGTTCTGCCACACGCACAGCACCTCATCATCCTCCAGTACAAAGGTGTTGTCACCGAGGATGCAGCGGTGCTTGTACGGCGTGTTGACATCAAAGATAAACAGTCCCTGCGGGGCGATAAACAGCCGCAGACGCGCAAAGACCGCCGACAGGTCGGCGGTTCTGAGCAGGTGATTCAGGCTGTCCAGCGTGCATACGGCACCGTCCACGACATCGTAAAGATCAAGCTTGCGCATATCCTGACACAAAAGCAGGCTGTCGGGGCATTTCTCCGCCGCCAAAGCAAGCATATCCTGCGACAGGTCAACGCCGATCATATCGATGCCGCGCTCACAAAGAGCGGCGGTCAGACTGCCGCTGCCGCACGCGAGATCCAGCAGTGTTTGCACACGGGCACCGTGTTTTCGGAACAGAGACAGCAGATAGTCGGCGCGGACACCGTAGTCGGTCTCCATCAGGCGGTCGTAGCATTCCGCCAGGGCACGGTAGCCGTTCATTCTTCTTCCTCGGCGTAGGGCAGGGGAATATTCTTGTCCTTCATACGGCCGAATACCATATCGTAGGCATCGCAACCGTAGATCAAAGAACGGTTGACACGGCTGATGGTGGCGGTGGAAGCACCGGTGGCGGCGACGATGTCGCTGTAAACGCGTTTGTCGCTGAGCATTTTGGCAACGACAATGCGCTGGGACAGCGCTTTGATCTCAGCAACCGTGCACAGGTCTTCAAAGAACTGATAGCATTCTTCGACGGATTCCAGCTGCAAAATTGCCTGGAACAGGAAGTCGGCGTTTGAGTCCTTGATTTTCGAATTCATACGTACAAGCTCCTTTGCATTTGTATTTCACACTTTAAAATTTTAACACAATAAATCGTAAAAGTAAAGAGTTTTTTTAAAAATAAAAAATATTTTCAAAAAAAGGCTTGACCTTATTCACTTGGTGTGGTACAATTGCTATACCTCAAAAAAGGGGTTATTTTTTTGCGCGCATTTTTGTGCGTTCCCTTTCACGAGGGAGGCTTATCAATTTCCGAAATATGGAGGTGCCGTTAGAATGAGAGTGAAGATCACCCTGGCTTGCATGGAGTGTAAGCAACGCAACTACAACACCATGAAGAACAAGAAGAACGATCCGGACAGACTGGAAATGAACAAGTACTGCCGCTTCTGCAAGAAGCACACTGTTCATCGCGAAACGAAGTAAGATACTGATCATTCGACTTGAAAACAGAAAGGAAGGGTCTCGATGGCTGACGAGAAAAACGTGAGCAAAACGGAGCCGGGCAAGAAGTCCGAGAAATCCGAAAAGAGTAAGAAACCCGGTATGTTCCGTCGGATCGCCAAGTATCTGCGCGACGCGAAGAGCGAGTACAACAAGATCATCTGGCCGACCTTCCCGAGCGTTGTGCGTAACACGCTGGTTACCCTGGCGGTGTGCGCGGTTCTCGGTGTGCTGGTCTGCCTGGTCGATTTCGGCTTGTCTGCACTGATCGGATTGGTGCTGTGATCCTTGTGCAACTGATCAGCAAGGAGGATTGACGAATGGACGAAGCCAAATGGTATATCGTACATACCTATTCGGGTTATGAAAACAAGGTTGCCACTAACCTGGAAACCATCGTGGAAAACCGCGGCCTGCGCGATTGGATCCAAGAGATCCGCGTGCCTACCGAAACGGTGGTTGAGGTGAAGGACGGCAAAAAACGCGAGGTGGAGCGCAAACTCTTCCCGAGCTATGTGCTCGTGAAGATGGTGATGAGCGACGATACGTGGTTCATCGTTCGCAACACGCGCGGCTGTACGGGCTTTGTCGGCCCCGGAGGAACGCCGACACCGCTGACGGAAGCAGAGGTCGAAGCACTCGGTGTGGAAAAACACGAGATCGTTATCGATTATGCGGTCGGCGATATGGTACGCATCATCGACGGTCCGCTGGAGAACTTCACGGGTCGTGTCGAAGAGATCGATGCGGACAAAAACAAGATCAAGGTCATCATTTCGATGTTCGGACGCGAAACGTCCGCCGAAGTGGAGGCCGATCAGGTCGAGCTGCTGGACGATTGATCCTGCGCTCGTGTAAGCAAAGACGTTTTACGCGAAAATCGCGTATGACCTGTGTGCAGGACACTCTTCCTGCTGTGGGAGGAACGGTCGCTTCTGTCAAAGACAGGGGTCGTGAGCTGTTCCGCCATTGACCACGAATTTTGGAGGTGCAAGTAAAAATGGCTCAGAAAATCACCGGTTACATCAAACTGCAAATCCCGGCGGGCAAGGCCACGCCGGCGCCCCCTGTCGGCCCGGCTCTCGGTCAGCACGGTGTCAACATCATGGCGTTCACCAAGGAATTCAACGAGCGTACGAAGAACGATGTGGGTCTGATTATCCCTGTCGTTATCACTGTGTATGCGGACCGTTCGTTCACGTTCATCACCAAGACCCCCCCTGCGGCAGTCCTCATCAAGAAGGCTTGCGGCATTGAGTCGGGTTCGGGTGTTCCGAACAAGACCAAGGTTGCTACGATCACGACCGAGCAAGTCAGAAAAATCGCCGAGACGAAGATGAAAGACCTGAATGCCGCTACCATCGAGACTGCTATGAGCATGATCGCCGGTACTGCGCGCAGCATGGGCGTCGAAGTCGTCGACTGATTTTCGGGTGGGAGGAACCCCTCAACATTCCGATTTACCACTCAGCCGCTATCGCTTGAAATAAGCAGATAGGCGGACTCAACAGGGAGGAACAATACTATGAAACATGGTAAGAAATATGTTGACAGCGCTAAGCTGATCGACTCGCAAAACCTTTACGACGTCGCGGAAGCTCTCGACCTTGCGGTGAAGACCGGCAAGGCGAAGTTCGACGAGACTGTCGAAGTGCACGTGAAATTAGGTGTTGACGGCCGTCACGCTGATCAGCAGGTCCGCGGCGCAATCGTTCTGCCCAACGGTACCGGTAAGCAAGTCCGTGTCCTCGTGTTCGCGAAGGGCGACAAGGCTACCGCCGCTACCGAAGCCGGCGCCGAGTATGTCGGTGACGACGATCTGATCGCCAAGATCAACGGCGGTTGGATGGATTTTGACGTGGTGATCGCCAGCCCCGATATGATGGGCGTTGTCGGTCGTCTCGGTAAGATCCTCGGTCCCCGTGGTTTGATGCCGACCCCGAAGGCGGGTACGGTTACCCCCGATGTCGCTAAGGCTGTGTCCGAGGCGAAGGCCGGTAAGATCGAGTACCGTCTCGACAAGACCAACATCATCCACTGCCCGATCGGCAAGGTTTCCTTTGGCGTTGAGAAGCTCCAGGAGAACTTCGAGGCTCTGCTGGGTGCGATCGTCCGCGCAAAACCCGCCGCTGCAAAGGGTCAGTACATCCGCTCCTGCACCGTCGCTTCCACGATGGGCCCGGGCGTGAAAATCAACCCCAACAAGGTTGGCTAATGGCATTTTTTCGATTTTTCGAAAATAATGCTTGCAAATTGAAGAAGACTGTGATATAATCCATATTGCTGTTTTCCACAGACAGTAGGTGTACGGCTGTACGTAACGATCTATTGGGATCACCTACCGAGGGATGGCATGGAAAAGAATCACCGATCAATGTGTCGGGGAATTCTGTCCTGTTGTCGCTTATGCCCTCTCTGTGAAAGCAGAGAGGGCTTTTTTACAGCCATTTACTCATTACTACAGGAGGTGAAATGAAGAATGGCAAGCGAAATCATTTTGAAGCAAAAGCAGGAACTCGTTGAGAACCTGACCAATAAGCTGCAGAACGCTGTTGCAGGCGTTGTTGTGGACTACAAGGGCATCAACGTGGAGGACGACACGAAGCTCCGCCGTGAGCTCCGCGAAGCAGGCATCGAATACTTCGTTGTGAAGAACACGATGCTCCGCCGTGCGGCTGCGAACGTCGGCCTGTCTGCTCTGGACTCTGTTCTGGAGGGTTCGACCGCTCTGGCAATCAGCACCGAGGATCACACGGCTGCTGCCCGTATCCTTACGAAGTATGCTGAGACCAGCAAGACCTTCTCTGTGAAGGCGGGCTTCCTGGATGGCGAAGTTATCGACGCGGCGAAAGTCGAAGAACTCGGTAAGATTCCCTCGAAGGACGTTATGGTCGCGATCACCCTGGGCACTCTGCTTGCGCCGATCTCCGGTCTTGCTCGCGTCCTGAACGCGATCGCCGAGAAGCAAGGCGCAGAGGCATAATGTCTCACAAATGTATCAGTAATCCCTTTTCGATGCACGCGGTTGTGCATCAAACGTATCAAAATTTAAAATTATCCTAAAACGGAGGTACTTATCATGTCTGAGAAAATTACTCAAATCATTGAAGAAGTCAAGGCTATGACTGTCCTTGAGCTGTCTGAGCTTGTCAAGGCTCTCGAAGAGGAGTTCGGCGTTTCCGCTGCTGCTCCCGTTGCTGTTGCTGCTGCTCCCGGCGCTGCTGCTGCCGCTGAGGAAGAGAAGACCGAGTTTGACGTTGTCCTCGTTGAGGTCGGCGCGAACAAGGTTGGCGTTATCAAGGTTGTTAAGGAAGTTACCGGCCTTGGTCTGAAGGAAGCGAAGGAAGTTGTTGACGGCGCTCCCAAGACCGTTAAGGAAGCTGCTTCCAAGGACGACGCTGAGGCGATCAAGGCGAAGCTCGAAGAGGCCGGCGCTAAGGTTGAGCTTAAGTAATCCATCTTTTCTCAAAGTCAAAACACCGCTCTGTACAAGCAGGGCGGTGTTTTTGCATCTTCAGGTGCTCAAACAGCCACGGGTTTACCCGTTTTACTCAGACGATGTGAAGCGATAATGAGGAATTTATATTTTGTAAAGTCCGTGTAAAAATCCGAAAAACTGCATAAAATTCAAGTAAAAACTTTGAAAACCATCTTGCGATTTCTATGTTGAAAAAGAGAGGGGGAATTTGATACAATAGAAGCGCAGATCAGAACAAGGAGTGAAAGACAACAAGTATGGAAATCCAAACGTTAATTATGGAAGGTTTGCTTCCGCTTTGTGCCGGCCTTGCGTTCTTCCTGTACGGTATGAGCGTTATGTCCGACAGCTTAGAAAAGCTGGCGGGCGGCAAGATGGAGAAAACACTCAAAAAGATGACATCCAGTCCTGCAAAAGCGTTGTTGCTCGGACTCGGTATTACGGCGGTTATCCAAAGCTCGTCGGCAATGACCGTGATGCTGGTCGGTCTTGTCAACTCGGGTATTATGCAGTTGTCGCAATCCATCGGTGTGATTATGGGTGCCAATATCGGCACGACAGTGACATCGTGGGTTCTGACGCTGGCGGGAATCGGTGACGGCGGTCCGTGGTGGCTGTCGATCTTTAAGCCCTCGACATTTACACCGATCCTGGCAATTGTCGGTATTTTCATCATTATGATGAGCAAAAAGCAGAAGAATAAGGACATTGCAACGATTATGGTCGCTTTTTCCGTGCTGATGTTCGGTATGGATCTGATGGGCGATGCTGTCGGTGTGATCCCGAACACGTACTTTGAGACGATGTTTGCCGCACTTGATAATCCGTTGCTCGGCGTGCTCGTCGGTGCGGTCGTGACGGCGATCATTCAAAGCTCCTCGGCATCGGTCGGTATTCTGCAGACGGTTGCTATTACGACGGCGGCCGCCGCCGCGGCGGATCCCACGAAGAGCGCGATGACCTTTGCCATTGCGGTTCCGATCATCTTCGGTCAGAACATCGGTACCTGTATCACGTCGCTGATCTCGTCGATCGGCACAAATAAAAACGCCAAGCGCGTGGTGGTGGTGCATTTTGCGTTCAACCTGATCGGTACAACCATCTTTATGGTGCTGTATTACGCCTTGCGCGGTGTGTTGGCGGATTTCCTGAACAGCACGGTGGATGCTGTCGGTATTGCCAGTATTCACACGGTGTTCAATGTGTGCACGACGGCGATGCTGCTCCCGTGCAACAAGCTGCTTGAAAAGTTTGCAAAAGCCATTATCAAGGACGGTGTGCAGGAGCATCCTGTCGGCTATCTGGATGAGCGTCTGCTGGCAACGCCGTCGGTGGCGATCGTGGAAAGCAAACGCCAGATCGTCAAGATGGCGGAGCTGTCCAGAGATACCCTGATCAATGCGATCGGGATGCTGGATGCTTATTCCGAGGAGGAAGCACAGCGTATTGAGGAAAACGAATCGCTGATCGATACCTACGAGGATACGCTCGGGTCATTCCTTGTCAAGCTGTCGGCAAGCCATCTTTCGGAGCACGATGCGGGTGAGATCTCCAAGCTGCTTCTCTCCATCGGTGACTTTGAGCGTCTGGGTGACCACGCACTGAACATTCTGTACGCGGCGCGAGAAATGCACGAAAAGGGTCTGACATTCTCCGATCAGGCAAAGCGTGAGCTGCAATCGGTGACGGGTGCGATGACGGAGATCATCACCATCACGGTGGATTCGTTTGACCGCAGTGACCTGGAGCTTGCCGTGAAGGTGGAGCCGCTTGAACAGGTGATCGACGGTCTGATCGCAACGATGAACGCACGTCATATTGAGCGATTGAAGGCCGGCAAATGCACGATCGAGCTCGGCTTTATCCTGGCGGATGTGCTCAACAACTGCCAGCGCGCGTCCGACCATTGCTCGAACATTGCCGTGTGCCTGATCCAGACCAAGCGCGATGCGTTTGAGACGCACAGCTATCTGAACAAGGTGAAGAATTCGGATAACGCCGCGTTTGTGGAAACGTTTGAGCGTTACGCCAAAACGTATATTTTGCCCGAGGAATAATACACGAAAAACCGCCGAATGCGAGGAATCGCATCGGCGGTTTTTCGGTTTATCCGGGCTTTTTGCTGTTGAAAAGGTTTTGCAGTTCGTCTTCAAAGGAATTGCGCATTTTTGGGGGAGGTGTTGTTGCCGTCAGAGTCGGTAGGGGCAATCTTATTAAGCTGTCTTTGCACGATATTGCGATTTTTCCGGTAGCGCGGCACCTGCGGGCATTGCTCACAAAGCAGGGTGAAAAGGCGCAACGCTTCGCGAAGATGGGTGACTTTTTCGGCGGTATCGCCGACAAGGGCGAGTTTGTAGTGCGACACGGCGAGATCATCGATGCTTTCAGCGGTTCCCGTTTCGTCGGCAAGGGTGACGGCAAGCTCTAAGTTCTTTTGATAATACGTTTTTGCTGCACCAAGATCGCCTTGGGCTTTCGCAATATCGCCCAACCTTTCGTAGCTGATCGAGAGATCGCGGCGCGCTTCGACCGTTCCCGTTTCGTCGGCAAGGGTGACGGCAAGCTCCAAGCCCTTTTGGTAATACGCCTTTGCACCGTCAAGATCGCCTTGGGCTATCGCAATATCGCCTGACTTATTATAGCTGACCCAGAGATCGCGGCGGGCTTCGACCGTTCCCGTTTCGTCGGCAAGGGTGACGGCAAGCTCCAAGCCCTTTTGATAATACGTCTTTGCACCGTCAAGATCGCCTTGGGCTTTCGCAATATCACCGAGTCTGTTATAGCTGATCGACAGATCGCGGCGAGCTTCGACCGTTCCCGTTTCGGCGGCAAGGGTGAGGCGAAGCTCCAAGCCCTTTTGGTAATACGCTTTTGCACCATCAAGATCGCCTTGGGCTTTCGCAATATCGCCTAACCTATTGTAGCTGACCGACAGGTCGCGGCGCGCTTCAACCGTTCCCATTTCATCGGCAAGGGTGACGGCAAGCTCCAAGCCTTTTTGGTAATACGCCTTTGCCGTGTCAAGATCGCCTTGGGCCTCGGCAATATCGCCTAACTTATTATAGCTGACCCACAGGTCGCGGCGCGCTTCAACCGTTCCCGTTTCGTCGGCAAGGGTGACGGCAAGCTCTAAGCTCTTTTGGTAATACGTCTTTGCACCGTCAAGATCGCCCTGGGCTATCGCAATGTCGCCTAACTTATTATAGCTCACCCACAGGTCGCGGCGCGCTTCGACCGTTCCCGTTTCGTCGGCAAGGGTGACGCGAAGCTCCAAGCCCTTTTGATAGTACGTTTTTGCACCGTCAAGGTCGCCTTGGGCTTTCGCAATATCGCCTAACTTATCGTAGCTGACCGAGAGATCGCGACGCGCTTCGACCGTTCCCGTTTCATCGGCAAGGGTGATGCGAAGCTCCAAGCCTTTTTGATAGTACGCCTTTGCACCGTCAAGATCGCCTTGGGATTTCGCAATATTGCCCAACCTTTCGTAGCTGACCGACAGGTCACGGCGTGCCTCTACCGTTCCCGTTTCGTCGGCAAGGGTGATGGCAAGGTCCAGGCTTTTTTGATAGTACGCTTTT
This sequence comes from Oscillospiraceae bacterium, assembly GCA_015065805.1. Classification (GTDB taxonomy): domain Bacteria; phylum Bacillota; class Clostridia; order Oscillospirales; family Acutalibacteraceae; genus RGIG1959. Next base: position 9,274 of record SVPN01000026.1, on the reverse strand, counting down.
GCCGCGTCAAGGTCGGCGATGTTTTTTAATGCATCGCCGCAATCGATAAAGCACCAAAAGAGATCGTGCGCATTTTCTTTGGTGGGGACTTCGGTATATCGCTCCTGCGCAAACTGCGCTTTTCGTTCTAACCACTTGATGGCGGTGCGGTAGTTACGTTCGACGCCGATGCCGTTTTGGTACATCTCCACGAGCTTGTCGAGCGCTTCTCTCAGACCCTGCTCCGCCGCGGAGGTGATCAGCGTCAGGGCGCGGTCGCGGTCCACCTCCACATCGACACCGCCGAGATAGGCAAGACCGATAAAGAAATTGTGCTCGGGGGTGTCGTTTTCGCGGCAGGCAACCGCCCGCAATGCATCAAGCAACGCGTCGGACATCGCCGCATCGTCGTGCGCATCGGTGCACGCGGGAATGCCGTCAAAGGCACCTGTCAGTGCGTCACGGTCGGTGGGACACATCTGTGCGGGTAACACGGGCTTGCCCTCTTCGCGCGCAAGCGGGTATTCGGTGGTCATCACGTAGTTGTCGGGTTCGGTGAGGTGCGGGGTGACCGCTAACACAAACAGCTCGCTGTCCCGCAAGGCTTTGCGGATGGCCTCGGTGAAGTTTTCGCCCGGGGTGAGGAATTCGTCGTACCAGATGGCGATATCGCGCGCAAAGTCGTGCTTATGGATCAGGCGCATCAGCTCCTGCGCATAGCGGCGGTCTTTTTTGCGGTAGCTCAAAAAGACATACGCATCAAAGGCAGCGCGGATCTTTTCGGCAAGCTCGTCACCGATGAGTACTGAGGACAGATAGTTTGCAAGCTTTTCGTCGTAGGGGATAGCGGTGGGGTCGGAGACAAAGCGGCTGAGGTATTGCAGATCGCCGCAACGTTCGTTGAACAGCACGTCCAGTTGATCGTCCTGCATCAGCGGCAACACGGGAATGTGATGCGCCGTCGCAAACGCAAATTCCGTGTCGATGGCGGGGTTTTCGGTGGAAAGCAGTCGCCTTGTGACGGGCATCACGAACAGCTGCATCGATTTGAGATCGTTGAGCAGCTCTTCGTCGCGCACGGCGTGCGGGTCTTCCAAATACCACACGGCGCAGTTTTGCTTTTGAAGCAATTCGTCGCACAGGGCTTCGGTGAAGCGTTCGGCGTCCTCGGGGCAACAGCAGAGGTAGACCTTGGGTTTGCCCTGCGGAGAAGCCGATCCGCGGGTTTTGTAAAGCAACGTTGCCATTACGGTTTCACATCCTTAAATTTTTGGTTATGTATGTAACCAACACAATCCGAGCGTTTTCGCAAGATCAGTATAGCACATAACTACCGATGCGGCAAGGGCGGGATAAAACAACCCCGCTGTATTCGCAGAGAAAACAGCGGGGATGCAATCAGTTTGTTTTGAGTGCCGTGACTTCGACGGTCAACGCGTCCTCGGAGGCGGTGATGACCGACAGTGTGACGGTGTTGCCGGCTTTGAGGAACGGCAATTCAGGGGAGACACCGATATCCGCGATGAAGATGCGGGTATCGTTTTCCAGGCGGAGATAATACTTGGTAGAGCCATTGACAACGGCACTGCTGATCTCGGTGACAACGGCGGTGAGCTCATTGGTGGTTTGCTCGATCTCCACCTCGTCGGAGTTGGTCAGCTTGGAGATATAATCCGCTTGTGCGTTTTTGACGGAGTCACCCGTGCCGACGATGTGATAGCGTTCCACATCGACATACGCATACATTTTGACGAGTCCCGACGCGTCCTTGAGCGACATAAAATAGGTCGGGCGATCGGCAACATTCAGCAGAAGAGGGAAGGTGGCACGATAGCCGAGGTGCTGAACCTGACCTTCGGCAGAGGACATTGCCGAATATTCCTCCGCACCGGGGATCTCATAGAACTTGGTCGCTTTGGTGCGCATATTCACAAGCACAAAGCCGATGTTGGATTCGTCTGCAGTGGCAGAGGTCATACCCGTGTAGAGGTAAACATCGTCGTTATTGGCGATATAGTTGTAGCCGTCGGTCGCGATGCGGACATTGCGCTGACCGAAATAGGCGTTGAGGAAGCCTTCCTGATATTTGCCGTTCCAGTTGAGCTGGTTGAGGATGTTGTAGGAATCGTACACGCGGTCCACCCATTGCGGAATGTCGGCGACATCATAATACTGCGATTCACCGGTGATCGCGTTGACCAGCACGGCGCCCTTGACATCGATGCCGCTCCACAGACCGATGCGGTATTTCATACACGGTGCGACCCAATAGGGTGCTCCGTTGTCGTCGATTTCAAACAGGACATCGCTGAAGATCTGCGTGGGATAGGAGAAACGCAGGTAGCGTGCGATGTTGCGCATAAACAGCTCGCTTTCGGAATAGCGGATACCCTGATCCACGGGAAGACGGACGAGTTCGGTGTCCTGCGTTACCATATCGACGGTGATGTAGCCGGGAATACCGTTTGCCTGATTGCCGAGCCATTTGAACACATCGGCATAGACAAGAGGGGTGACACGCATCGGCTTTTCGCCGACATTGATCTGGGTGTAGTCGGGAGAGATTTCAAACTGGGACACCAGATCGGGAATGGTGCCGAGCTGACGCTGACCGAGACGGCTGGCGGTGTCGCGGTCAACAACGGGGATCTGATCCATTGACAGCTCAGCGATGTCTTCGGAAAAATCCCCCTGCTCGATGACGATCAGGTCGCGATAAGCGGCGGCGTGGAAGATCTCCGCGCCGATCAGTGAGCCGCCCAGCAGCATAACGGCGATCAGCACGATCACAAGGATCAGGATACCGCGCCAGGATTTGAAAAAGGGTTTCTTGCCCTTGAAGGAGAAGCCTTCCAATCCGTTTGCGGCAACGCTTCTGGCATCAAGCTCTTTAAGAAAGCCGAGGATCGGTGCGACGGAAAAGCAGATGAGGGTCGTGATGAGGATCTCCGCGGCGAAGAACCAGAAATCGGGACTGCGCAGATTCAGCGGCGGAAGCTGAAACCAGAACAGCAAAAAGCCGATGACGGCGATCGCAAGGACGGAGAGACTGACGGAAAGGACGGACGGTTTTTTCATAGGGGCATTCTTCTTTCTGTTAGGATATATCTATAGTATACCACTGTAATGACGCAAGTGCAATCAAAAATGGACAAAGTTGTTACTTGACTTGTTATGCATTGACGCTTACAATGGAAAGTGGACTGTCGAAAAGAATTGAGGAATGTCAAATTATGGTATTTTCGGAACTGATTTTTATATATGCGTTTTTGCCGCTGAATCTGATCATCTATTTTCTTGCCAAGAATATCCACGTTAAAAACACGGTGCTGTTGCTCTTTTCGCTGATGTTTTACGCGTGGGGTGAGCCTGTATTTGTGCTGTTGCTCGTTGGTATGGCGTTTGTGAACTGGCTGTTCTCTTTGTGGATCGGTGTGGCACGTGCGCGGGGAAGAACGGGATGGGCGCGGTTTGCGCTGGTGCTGTCGTGCATTGTCAGTTTAGGTGCGATCGGCGTATTCAAATACGGCACGTTTATCATGGAAAATCTGCGGTTGTTCACGGGGTACCCGTCGGTGATCCCGCACATTCTGCTTCCCATCGGTATTTCGTTTTACACATTCCAGTTGCTGTCGTATGTGGTGGATGTGTATCGCGGTGAGGTGCCGCCGCAACGCAAATTTCATTTACTGCTGTTGTATGTGAGCCTGTTTCACCAGTGCATTGCGGGCCCGATCGTCCGCTATCAGGATGTATCGGAGGAGCTGCTTCGTCGCACGACCTCTTTTAAGGATATGTCGGAGGGTATCACACGCTTTACAGTGGGCTTTGCCAAAAAAGCGTTGCTTGCCAATCAATGCGATCTGCTTGCCAAGCAGTTTTTAGGGCTGAAAGCGGAGGATACACTTGAAGCGTTGTCGATGACGCAGATCACGGCACTGCCTGCGGCGGCGTTGTGGGCGAGTACGGCGTGTTATATGCTGATGATCTATCTGGATTTTTCGGCGTATTCGGATATGGCGATCGGTATGGGACGGATGGTTGGCTTCCACTATAAAGAAAACTTCAATTATCCGTATATTTCGCAAAGTGTTACGGATTTCTGGCGGCGGTGGCATATGTCGCTGTCGGGATTTTTCCGCGACTACGTGTACATTCCGCTGGGCGGTAACCGTTGCTCCAAAGGACGACAGCTGTTCAATATGCTTGTGGTGTGGGCATTGACGGGACTGTGGCACGGTGCCAGCTGGAATTTTGTGCTGTGGGGTTTGTATTTCTTTGTGTTTTTGGCACTGGAAAAGCTGTTTTTCGGCGTGGTGCTGGACTTTTTGCCGCGCATATTCCGTCACGTGTATCTGCTGGCGGTGGTGCTGTTCGGCTGGATCCTGTTCCGCGTGGAGGATCTGTCGCAGGTATGGGCGATGGTGTGCGGTATGTTCGGGGCTAACGGCAATGCGGTGACGAATTTTGAAACCAATACGCTGTTGCTCGGAAATTGCATCTTTTTAGCAGTGGCGATCCTTGCCTGCACGCCGCTTGTCAAAACGATCGGGCAGGCGATGGCGGACAAGGCGCAGACCTCCAAGGCGATGCTTGCTGTTCACGCGGTCGTGCAGATCGCGGCACCGCTTTTGCTGTTGCTGTTAGGTACGGCAATGCTCATCGGTAACAGCTACAATCCGTTTTTGTATTTTCGATTTTAAAGAGGGTTTACTGTGAAGAAACAAGAGACGATTTCGCCGCTTGCAAGGCGCATTGCCGGGGTGCGTGTGATCCGCGTGGCGGTGTTTATGGTGATGTTGTACTGCCTGACGGTGGTGGCGTTTATTCTGCCGCTCCGTCCGACACATTCGGATATGGAAAACCGCGATCTGGAAACGTTTCCGTCCTTTTCGACGGAGGCGTTGGTGAGCGGGGACTATTTTGACGGAATCAATATCTGGTTTGCGGATACGTTTCCGCTTCGGGATATGTGGATGACGCTCAATGCGTGGATCAAGCAATGCTACGGTGTTTCGGCGATGCAGGTGCACGGCGATGTCGGATCGGGTGATGTGATTCCCGAGGTGCCGACCACGTTGCCCACGGTGATGACCACGGCAACGACGACCACGACCACGACCGCTACCGTTGCGACGACGACCACAACGACCAAAACGGCGGTGACAACCACCACGACGGTGACAACCACCACGACGGTGACGACTACCGCGCCGACGACCACGACCACGCAAAACGCCGTTAAGCCCGCGGGGCAGGACAAGACTCCCGCACAGTCCAACGGCGCGATCCTGACCATCGGTGACAGCGGCTTTGAGTATTATCATTTTTCGCAAAGTGCGGCGGATACCTACATCGCGGCGGTCAACCGCCTTGCCGAGCAGTTGAACGGAACGGCGACGGTGTACGATATGATCGTGCCGACCAGCATTGACATCTGCGTGGATCCGTCGGTGCGCGCGGAGGTCAACTCGGCGGATCAGCAAAAGGCGATCGCGTATATGTACGGCTCGATGACGGAGCAGGTCAAAAAAGTGGAGCTGTTCGCCAAGATGCTGGAAGCGCATAAAGCGGGAGAGTATTTGTATTTCCGCACCGATCACCATTGGACGGCGCTTGGTGCCTACCGCGCCTATGAGCAGTTCTGCGCCGCAAAGGGTCAAGCCCCCACGCCGCTCGACAGCTTTGCAAAGTATGAATTCCCCGGATACCTCGGCTCATTCTATCGCGATACGCAATCGGCGGCAATGGCGGCAAGTCCCGATCTGGTGCAGGCGTTTGTGCCGCCTTCGCAGGATTTCATCACCATCACCAATGCGGGCGGTTCGACAAGCTATCCGATGATCGTGGATGTCAGCGACTGGGATCCGCTTTACAAATACAACTGCTTTATCGGCGGTGACAATCCGCTGTCGGTGATCGAAAATCCCAACAAGACTGACGGCTCGGCGTGCCTGCTGATCAAGGAGTCGTTCGGTAACGCGTATGCGCCGTTCCTGACGGAGGATTATCAGACGGTGTATGTGATGGATTACCGCTATTTCAGCGAGGTGGATGCGCGCGGAATCGCGCAGTTTGTTAAGGATAACAAGATTGCGGATGTGTTGTTGCTGAACAACATCTCCGCAACGCGTAACAGCTATCTGATGGAAACGCTGGATGCGCTTGTGAAATAATCAAAGCGGGTGCTCGGATGAGCACCCGCTTTTGCTTTGAATGAGCGGCATTGGCACAGGCGGAAAATAACAGCAGAACCTTTGAGAAGCCTGAGGTGTCGCAAAAATGCGACACCTCAGGCTTGGTTTGTAAAAAGGGTATTGACAAAAGAAGGGGAAAAGAGTATCCTTGTAAAGAACATATGTTCGATATCGGTTAAGATAAGAGCCTCTCCTTATGCGAAGGTGATTGCAGAGGGCTTAAAAATTCGGTGCGCGCGAACCGAAAGATATCCCTTGCAATACACTCGGTAAAGGAGAGGTGATTATTTGGCTTATAAAAGAACATATGTTCTAATACAAATGAAAGGAGTCTTCTATGAGTACACTTGAAGACTGGGAAAAGCAGATGTTGTCCGGTGCGCAATCGAGCATCGAACAATACAGTGCCAAGCGACAACGTGAGGCAAAAAGTGCCGCCGAGCAAATTGACAGCCGCTATGATTCTCTGATTAAAGACGAGAGAAAGCAATATGAGTCCACTGCCAAAACGGCGGAGGAAAGCTTTCGTCCGATCTATGATGCCAATGCTGTAAATGAACTTGTGATGCGTCGTCAGATTCGGGAGCAGATTGCCAATATGGGACTTTCGGACAGCGGGTTGAATGCTACGCAACAAACGGCAATTTCGCTTTCACGCGGTCGTGCGGACAGCGAGACAACACGACGAAAAAAGGCGGCGGTGGATGCCGTTATGTCGGAGCTTGACGAGGTGCAGGCGCAGTACAATGCGCAACGCGCACAGGAAAAACTCGATATGTATTCCGATGTTGAGGAGGATATCCTCGAGTATACGACAACAGCCACGCAACAGGCATATGCGAATGCGGCGTCGGCTTATACCACACAGCAACAGCAACAGCAATCATTACAGGACTTTCTTGATTCAATCCCCGAACTGCCTGATGTCGGCACTGCATCACTGCCGCAGGTGCGTTTGGAGGTGTTGTGTGAGTTGAACAGCGGCAGTGACACAGCGATGACAGATGCTTTTGACCGATTGGTTTTCTTTGTCATGAACGGTGTAATCACCAATGAGCAGATGAACAGTATTATGCGGGAGTTCGGCATCCTTTCACCGTCTCAGCAGGAGTATTTCCAACGAAATCGATCCGATCCTCGGTATTCGGCTCCTAAGAGCAATGACAATCTGCGTTCGATCGCCCGTCGGGAGCGTGAATCGGAATCGGCGGTGCCGCCGCAAACGGATATGGCAAGTTTGTCGGCGTTCAGTGACGAGTACCGCGCGTATATTGAGGGCGCAGTACACGCCTCTGAAACCTTGCATTACGACAATGCCGCGAGCGTATATGAAACGTACGAAACGGAGGGAGAGCGACTTCGGGAACGCGGCAAGGCAATGCTGATGTATCTGGATGCACAGCGCACGGTCCTCGGAGAAGACACTTACGCAAAATGGTACGAGTTTGTGCAGGGTGTGCTTGACAATGAGACTACCGTGCGGGAGCAGTTGCGCACGATGAAGGAGGAATTGGCAAAATTTGAAAGCCGCGAGGCTTACATACAGGCGGAGAAATCCGCCAAAGCCTACGAGGAGATGGCCGCCTACGATCTTGTGGGGACGGCGGGGGTATTTTCACAAAAAACGGATATTCTTCGCCGACAGCGTGACCGCGACGAAGATTATGAGCGTTTGTTGGAACAAAAGACGCAGGAGCTGCGGGAGGAGTATACACGAAACGGTCTTGTCGGAACATCGCATCTGAATTACAAGGAGATGGCGCGCGAAAAGATCGAGGAGGAGCTTGCATGGATCCCGACTCTTGATAAGGACAGTGAGGAGTACCGCCTGATGGAGTCCACCGATGTGTTTCGTATCGCTCAGCAGGATCGCGTTATCCGTGAGGGCATTGCTTCATTCGGGTACGACGATATCGAACAGTTTGAGGCAGATGTACGTGCCGAGGAACACAAGCGACAGGTTTCTGCCTATATTCAGTACGGAGACAAGCTGAACGAGGATGCTGTCAAAGCGGCGGATTTCAAGGAGAAAAGCCGCTTTGACGACAGCATCCGCGATGCGCAATATCGGTTTATCAACGGGGAGTCACTCAAGGCGGATGTGTATGATTCGTTGCCGACATTGCTCAAAAGCATCTATCAGTATATGGACGAGAAGCAGATCGCCGTCTATAACTACTATTATGCCAAGCGGGGCAAGGAAGCTGCAGAGGAGTATCTGTCGGTGATCGAGGATGCCATCAGCAGCGAAAAGGCCAACGAGCTGTTTGCGTCTCTTGAGGACAATTGGTGGGCAGAGCAGAGATTTGCCTTTGTGGCGGGACTGGATCAGTTTGCAAGCGGCATCAAGAATGCGTTCAGTGACCGCGAGGGCTACATTCCCGCATCGGCGATTCAGAAAACCTCGGGGTATGTGCGGGAGGATCTGTACGGAGAGGGCGGTCTCGGCGGCACGTTGTCGCGTGTTTTGTACGATGTAAACACCTCGGTGTCCAATATGGTGCCTTCGGTGCTGACCTCTGCCGCGGCGACCTATCTGACAACCAAATTCACCGGAAATGTAGGATTGGGACTGAAGGTCGGCAATATGATCGGCTCGGCAACGATGGGGCTTTCAGCAAGCGGTAATGCGTATGCGGAAGCGATCAATCTTGGCTACAGCAAAGAACAGGCGCGGTTGTACGGTGTGTTGGTCGGTGCCTCGGAATCGTGTCTGCAATATGCGCTGGGCGGTGTCACCAAGTTGGGCGGTGCTACCACCTCCAATGCGATGAAGGCGATCGATGCCATCAGCACGGGATTTGCCAACACGGCGTTGAAGTTCGGTGCCAAGATGCTGGCGGAGGGCTGTGAGGAAGGCTTGCAGGAGATGCTCACACCGCTGTTCAAGATGGTGGCGGCAAATGACCATACGAGCGTTGACTGGGCGGCGGTAGCGGAATCGTTTATAATCGGTGCACTTACGGGTGCGGTCTTTGAGCTTGGTGAAAACGGGGCAAGCAAAGCCGCTAAAACCATCAATACCAAACGCGCGGGAGAGGCGATTTTGGACAGCGGCAGTCTGAACGGCCTTAAAGAGCTGGCATCGCTGTTACCCG
>SVPN01000025.1 GCA_015065805.1 Oscillospiraceae bacterium | reverse complement strand
TATTTCTCTTGCATAGTCTTGTATGTGTTTGTAACTTCTAGGCATAACAAAACCTCCTATGGTAGTGTTTTCATTCTACCATAGGAGGCCTTTTTTTACTATTGTCCGTTTTTACTGGACTTGTTCAAGTATGCCGAACCTTCTCTTTCTGTTTTAGTGAAAGGATTGTCTGTATGTTGTTTTAATTTGGAAACGAATTCCAAGGCATTCTTTCGCCCCTTGTGAAAGGAATGCGATTGAGTGAAAGCGAAACCGGGGGGATGTTGTCGCGTTTCACGCTACCGTTCCCTTACGGGAACGCGGCGATAGCCGCAGCCCCCGCCCTACGATGTTGCCGCCATTTTCTCCGTTAAGAAGCACCGAGTAAAAGCATTGCTTTTTTGTTGAAAACCCTCTCAGTCTCGCATTCGCTCGACAGCCGCTGACGGCGGCGGTCTCCCTTTGTCACTTCGTGACATTTCTCTCACACTGTGAGGGAATCTACCCTCGTCAGAGGGAGCCAAGAACAGTTTGAGCCATTTTCGCCCGTTTTACGGGTTGCAGTGCGTGTAGTGCGATAATCACAATTCCGTTTCTCTATAAGGGGCTGTGCAAACCACCGGTTTACCGGTGGTTATGATTTGTATCAGTCGTGTGTATGTGTGCGCGCCGTAACGACACCGTCTTCAAAGTCCAGAAGCAACCATTCGCAATCGATGCCGAACATTCCGCGTTCGGTTCCCAGGCAATAGACAAAGCGGTTTTCCGCTTCAAAGTAGTCCGTACGTCCGTTGTCGGGAGTTCCGAGCAGCTCGAGCACCTCCGCCTCGGACATTCCTACCAGTGGATAATTTTCCAGCAAGTTGTCAATGATCCATACGCGGTTTTCGGGATCCATCTCCCAGCGTGCGGATGTAAACGCTTTTTCACGCTGACAACCGCACAGAAGGAAGGCGCAGGCAAAGAAAAGAGCAATGAAGCGTTTCATAATACAACTCCTTTTTTATTGGATTGCTTCGAAATTGAACGGAAAATCGGGCAGGGGACGGATGTCATTGATGGCATTGAGCAGTGCAATGTATTCTGTTTCCGTCAGGAACACGATACGGGAGCGGGTGAACGGTCCCGAGTGGAATTCCATCACCACCTCATATACCGCCCATTCGGTGCCGTATGCCTTGCGCAGAATGGTTTTGTTGGCGGCACGGTTGCTGTCCGCATCCCGTTTGGCGGTGGAAAACGCCTTGCACGCCGCCTGAATGCACGCGGGATCCGTCACGCGCACACCGTCACAGCGGCTTTCTCCGTAGGCCGCTTCCCAGTCGTAAAAGCTTTTTTCGGAATATCCGTAATAGTAGTTATAGCGATCGAAAAGCGGTTCGTCCGTCGGCAGGTCGTATTCGTTTTCATACACCCAGTAGGGGTCCTGATAGCTTTCCCAGTACAGGCGCTCGCCCTCGTCCTCCATATTATAAAAGGTGACGTTGCCTGTAAGGGAGATGCTGTCAACCGTTTCGGGTGTCGGCTCATAGTTGTTTGCAAGGGGGATGGCGAGGAACGTGATAAGGAGGATGCAGATCACGTTGAGTCCTGCCAGTACGCCCAGCCACGGAATGGTGCGAAGAAGGGCCTTTGCCGAGCGGGTGGTGATCAACTCATACAAAAAGTACACGACCAGTGCCACCACGTATACAGCGAGGATGATCGGCAGGATCTCATCGGGATAGAGGACCTGATCGGTAAGGATCATCACGATCTCCGAAATGGCGGGCAGACAGCACACAAACGCGAGCAACACGCGGATACAAGCCTGCGCGGCGGGATGAACAGCTGCATTGCCCGCTGTTTCGCTGGGGCGGCGTTTGGCAAAGAAGAAACCGATAAGGAGCAGGATCACGGTCAGCGCGACCGTCCAAATCCACGCCGAAAGATGCTCCATTCCGCCGAACAGCAGGTTGTAATACGACGGAGCTTGCCTGGAGGCATACAAATCCACAAAGAGGTTGTTGTACGGATAGATCAGATTGTAAAGAGTGGTGTGAATGATCATCGGCGAAAATAGGAAGATCGGCACCGTAAACACGATGGACGAGCCTCTGCCGCACAGTTGGGTCACCAAAAAAGTCAGTGAAACCATAAACAGCGACGCAAACAGGGTGGCGATCATCGGCAAAAGCGTTCCTGTGAGCGACAGTTTTCCGAGAATCGACGGAATCACGCTCAGCACAATTGACGAGCCGACGATGACGATGCCGCACCACGCGGCAACCGCAGTCAGAACAGTGGCGGTGAGGGTGACGCGGGTGAAGGGGAGCGCGTGGTAAAAATCGCTGTCACAGCGCTTGGTCTGGAACCGGAATCCCATTGTCGTGAGCAGAAACGGCACGATAAAGGGAATCGCGTACAGCGACGGGTGGAATATGTACAGCGAGCCGGCCGTGAACTCAAAACCCGAAACAAGCTGAGCAAGCAGATCAAAGACCGTTGCAAGGATGAGCATCGTCAGTGCGGGAGTGCGCAGACGGCGCATGGTTTCTTTCAGAAGACCGCGGTCGATTACGGGAGCTTTCATCCTTCGTCACCTCCGATCAGGGTCGCAAAATCGTAGTTGCGGGCTTGCAGTTCGTATGTGAAGACTTCTTCAAGCGACAGCGGAAGCACCTCTAAAAGCAACGGCTCCATTGCGCGAAGTGTCGCTTCCGTTTCGTTGCGGTCGCCCGTCACGATGAGCGTGGCGACCTTACCCTGCTGCTGATAATGCACGATATCCAGCATTGCAAAGTGTTCGCGCTCAAACGGCTCGGCAAAGGCGATCTGGATCTTGAACGCCGAGGTTTTCAGATTGCCGATGTCGCGCTCCAGCACAATGCCACCCTGATGCAACAACGCTAACTGATCGCACAGGTCTTCCAATTCGCGCAGAGAGTGGGAGACCACCACCGCCGAAGCCCCGCGCGAGGTCACATCGTCAGCAATGATGCTCTTGACAATGTGGCGCATGATCGGGTCAAGTCCGTCCATCGTTTCGTCAAACAGCACGAGCTTCGGCTTGGATGCCAGTGCAAGAGCGGTCGCGGTCAGACGGCGCATACCCTTGGAAAACTGGGCAACGGGCTTTTGTGCGGGCAGACGGAACTGCTCTAAAAGCTCGCGGTAGCGCCCGCTGTCAAAGGACGGATAAACGGAGGCGTAGAGCTGTTGCATCCGCTCGGGCGTTGCCCCGTGCAGGAAAAACAGGTCATCGGGCACCAACACGAACTGCCGTTTTGCCTCGGGATTGTCGTAGATCGGCAGACCGTCAAAGGTGACCGTGCCGCTGTCGGCGCGGTAGATGCCGCATACGGTGCGCAAAAAGGTGGATTTACCTGCGCCGTTGGAGCCGACCAGACCGTAGATACAGCTGTCGGGAACGGTCAGGGAGATACTGTTAAGCGCAGTGAATTTGCCGAAGCGTTTGGTAAGATCGGTGGCTTGCAGCATTACGCATCACTCCTTTCGGTGTACACAGAGTCAAGAACGGCGGTAAGCTCCTCTTTGGAGAGCCCCGCTAATTTCAGACTTTTGACAAGATCTTCAAAGGCGGTCAGTCGTTCGCGGCTGTGCCGTTGCAGGACGGCAACGGCATCGGGTGCCACAAAGCATCCCTTTCCCGGAACGGCGCACAGCACACCCTTTTGGGTCAGATCGGTATACGCTTTTTGTACGGTGTTGGGGTTGACCGACAGCTCGCACGACAGCGCACGCACCGACGGAAGCTGATCGCCCGCCGCCAGCACGCCGATCAGGATCAGCGTTTCGATCTGCTTGCAAAGCTGTTCGTAGATCGGCACACGGGACATTCCGTCAAGAACAAACATAGGACCACTCCTTTCTGTTTTAACTGTACTATGATTATTAGTACAGTTAAACTGTACCATATAGATCGCGGTTTGTCAAGCCCTATTTTGCGGATATAAACATATTGCAATAATAAAACGAACGGCGTAAGGATTACGTATCGGATTTCGGTTGATTTTTTTGTAAAGGCTTGGTATACTGTAGGTATCATTCTGTTACGGGGGATCTGTATGAAAAACGAATGGAAGAAACAAACCAAAAAGCCGTTTTTTGTGTATGCGGGACTGACGGTGTTTGTGGTTGCGGCAGCATTGATGATCTTTTATCGGATCATTTCCAACCTGTCAGGGGTCGGAGCGGTGATCTCGTCGGTTGCCAAAATGCTGCTGCCGTTTATTGTCGGCCTGGCACTGGCGTATCTGCTGTCGCCGTTTTACGACTGGATCCAAAAGTTAGTGTACCCGCTGTTTGCGGGTAAAAAAGAAACGCCGCGTCGCTTTGCCAAGGGTGCTTCCAAAACCGTGGCAACCGTTGCCGCGGTGCTGTTGTTGCTCATCATCGTCGGCGGCTTGCTCGGTATGGTCATTCCGCAGGCGTATCAGAGCATCTCCAACCTGATCACCACCCTGCCGGAAAAAAGCAATGCGGTTTTAGCGTGGATCAACGGCATTGCGGATACCTTCGGCAAGGGTGATACGCTGGCGGGCTGGATCTCCGACGGCATCACCTGGGTGACCGCCACGCTGACCGCCTGGGCGCAGAATGAGCTGCTCCCCAACCTCGGTACGATCGCGGTGGATCTTTCCACAAAGGTGTTCGGCATCATCGGCACACTGACCAATGTGTTCATCGGCGTGGTCATCTGCATTTACGCGCTGAACAGCAAGGAGCTGTTCAAGGCGCAGGCGAAAAAGATGACCTATTCGCTGTTTTCGGTTTCGACAGGCAACTATATCATCAATATGACACGCTACATCGATCAGACGTTCGGAAAATACCTCAACGGTATGCTGATCGACTCGGTGGTGTTAGGCTTTCTGTGCTTTATCGGTATGTCGCTTTTCCGTATGCCGTATGCACTGTTGATCTCGGTGATCGTGTGCCTGTTCAACCTGATCCCGATCTTCGGCCCGCTGATCGCGGCGGTGATCGGTGCATTTTTTGTGCTGTTGGAAAACCCGCTTCAGGCACTGTTCTTCCTGATCTTCATCCTGATTATGCAACAGCTTGACGGCAATGTGATCGCCCCGAAGATCATCGGCAACCAGACGGGTCTGTCCGCCTTCTGGGTCATCTTTGCCATCGTGGTCTTCGGCGGTCTGTTCGGCATTTGGGGTATGATCCTGGGCGTTCCCGCCTTTGCGGTGATCTATGCACTTATTGAGCAGTTTGTGGAAAACCGTCTGCAGAAAAAGAGCCTGCCCGATGACACCGAAGCCTTTCACGATCTACTGGAGATCGATGAGGATTCGGGCGAGCTGAAATACGGTGCACCGAGCGAGGAGATGACGATCCCCGAATACGAGGACAATACGAACGAGAGCGTCGATATTCCGATATATGACAATACGGAGGAATCGTGATATGAAGCGGTTTGTTGCATTTGCGGCTGCGGTGAGTATGCTGTTCGTCTTGACCGGTTGCAATTCGTTGAGCCTTTGGCTGACGGAGCGTGATGAGCAGGCTCTTGAGAAACTTTATCAGGAGATTTCCCAAACGGCACAGTCTGCCGAATCGTTTGAGATCACCGACGAAAGCGGCAATGTGTTGCTGACGCAAGAGGATCTGGAACACGTTGAAATGATGTGGCAAAGCAATGGTGATGACACATATCCGATCGTTTTGTTGACCTTTGATCGGGACGGTGCGGAGAAGTTCAAAAATGCAACAGCGGATAATATGGGGCGAGAATTGAAGATTCTTCTGGACGATGAGGAAGTCTTCAGCGCCGTGGTTAACGCGGTGATCGGCGACGGACAAGCGGTTCTCTCGGGCGAAAAGATCGCCACGCAGGAGCAGGCAATGGAGCTTGCTGTCCGCATTGAATCGACAATGGAATAAGCAAAAAGGACTGTCACAAGCGTGACAGTCCTTTTTGTATGGGAGGAAGAAAAGCACCACCTTGAAAAGGCTTTTCTTCACACAGAGGAGGCTTGTTTCAGCGGTATTTCTCCGCTTGCAGGTTGAACATCTCGGCGTATTTGCCGCCTTGTGCCATCAGTTCGTTATGGGAGCCCTGCTCGATGACCGTGCCGTTTTCCAGCATAAAGATGGTATCCGCCATACGTGTGGTGGACAGACGGTGCGAGATAAAGATGACCGTTTTGTCCGATGCAAGCTCACGAATGGTCTGGTTGAGACGGTATTCGGACAGCGGATCGAGCGCGGAGGACGGCTCGTCAAGAATGAGCACCTGCGCATTGCTGTACAGCACACGGGCAATGGCGATCTTCTGTGCTTCGCCGCCCGACAGGTTAACACCCTCGTCATCAAATTCCTTTGTCAGCGGGGTGTGGATGCCCAAGGGCAGCTTTTCAAGAACCTCGTCAAAGCCGACCTTGTGCAGTACCTCCCGCACACGGGCTTCATCGACATCGGCGCCCATCGTGACGTTTTGGGCAAGAGTGGCGGCGATGATCTGATAATCCTGAAACAGCACCGCAACCCGTGAACGATAGTCGGCAAGCGGGTATTCGGGCAATACGCAGTCTCCGTAGGAAACGGTGCCCTCGCTCGGGTCATACAACCGCATCAGCAGCTTGACAAGTGTCGATTTTCCCGCGCCGTTGTAGCCGACAAAGGCGATCTTGGCACCGTGCGGAATGGTGAGGGAGATGTCGCGGAGTGTGGGTTCCTCCACATTCGGATAGGCAAAAACCACGTGGGACAGCTTCAGATCGCCCGCCGTCGGAACGGTTTGCTTGCCGTTGTCGGGAAGCGTGTTTTCCGTCTCTAAGAAGGTGCGGATCTTGCCGATGTACATGGCGTGCTGTTGGAACTCGGGAAGGAGATTCGTCATCCACGTCAGGTCGTATTGCAGATTGCTGACCGAGCGGTACAGCGCATACAGCTCACTGTACGCAAGTGCGTGAACGACCAGCGTCTGATACAGCAGGTAGGTCATATAGGCGCAGTCAAACGGAATGACATCCCAGAAGATACTGCGCAGATAGCCGAGGAAGAACAGCGGCCCCGCGTGCTTCTTGGTGACCGCCTTTTCCTGCTCTTCGGATTCGGCGTAATCCTCATACAGCATTTCCTTCATCTCGCCCATACGCAGGTCTTTGGCGTAATCGGCAAGGTAAAACACGCGCTTGATGTAGCCCGCGCGACGATTGTGGGGGATGCGTTCTTCCTCGCGTTGCATCATCCGTTTGTTGCTCTTGAGTCCGAGAAGCACGGTGATGAGAAGCGTCACGCCCAAAAAGATCAGTCCGATCGGGTCGGTGGCGATGACATAGCCGCCCATCAGAAGGATAACGGCAACCGTGGAGCAGAGCGTGCAGAAGGAGCTGAGCGCCGTGAACATATGCGGCGGAGCTTCCTGCATCGCCCACACAAAATCGTTGTAGAAGGTCGGATCGTCGTATTTCGCCATATCCATCTTCGCCGCTTTTTCATACAGCGTCAGACGGATCTCCTTGTTGATTTTCTCCTCCCACTTGGGCATCACCTTCACTTCCATCCACGAGGTGAACAGCATATTGAAGATGACGACCGCCGTCACGGGAAGAAACATCGGGAGAATGTCAACAAAGGGTCTGCCTTCCTCCACGATTTTGATGATGTAGGAAATGAGGAAGGTCTTTTCGAGGATCAGGATGACACTCGAATCGATGGCAAAGAACACCTTGAAAAGGAAATAGGGCTTGCTGATGCGGAATATCCAGCGAAGGGCAAACCAGCTGTCGGCAAGCGTTTTGCGCGCGGAAGGCTTTTTGTCTTCGGGGATGTAGGGGCGGTGTCTGGGCATTACGCGCTCACCCCCGTTTCTTCGACCAGGTAGGCTTCGGCCTGCTTGCGGAACATCTCGGCATATGCGCCGTTGAGAGCAAGAAGCTCCCTGTGCGTGCCGTGTTCGATGAGCTTACCGTCCTGCAGCATATACACGTGATCCGACAGGGCGGCAGATGACAGACGGTGCGAAATAATGATGGCGATCTTGCCTTTTTCGGGATCGCATTCACTGCAAAGCCGCATAATCGTTTCATACATCATATATTCCGCAATGGGATCAAGTGCCGAGGACGGCTCGTCAAGAATAACCACGGGACTTGCCTTGGCAAAGGCACGGGCAACGGCGATCTTCTGGTTTTCGCCGCCCGACAGCACCGCGCCCTTTTCGTCAAATTCGCGGGTGAGGCGGGTATCGACGCCGTGCTCAAGGCTTTCGGCTTTTTCCAGCACACCGCTTTCGCGAAGGGCGGCGATCGCCGCTTCACGGCGGTCTTCGGGAACGCGCGACAGCATCACGTTTTCGAGCACCGATGCGGAGAACATCGCAAAATCCTGAAATGCCGCGCCGATGAGCTTGCGGTATTCGGTAAGATCATATTCGCGGATGTCCACACCGTTGAGCAGGATAACACCTTCTGTCGGGTCGTACAGCCGCATGATCAGCTTGACGAGGGTGGATTTGCCGCTGCCGTTGAAGCCGACAACCGCCACCTTTTCGCCGCTTTTGAGTGTCATATTAACGTGCGACAGCGCGTCGCGGTCCTGCCCGATGTAGCGGAAGCTGACATCCCGCAGTTCGATCGTCTGTACGGGCAGGGTGACCTCCCGTCCCGTCTGATCCTCGGGGATCGTCGGCTCGTAGGTCAGGAATTTTTTGAGATTTTCAATGAACAACCCGTTTTTGTTGAGGTTGGTGGCGTTGTCCGTGACAAAGCGGATCATCGTGCCCGCACTCATAATGGCGGAGCTGAGCACCACAAAATCACCCAGCGGAATGACCTTGTGAACAATGGTCATATACGCCACGACCAACAGCATTCCTTCAAAGGCTAACGGGTAGAGGATCATATTGCGGATGCGAGCCCAGAAGACGATTTTTTTGGAGGTATCGTCGATATTCCGGCACGACCCGTCGTAGGCATCGCCGTAGGTATCCGTCAGCAGGGAGAACAGGGAGGTCATCCGCATTTCGCCTGCGTATTTTTGCAAAAAGGCGGTGCGGTTGACATAATCGTACCGACGCTGAAAGGGGATGTGCTTTTGATCGCGTTCGTAAAACAGGCGGTTGACACGCGGCCCGAACAGCCAGTTGCCGACGAGCGGCAACAGCACGAACAGGATCGACCACCACGCCATCGAGATCATCGTCGCAACGGTGAAGATCGCCGAGACAGAGAACGCTAAACAGACGGCAACCTGTCGCACGATCTGTTGCACGCGGTCACCCGCTTCGTTCGCCGCCATCGTGTAGGTGCTGTAAAACGACGGCGTCTCATAGCACGCGATATCCACATTGGATGCCTTGTCAAACAGCATACGGTGAATGGTGTATTGCAGACGGATGCGCGACAGCGGGGCGTGCATCTCCCAAAACCACATCTGAAACGCGACCAGCAGGCATTCGACGAGCGCTACACTCCAGACAAAGACCGTTGCCTCCGAAAAGGTACGGTCGATACCTGTGTCACCGAATAAGTAGCGCATAAACACCACCGAGAAGAACGCCCAGAAAAAGGCGTTGGTCGCGGTTGTCAGGATCGTGCCGATCAGATAAAACGGTTCGTTCTTCCAGACAATACCGAGCATATACCGCAGGTTGCGCAGTACGGGGATATTGTCCTTTTTTTCTTTCGGTTTTTTTGCCAAGCATACCACATCCTTCCGGATGGCAAAGGGTCATACTATGTATATAGTCGTTCGATTCGGAAAACGATTTGGTGTTTTCCCAAAAAAGTTGATGGTTGTTGCTATCAGTATACGGGATAAAGCACCGTCGGTCAAGCAACCATTGGTTTCATTACTTCAATTCCACGATGGTGACGCCGTTTTCGCCTTCGCCGAAGGTGCCCAGGCGGAAGGATTTGACCGACGGATGGCGGCGCAGGTGTTGCTGGACGGCGGCGCGGAGCACGCCCGTGCCCTTACCGTGGATGATGGTGACCTGCGGCAGTCCCGCCATCACCGCATTGTCGATAAAGCGGTCTACCTCCACAAGTCCCTCGTCGGATGCCATGCCGCGCAGATCAAGCTCGGTTTCGGCGGAACGCTCGGCGCGCGAGGTGGTTTGTTTTTTGACGGAGCCGCGGGGAGCGGTTGCGGATGCTTTCTCGATCAGGCGCAGGTTGGAGAGCGGCACGCGTGTGCGGATGATACCTGCCTGCACCTCGACCTGACCGCTTTTGTCGGGAAGCGCAAGAACGGTCGCTTTTTTGTCGATATCAAAAATCAGCACCTCGTCACCGACCTTCAGCGGGCGCGGCAAACGGTAGCCGCTGTCAGCGGGGGCTTTTTGCACGGGATCGTGCGCTTCGTCCATCGCCTTGAGGCGTTGACGAAGATCGGTTTTCGCCGATTGTGCCGCGGCGGCACCCTGACGGCTTTGCTTGCGCATCGCCTCTAACTCGGACAACAGCTGTTCGGCTTCGTAGCGCGCTTTTTCGGTGATACGGGCGGCGGCGGCACGTGCCTCTTCGAGCAGCTTATCCTGCTCCATCCGCATTTTAGCAAGCTGTTCGCGGGTGCGCCGTCCGTCCTCTTCCGCTTCGCGACGCTTTTCGCGCGCAATGCGCAGTTCTTCTTCCAGCGCCTGACGGCGTTCTTCAAGGCGCACCACGACTTCCTCCAAACGGCGGTCATCGCCGCTGACAAGCGTTTTGGCACGTTCGATCACCGCGGGATCAATGCCCAGTCTGCCGCAGATGGCAAATGCGTTGGAGCGTCCGGGTGTGCCGAGCATCAGACGGTAGGTGGGGCGCAGGGATTGCACATCAAATTCACAGCTGCCGTTCTCCACACCGTCGGTGTGAATGGCATAGGCCTTCAGCTCAGCATAGTGGGTGGTGGCGGCAATGCGCGCGCCCTGCGCGCGGAGCTGTTCAAGAATGGCGGTTGCAAGTGCCGCACCCTCTACGGGATCGGTGCCCGAGCCGAGCTCGTCTAAAAGCACCAGCGAACGGCTGTCGGCGATCTGCAGGATACGCACCACGTTGGTCATATGTGCCGAGAAGGTGGAGAGATTCTGCTCAATGGATTGCTCGTCGCCGATATCCACTAAAATATGATCAAACACCGACAGGTGACTGCCGCTGCTGCACGGCGGCAACAGACCGCAACCGACCATCTGGGTCAGCAGACCGATGGTTTTGAGGGTGACGGTTTTACCGCCGGTATTCGGGCCCGTAATAACAAGTGTATCAAACGTATCGCCCAGGGACACATCGATCGGCACGACCTTGTTTTTGTCGATCAGCGGATGCCGTGCCGCCTTGAGGATCGTCACACCGTCGTTGCTGACGGTGGGCTTGGAGGCTTGCATCTGATAGCCGAGTGCGGCTTTGGCAAAGATGAGATCAAGCTCCACAAGGATGTCGTACTGTCCCGACAAAGCATCGGCAAAGTTGCCGATGTCGGCGGACAGCGCAAACAGAATGCGCTCGATCTCCGCTTCCTCTTTGGACTGCAACACCTTGATCTCGTTGTTGGCTTCCACCGCACCCATCGGCTCTACAAAGACGGTAGCACCCGATGCGGAGGTATCGTGCACAAGACCGGGCACCTCGGAACGGTGCTCGGCTTTGACAGGAACGACAAACCGTCCGCCGCGGATGGTGACGATGGGGTCCTGCAACAGCTTCTGATAGGCGGGGGAGCGCACCATCTTGTCAAGCTGATCGCGCACGCGCTGAGCGGCGGCACGCATCTTGCGGCGGATGGCGGCAAGCTCCATAGAGGCGGTGTCGGCGATCTCCTCCTCAGAGGTCACCGTCATCGCAATGCGGTCTTCTAAGTAGCGGTTGGGGGACAGCGCGTCAAAGCGGTCATCAAGCACCGTCTTGACATTGGCGCATTTGGCACGCCATTCCGCAAGTGCGCGCACCGTGCGCAGTAACGAGGCGATATCCAGGCATTCCCGAAGTGACAGCATCGCACCCGCCGCACCGCGATGAAGCGCATTTTTCATATTTTTGATATGCCCGAAGGACGGCGAGCCGTACCCCGCAATCAGGCGGGAGGCATCGTCGGTTTCGGTCAGCAGTCGCTCTACCTCCTGCAGATACGGGGAGGGAGCCAGGGCTAACGCCGCCTGAGCGGCATCGGCGGTGGAGGTTTTCTCCGAAAGAAGCGTGAGAACCTTTTGCAGTTCCAACGCAGGAGCGGTGTTGGTCATCATAACATTTCTCCTATATGGGACAGGCTGTGATAAAATTCCAATGTTTTGAACGAACGGGACAGCTGGCAGTGTACAAACCGTTCGCTGACATCCGCTAACTGCAAGATGTCGTTGGGCGGCAGGCGGAAGGAAAAGATCCGCGCGGCATCCGCCTGCACGATGTGCCGCATCGCCTGAAGCACGGACGGCGACAACGGTATGCCGCCGCCTGCGCACTGCGAACAGCTCAGCATACCGCCGACGGGGTCAAACGCAAACGGTGCCCGGTGCTTGCCGCAACGGCAGTCCGACAGCACGGGGGTATATCCCGCCATCGACAGCAGGCGAAGCTCGGCAACGGCTTTGATGCGGTCGCGGTCTTCGCCCTTTTCCAGCAGATGCAACGAATTGAGAAGTAGCTGTAAGTAAGCGGGCGCGGCATCCTCCTGCGGGGAAACAGCGGCAAACAGCTCGCAGAAATACTGTGCCAGCGCGATCTGCTCCACCTCACCGCCCGAGGCAAAAAACACCCGCTC
Organism: Oscillospiraceae bacterium; assembly: GCA_015065805.1. GTDB lineage: Bacteria > Bacillota > Clostridia > Oscillospirales > Acutalibacteraceae > RGIG1959. Next base: position 13,214 of record SVPN01000025.1, on the reverse strand, counting down.
GGGGACAGCGGTATCGACGATGTATTTCTCCCGTCCTTTGACAAGAGACAGGGAGGCATAGGACAACAGCCTGGTGGAGGCACCGCTTCGGCTGTTGACGCGTCGCGCACCGCGCACCGAGGCGCGGATGACACCGAGCGTGTCGGTCAGTACCGTGACAAAGCGATCCGCTTCACCGATATGAAATTCGCGGACGATCAGTCCCTTTGCCGTCAGTGCCATCGTGTTGCTCCTTTTGCGGTTGTGCGGTGGCTTGCATCACGGCTTCACGGTAGCGCAGATAATCCTCCACGCGCCCGGTTTGTGCAAACACCGCCCATAATTCATTCTGATTCACAGTATCGCCGCCTTTGAAAAGGGTTTTCGACCTATTCATAGTATGCGCGGCGACCGTGATCGGTATACGGGTTTTACAGCTGATACCCGAAGCCGGTCAGCAGTCCCTGACGGTTGCGCCAGTCCTCCTTGACCTTGATCCAGGTTTTCAGGTCAACCTTGGTGTCAAACAGCTCCTCCATCTCGCGACGGGCGGCGGAGGAAACGGCTTTCAGGCGGGCACCGCCCTTGCCGATGAGCATACCCTTGTGCGATTCGCGCTCACAGTAGATGACGCAATCAATGTGCACGATGGGCTCACCCGCCGAAGTGGTACCTTCCTTGAAGCTTTCGGTGACAACGGCAACGCCGTGCGGCACCTCGTCGCGCATCACGCGCAGGATCTGCTCGCGGATCAGCTCCGATGCGATGACGCGCTCGGGCTGATCGCTGACCATATCGTCGGGGAAGAAGTGCGGGCTTTCAAACGCAAAGCCCATCAGCTCCTTTTCTAACTCGTCAATGCCGTCACCCGTAACGGCGCTGACGGGCAGAATGGCTTCAAACTCATACAGATCTTTGTAAGCGGCAATGGTGGCAAGCAACGCCGTTTTGTCTTCCACAAGATCGATCTTGTTGATCACCAGCACCGCGGGCATACGGCTTTGCGCCATCTGGGCGATGAGCTCGCGCTCCTCCTCGCGGATATGCGCGTTCGGCTCTACAACAAGCATTGCGGCATCCACACTGCTGACCGCTTCGCCGATGGATTTGACCATAAAATCGCCAAGACGGGTGCGCGGACGGTGCAGACCGGGGGTGTCGAGGAACACCAGCTGGGTCTCTTCTTTTGTCAGCACACCCATAATACGGGTGCGGGTGGTCTGCGGTTTATCGGACACGATGGCGACCTTCTGACCGACCATACGGTTGAGCAGGGAGGATTTGCCGACATTCGGGCAACCGACAATGGCAATAAATGCGGAAGAAGACATATTCAAAACCCCTTATTTATAGATATATATAATGCAGTATACCATATTTTCTACACGCTGACAAGCAACACTTGGTTGTATCCGACGGTTTTTCATAGAATTTTGAAAAAAACCTTGCACAAACAGGAAGAACAAGGTATAATAGGCGGCAATCGGATAGTTCGGATGATGCTTGCAGAAAAGTGCGCGCGGCGCTGCCGAAGGAGTAACACTCTCAGGAAAGGCAAAGGCAATTAAACCCGAATCTGCCTTACACGGCAGCCTATCGGTGCTTTTTGTCTTGCCGTCATAGCAAGGCGCCAGCCTTGCGTCTTCCGTCGCAACAAAAATCCCACGACATTCTGCTCGTGTAAGGTCGCAGAATGGAAAGGGAGCGGATTTTTGTCTGTGCGCGGCACAAAACGGAGCAAACCCTGTCGGGTTTGCGAGTATTTTAACAATGCAGAGGCGAAAATCCGCCCCTTACCATCAGGTTCGGGTTTAATTGCCTTTGCCTAAGGACGAAGCTTTGGAGAAGCCCGTCTCGAGCGGGTGCCGAAGGTGAAAGCGTAACGCGAATCTCTCAGGCAAAAGGACAAAGCGACTTCCCTGTTTTCGGCAGGGGTCTTTTTGTGCTGTTTCAGACGGATCGCGTGGAAGTCGCGGTCCGTTTTTTGTTAGGAGGAAGACAGTATGATCGCATGGATCGAAAAGGTAAACGGCGTGATCAACAGCGCCGTGTGGGGGCTGCCGGGGTTGATTCTGCTCATCGGAACAGGCATTCTGATGACGGTGCTCACAAAGGGCTTTCAGGTGACGCGTGTGGGGCACTGGTGGAAAAACACCATCGCGACCGTGTTCAAAAAGGACAGCAAATCCACCAAAACCAAAGACAAGAAAAATATCTCGCAGTTTCAGGCGCTGTGTGCGGCGCTTGCCGCCACCATCGGCACGGGTAACATTGCGGGTGTCTCGGCGGCAATCGTGACGGGCGGTCCGGGCGCCGTGTTCTGGATGTGGGTCGCGGCGTTTTTCGGAATGATGACCAACTTCTCGGAAAACGTGCTGGGCATCTATTTCCGCCGCAAAAACAAAGCGGGCGAATGGTCGGGCGGTGCGATGTACTACCTCACCGACGGCCTCGGAAAGAAAAGAGGCTTCGGTGGGATCGCCAAGGTGCTGGCGGTGTTGTTTGCGTGCTTTGCGATTTTAGCATCGTTCGGCATCGGCAATATGACCCAGATCAACAAGATCGTGCTGAATATGGAGGAAGCCTTCCTGCCCAAAACGCATACAGTGCACGTGGTCGGAGACGAAGCGGCAACGGTGTATGACGGCACGCATGTGCTGGCAGTCCTGGCAGACGGCACGGTGGTGAAACCTGCGCAGGGTGAGAAGATGATTGCCCAAAACGGGTTCTGTGCTGTGAAGCAAGAGGGCAAAACCGGCTATGTTCCTGCGGAAGCCATAACGGCTCAAACGGATAAGAAGGGTAAGGAAACCTATAAAATCAGCGCCGATCAAAGCGTGTTTGTATATGATGATGCCGCCTATGCCGATACAATGTGGGAGCCGCTTGCCGTCGGTACACAGTTGCAGAGCTATCAGTATCGCGGCGATTGGTGGAAGGTCGCTCAAGGCGACCGTGTGGGCTATATCCGTCGCGAATCGGTAGCATTGGACAACGGTCTGTTCGGCGTGCCGTACGGCAACTGGATCATCGGATCGCTGCTGCTGGTGCTGGGTGCTCTGATCATCATCGGCGGTATCAAGCGCATTGCAAAATTTGCTGAGATCGTGGTGCCGTTTATGGCGGTTGTGTATGTGATCGGCGCGCTTGTGATCTTTGCGATGAACATCGGTCAGATCGGTGCGATGCTGGCGGCGATCTTCCGCTTTGCCTTCCGACCCGCGGCGTTTTTGGGCGGCGGTATCGGTGTGCTCATTAAAGTGACGATGACGCAGGGCTTCAAGCGCGGCGTGTTCTCCAACGAAGCCGGTCTCGGCTCGTCGGTGATGGTGCACTCCAACTCCGATGTCAAGGAACCCGTCAAGCAGGGTATGTGGGGCATCTTTGAGGTGTTTTTCGACACCTTTGTGGTGTGCACGATGACGGCGATCGTGGTGCTGTCCACGGGGTACATCGATCTTTCGACGGGGGCACCTGCGGCGGGTACGAACGGTGATACGCTGGTATCGTCTGCCTTCGGTCAGGTCTTCGGCGGTGTCGGAAGCGGCTTTGTGGCGATCGCGATGCTGTTCTTTGCGTTCACCACGGTGCTCGGCTGGTCGCAGTACGGCTCCAAGGCGGTTGAATACCTGTTCGGCGAGAAGGGTGTCAAGGTATACAAATTCATCTTTGTCGCAATGATCGTGTTCGGCGCGGTCATTGACGGCGGTCTGGCGTGGGATCTGTCAGACACGTTCAACGGACTGATGATGCTCCCGAACCTCATCGGTGTTGTGGCGCTGTCGCCGCTGGTGATGAAGATCGTCAAGAACTATGTGGATCGCCGCATCAAGGGCAAAAAGGTCGAACCGATGCTGTCCTACGATCCGAAAATCCAGCAAGAGCAAGTGGCTTTGCTGGAAGCGGAAGGCGACTGATAAAAAACGATCGCACAATAACCGAATAATTGAAAAGCCCCGTCTTCAAAGACGGGGCTTTTTGTTTGCTTCCTCGCATAAACCTGCGGCAACAAATGGGGGTGTACCCTAATGGCACAAAGAAAACGAGCGGGACGCTTTACGCGTCCCGCTCGGCAGGTGTTTTCATTTTGCAGGGGTAACAGTCCCGCTGACTTCGACCACCTCAAAATCACATTTGAAATAATCTTTAGAAGTGTAGTAATGACCTTTGGGGTGATTACCGTCCATTTCTAAAATATAGAAATTATCACCGTTTCCGGCAATATTGGTTTTGACAGTAATATCAAACTCAAATGGCTCGTCTATGGAGATATAATCATCATTTTCGTCCCACCAAAAAGAAAAGCAATCATAGTCTCCGTTAAATCTTCCTGTTATAACCACATCGTTATAGTTGTAATTCGAAGATACACCTTCTACCTCAAATCCAAATTTAACTTCCGTATAACCATAACCCACTATATCACCATGGCTATTTTTAATGTCTGTAGGATAATAATATGCATACGGGTCTTCAGGATCTACATAATTTGCGATCGTCATATTGATATCAAGATAATCATTATAGTTTCCTATAGTCAATTCAATAGAGTCATCATCCTTTTGTGCGCCTCCGCATGCACACATTCCTAAACACATCGCGAACGTCAAAAGCATTGCCAATACTTTTTTCATTTTCCTCAACCTTTCTCCATTAAATTCTGCACCGCGATTTTGATTGCTTGCGGTGTATTTTATTGATTTGCACCTATATAAGTGCAAATCAAGTATATCACGCGGTTACAATAAAGTCAACTGATTTTGTTCTCAAACAGGTGCAAAAGGAGTTGACGGTTCTGAATAAGGTAATCGAAACAACAATCGGAAACCATATCCGTACCATCCGCGAGAAAAAGGGGATGACACAGGATGTGCTGTCAGCAAAGCTTCAGCTTCGCGGTTGCGATATCACCAGAAGTGCACTTGCGAAAATGGAGGTCGGACAGCGACATATCTATCCTGATGAGCTGCTTTTGATCAAGGAAATATTGGAAACCGATTTTGACAGCATTTTTTACGGGGAATGAAACAGAATAAGAAAAGAGTCTGCATTTGCACTTAGCTAATGCAGACTCTTTTTGCGTGTTATGGTAAACAAAAGCGATCCTCTTTCCACTTTGCGGGGTTGTTATCAATATAAGTCCATATAAGATCATAATCGGTCTGATTGCGGATAATATGATCATAAAAAGATGTTTGCCATATTTTCTCATCAATTGAAAACAAACCGTTTTTTCGCGCCCTCCTGGTTACCGCCGCCTTGAATTTCCCCACAATATTAGAAATATCGTACGCTGTAGGGCACGGATTCATCCGTGCCGTTATTCGAATAATCATGTGAATATGATTCGGCATAATCGTATATTTGTCAATTTTAATATTTTTGTAGTGAGATTCAATCGTTTCCATTTCATCGTATACAATATCACCAACAGAAGATAACCGCATAAAAGGAGGGCGGAACATATCTCCGCCAACAATTTCCCCAAACAGTTTTCGGTGATTATGGGCGCATATAGTTACAAAATACGCTCGAGGTTCTTTATAATCATAGTTTGTAAGTCGATTTGTTTTTCGTATCGGGAACCTCACTATATCACCGCCTGTTGCATTATGATATCCTCATTAGGGAACGGATTAATCCGTTCCCTACAAGGTCTATACCCTAATGACACAAAGAGAACAAGCGGGACACGCACGCGCCCCGCTCTTGTTTATATGTTTATCATAAACCGAGTAATTGCTTCTTTTTAGCATCAAATTCCTCTTGGGTGATGACGCCGCTGTCGAGCAGATCTTTAAATTTTTTGAGTTCATCTGCGGAATCGTTCTTGGGGGCACTTGCGACAGCAACACTTTTCGCTTTTTCCTGCTGTCTTTCGATTAGAAGATTGCTGACAACCTTATAGATTTCGTCTGCGTTTTTGATTGCCAAGAAACCGATTTTGCCGGAGGGTGTAGAAACAGAGACACCTTTCAAGTGGTTGATGGTAGCTGTAGCAGAAACAGAGTCGACGGGCAGATCGACACGCTTGCCCCATGCTACCTTGCCGTAAATCCTCTTGTCTGTGATAGTTAATTCATAACTGCGAAGCCAAAGATAAATCAAACCGCCGATCAACGCAAATGCCGCAACGGGGATAATGCAGAAAATAATTCCCCGCGTGAAGAAATCAGCGATAGCATAGAAAAATGCATTGTCATATTTGGCTTGAAGGCAATCCATCTTCCACTCTTGCAGACCACCATCATACTTATCGTCATAAAAGTCATCTTTCCATTCAAAGGCATAGCACCCTTCGTCGTGTTCATGGTCTGCGACCCATGCGTTATAATAATCGCAAGAATCTATAATACTAAAAATAGCGCTAAATATAGTTAAAACTAAACCGATTAGCACAAACGTTTTGAATAATTTTTTGACATTGTATTGCTCGCTCTTAATGAGAATTTTTTCTTCCATGATTATTTCCCCCTATTTGCTGCATTTTCAACCGCAATTTTGATTGCCTGCGGTGCATCTTTCAACACCGTTGATGTTTGCACGCTTTGTACAATCGACACTATATATGTAACAAACTGTTACATATATAGTGTACCATTCTGTTACACTTTTGTCAAGAGGGTGGTTGATGTTTATGAAAATGGAAGGCTTACGGACAATTCGCAAGCAAAAGCACTTAAGCCAGTTGAAAGTGGCAATGGATTTATCAATCAGCCGCGAGGCACTTTCCTACTATGAAAACGGCAAACGCAGTCCGGATATCGCGATGTTGGTTCGGTTGTCCGATTATTACAATGTGTCCATCGACTATCTGATTCGCGGACACGAGTTTCAATCGAAATATTAAAGAAGCCCAAGCGAAGCATTTGCTCGCTTGGGCTTCTTTTATGTTCTCTTATTCTTCGGGACGTTCCCAGTTGTGCCAGACGTTTTGCACATCGTCGTTGTCCTCGAGCATATCGAGGAGCTTCTCCATCTTGATGCACAGATCGGGGTCTTCGATCACCGTGTAGACATCGGGGATCATTTCCACCTCGGCGGAAACGAAGCTGTAGCCCTTGGCTTCCAGATCGTCGCGCACACCCGAGAAATCGTCGGGCTCGGTGGTGATCTCAAACACATCCTCGTCCGCGGCGAAATCGGAAGCGCCCGCTTCGAGAGCATCCTCCATCACCTGATCCTCATCGAGGCCTTCCGCTTCAATGACCAACACGCCCTTTTTGTTGAACATAAAGGACACGCAACCCGACTGACCGAGGTTGCCGCCGTATTTGTCAAAATAGTGGCGCATCTCACCGGCGGTGCGGTTGCGGTTGTCGGTCAGCGTTTCTACGATGACGGCGACACCGCTCGGGCCGTAGCCCTCATAGGTCAGTGCCTCGTAGTTGTCGGCGTTGTTTTCGCCCGAGAACTTCTTGATGACGCGGTCAATGTTGTCGTTGGGGACGTTCGCCGCTTTTGCTTTGGCGATGCAGTCCTTCAGGCGGGAGTTGGATGCGGGGTCGGCAGAGCCGCCTTCCTTGATCGCCACGGCGATCTCACGCGCCAACTTTGTGAAGATCTTGGCTTTCTGACCGTCGGTTTTTTCTTTTTTACGTTTGATGTTGTTCCATTTGGAATGTCCGGACATAACAATGATCCCTCTTTATGTAAGTATTTTTAAAAATCGTCCACAATGCCGACCTGGGGGATATGCCCCTCCACCGTCGGGATCGTGCCAATGGTCGTGCTGGTGGTCACCACGCCCGTGCCTGTCGTGGTGGTCGTTGCAGTACCGCCCGATTGGGTTGCGGTCGTGTTGCCGCTGCCGGTTGTGGCGGTTGTGCCGCCCGCTTTGGTGGTTGTGGTCGCTTTGTTGCCTGCCTTGGTGGTCGTGGTGACAACAACGGGCTTGGCGGTTGAGGTGGTTTTGAGCGCTTCGACCATTTCCGATGCGTTGGGAGCATCGTCCACATCCACATATTGTGCGCTGATGTAGCCGACCGTATCGCCGAACTGAATGCGGTACCAGTCACCCTCTCTGCCGAGAATGGTGACCTCCTCATTGTAGGTGATGCCGCCGATGGCTTCATAATCAAGGCCGGGGCCCGAGCGCACGATCACGTCGCTTGCCGCCAGAGAGCCGTGCTTGGTGGTTGTGGTGGCAACGGTCGTGGTCGTTTCGGTGGTTGTGGTGGTCTGCTCGGTGGGGTCATCATTGGGCGAGCAAGCCGCCAGACTGCCTGCCATCAGCAACAGCGCCGAGGCCATGGCGAGCGTTTTCAGAATACCGTTCATTCGTTGCACCTCCGATTACAGACGGGAAGCAATGGCGTCTAAGAATTCCATGCTGTTGACAGCCGTTTTGTTCTCAAGGGTGGACAGACCGACAAGGTCTTTCGTCATTGTGCCGCTTTCGATGGTGTCGATGGTGGCCTTTTCCAGCTTGTCCGCGAATGCCATCAGCTCGGGCAGGTTATCAAGCTCACCGCGCTTGCGAAGTGCACCCGTCCACGCGAAGATGGTCGCAACGGAGTTGGTGGAGGTTTCGCCGCCCTCTAAGTGACGGTAATAGTGGCGGGTCACGGTGCCGTGTGCCGCTTCGTATTCGTAGTTGCCGTCGGGAGAGACAAGCACGCTTGTCATCATCGCAAGCGAACCGAAGGCGGTCGCGACCATATCGCTCATCACGTCGCCGTCGTAGTTCTTGCACGCCCAGATAAAGCCGCCTTCCGAGCGCACCACGCGCGCCACGGCATCGTCGATAAGGGTGTAGAAGAATTCAATTCCTGCTTCTTCGAACTTCTCTTTGTAATCTGCCGCATAGATCTCCGCAAAAATGTCCTTGAAGCGGTGATCGTAGGTCTTGGAAATGGTATCCTTTGTGGAGAACCACAGATCCTGCTTCGTGTCCAGTGCAAATTGGAAGCACGCGTGTGCAAAGCTCGTGATGGAGGCGTCGGTGTTGTGCACACCCTGCACGATACCGGCACCCTTGCCGAAATCATGGATCAGCGCGCGGGTTTCGGTGCCGTCGGGAGCGGTGATCACCAGCTCCGCTTTACTGCCCGCTTCGGCGCGGAGCTCGGTGTTTTTGTAAATATCGCCGTAGGCGTGACGCGCCAGCGTGATCGGCTTTTTCCACGTGGAAACGGTGGGGGAAATGCCCTTCACCAGTACGGGAGCACGGAACACGGTGCCGTCCAGCATCGCGCGGATGGTGCCGTTGGGGCTCTTCCACATTTCCTTGAGCTTGTATTCCTCCACGCGTTGCGCGTTGGGGGTAATGGTGGCACATTTGACACCGACACCGTATTTTTTGATGGCGTTGGCGGCATCCACCGTGACCTGATCGTTCGTCTCGTCACGGTAGGGCAGTCCGAGGTCATAATATTCGGTTTTGAGATCGACAAACGGAAGGATCAGCTTATCCTTGATCGCCTGCCACAGAATGCGGGTCATTTCGTCGCCGTCCATCTCCACGAGCGGCGTTGTCATCTGAATTTTTGCCATAATATGTATCCCTACCTTTAAAATTATCTAAAGATAGGTACAGTATACCATAAAAACCGCATCTTGTAAAGTCACGTTTTTTGCTTTTGCGGCGCAAGAATGCCGCACAGCAACCCGAAAAAGATCGCCGCCGCAATTCCGCCTGCCGTGGCACTCAGTCCGCCTGTCAGCGCACCCGAAAAGCCGTGTACATTGACAGCACCCTCCACGCCCTTGGCAAGGGAGTACCCGAAGCCCGTCAGCGGTACGGTCGCGCCCGCTCCCGCAAAATCGACAAGCGGCTCGTACACGCCGACTGCCGTCAGAATGACACCTGCCACAACAAAGGATACCAGGATCCTGGCGGGTGTCAGCGCTGTGTAGACGATGAGAAGCTGGCCGATCACGCAGATGGCACCGCCCACCGCAAAGGCTTTGATGAGCATCATCCAGTCCATTTACCGTTCGCCTCCTTTTTCATTGACACATAAAAGGATGCCCTGCACGAACGAAAACATTCGTACAGGGCATCCTCTGTTTTTAAAAATTACAGTCTTACAAGGCGCACGTTTTCGACGGCACGTGCCACCATCGACTGCCAGTCCCACGCCTCTTCGGCGCGATCGAGCATATCGAGCGTCGGACGGGTGCGGGGGTGACGCGGTGTAAACACCGTACAACAGTCCTCATAGGGCTGAATGGAGATGTCAAACGTATCGATTTTGCGCGCGATGCGGATGATCTCTTCCTTGTCCATACCGATGACGGGACGGAACACGGGAAGGCTTGCCACGGCATCGGTGCAGGCGAGCGCAGGGATGGTCTGGCTGGCGACCTGACCGAGGCTTTCACCCGTGATCAGCGCACCGCACTCCTCGTTTTTCGCCACCGTCGAAGCGATGCGCATCATCATACGGCGCATGACAAGGGTGAACAGCTCCTCGGGGCAGTTGTCGCGGATGGCTTCCTGCAGTTCGGTGAACGGCACGACCAGCAGCTTGATGTGACCCGCGTAGTGGCTGACCTGACGCAACAGCTCACATACCTTTTCTTCGGCGCGTTCACTGGTGTAGGGCGGCGATGCAAAGTGAACGGCGGTCAGCGCGATGCCGCGCTTGGCCATCATATAAGCGGCAACGGGCGAGTCAATACCGCCCGAGATGAGGATCGCCGCTTTTCCCGCCGTGCCGACGGGCATACCGCCCGCACCGGGAAGCTGACGGGTGTGGATGTACGCGCCTGCTTCGCGCACCTCGATGTGCACGACAACATCGGGATCGTGCACATCCACGCGCAGGTGCGGGAATGCCGACAGCACCGCACCGCCGACCTCGCGGCTGATCTCCGGCGAAGGATAGGGGAAGGTTTTATCGGCGCGCTTGGATTCCACCTTGAAGGTTTTGGCATCGCGCAGCATATCGGCAAGGTAGACGGGTGCCGCTTCCTGAATGGCGGCAAGGTCTTTGGCAACGACCTTGGCACGCGAGTAGGCGGCAATGCCGAACACCTGCGAGACACAGCGTCCCGCCTCGTCCATATCCGCCCATTCATCCAGCGGCTCGACATAGATGGTCGATTGCGACTTGCGAAGCGAGAAGTTACCGACGCCTTTCAGACGGCGACGAAGATTTTTGAGCAGGACCGCTTCAAAGGTACTGCGGTTGAGGCCTTTGAGAGCAAGCTCACCGTTTTTGATGAGCAGGATCTCGTCGGGAGTAAACGCCATAGTATGATCTCTCCTGTTGTGTTGTCATACAGAATCAGTGGAACGGGATAAAGTTGCTTTTGGTTGTTGTGGTTGTGGTGGGTTCGGTTGCTTCGGTCGTGGTGGTCGGGGGTTCCGTTGTCGTTGTACCGAAGGAAATAAAGTTCGAACGCCGCGTCGTGGTTGTGGTTGTCGTCGTGGTGGTCGTTGTCGTCGTGGTGGTGACGGTCGTTGCGGCGGTGGTCGTTGTCGGGTTGAGCGGTGCTACGATGCCGTCAACAACGGTCACCTGGAAGGTGACGCTCAGCGCACCGTATTGCAGTACGACCTGGCAGTTGCCGACCTTGGAGGAATCAAATCCCGTGACGGCGCAGGACTGCGACTTGATCGCCACCTTCTTGCCGTCAGAGTACAACGCGGACACTTTGGTGTTGGCGAAGTCAAATTCACTGCCGAGGCTGTAATAGACGGGCGTGGAGTCCACGGAGATGGAGATCATCACGGGTTTGGTGTTCTGGGGATCGGTGATGATGTTGCCGTCGGCATCGGTTGCCGTCGTCGGAGGTATGGTGTTGCCGTGGATATCCGTCGGGAAGGTGGTGGTTTGTCCGTCGGGGGTGGTCGAGGTTGCCAGATAGTCCATCAGGGTATCCAGCGGCTGAACAATGTAGCGCGGGTCGGTATAATACGGGTGAGGCTCCAGCTTCTGGTTGATGTACCACGCGTAGGGCATCAGCACATCTTCGTTGTACGAGATGGTGGAAACATCCGTCTGAGCGGTCTCACCCTCGCGGACCTTTCGGGCAACAACAACGGTTCGACCGTCCTTGAAATGCGCGATATCCCAGTCCGTGCAGGTGGACAGCATCACGATCTCGTCATCGGGACGCACATCCACATCGCCGTACACATACAGCGAGCGTGCCATGATCTCGGACAGGAAGCCGGCAAAATCCACGTTGTCGCGGAAATCCGTGCGCAGATAGCCGAAGGGCGCACCGTCAACGGAGTTGTTGTTGAGAAGCATCACGGCAAACACTTTGTAATCCGCTTTGTTGTAGATGGTGTTCATCGAGAAGGTGGGTGCCACGCGGGCGTAATCCACGTTCAGGAGCAGGCGGTTGAGTCCCGCCAGCATCTGACCGCTCGCCATATTGTGACCGTAGATGACGGTGTTGCGGTTGGTCGCTTTCGGGGACGAGAAATCGTTGCGGTAATCGAAAAAGAGCGTGCCGTTTTTGTTGTAGGTGCGGTTGAAATCGTGGAACAGATAGTAGTCGTTATCCGCACTCTGAACCACCGGGTATTCAATGCTGAAGCTGACATTATCGGTGGTTTTGTAGGAGAGCCACGCGCGGATATCGCTGTTCTGGTAATACAGCTTTTTAAACGCGGGATCCAGCCCCTCCGGGTACCGATAGTTCAGCTCATCCTCACTCAGGGACGGCTCCGCGTCGGGGGTGTACATATGCTGCAGAGACTCGACAAGGATATCGTTGTGGATGGGAACGAGAACCAGGTCATCCACCAGATAGGTTGCCGCGCCGATAAACACCAGAATACCCGCCAGCATAATGCATTTGCGGACAACATCAAACGCGGAGTCGCTCAGATGCGGCACAAGCGCACCGAGAAAACGCATAAGCGGATGACGCTTTTTGGCGGATCCGGGAGCGGGCGTATCGTCGGACGGTGCGGTGTCGGATTTATCATCCGCGGCGGGGGCACAGGGATCTGCCGTGGAAAGCGCGACCTCGTCCTCGATCTCGTCGGGGTCAGCGGCGCGGTGTGCCTTCGGTGCGGCGGTCAGCGCGTCGGCGGTGCCGGAAAAGCTGGGCTCGACCACCGTCTGTGCGGCAACGGGTGAGGCAAATTCATCTAAATCCCCGTCAACGGCAGAGGCAATGTCGGTATCGTCCGCGATCGGAACGATTTCGGCAACAGGGGGTTCCTCCTCAACAGAGGGTTCCTCCGCGACAGGGGGTTCCTCCGCGACAGAGGGTTCCTCCGCGACAGAGGGTTCCTCCGCGACAGAGGGTTCCTCCGCGACAGGGGG
>SVPN01000024.1 GCA_015065805.1 Oscillospiraceae bacterium | reverse complement strand
CAGGATAGGGTATCGAGATGCAAGGAAGGCGAACGAAGAATACTGTCGTATGCTGAGTGAGCATGACGCAAGCAGGTCGGTATCCTATCCTGTCAAAAAACAGATTCGGATATGTCCTGTTACGCTAAAATGCAATCGGAATCATATCAAGACCTGCCGCCTCGTCAAAGCCGAACAGCAGATTCATATTCTGGACCGCCTGTCCTGCCGCACCCTTGACCATATTGTCGATCACGCTGGTGACGATGAGCAAGCGGGTATGTTCATCGATATACAACTGAATGTCGCAGTAGTTCGAGCATTGCACGTGGCGGATGTTGACCGCCTGTCCCTTGGGCATCACGCGCACAAAGCGCTCGTTTCGGTATGCCTCCTCGTAGGCGGTGCGGATCTGCTCCTCGGTCACGCCGTCCTCAAGGCGGGCATAGATGGTCGAGAGAATGCCGCGGTTGACGGGCAACAGATGCGGTACAAAGGTGATGGTTGCCGCTTCACCTGCAAGCTTCGACAGCGTCTGCTCGATCTCGGGGGTGTGACGGTGCGATGCCACCTTGTATGCCGAAAAGGCATCCGCGCAGTCGGGAAAATGGGTGGTCTGGGTCGGCTTGCGACCGGCACCCGTTGTGCCCGATTTGGAGTCCACCACGATACCGACAGGAGACACAAGCTTGTTTTTCAGCGCAGGGGCAAGTCCCAACGCCACGCTCGTCGGATAGCAACCGGGGTTGCCGATGATGGAGGTCTTGCGAATATCCTCGCGGAACATCTCGCACAGTCCGTAGACCGCCTGCTTGTGCAGGTCATCGTAGCGATAGTCCGACTGATACCAGCTTTCGTAAGCGGCAGGATCATCCAGGCGGAAGTCTGCGCCGAGGTCGATGAATTTTTTACCTGCATCGGCACACGCCTTGGCGGTGTCCTGCGACAGTCCGTGGGGAAGTGCCGCAAAAATCACATCGCACGCCTCCACAACGGCGTTGGCATCGGTGCAGGGCATATCGCAGATTTCACGAAGTGAGGGATAGATCTGCGAGATGGGCTGACCTTCAAACGAAACGGAGCTGACAGCAGCAAGCTCCACCTGCGGATGGCGCATCAGGATGCGGACAAGCTCAACGCCCGCATAACCCGTGGCACCGATGATTCCGGCTTTGATCATATATATCGGCTCCTTTATTTCAACAACTCGCGCACGCGCACCGCTTGCGCGCGCACATTTTCGGGGGCAGGACCGCCGTATACGCGACGCATCGCCGCACAGCGCTCCAACGCAATGGTGTCATAGACATCGGTATCGAACAGATCGCACACCGCCTGATATTCTTCAAGCGGCAGGGTTTCCAGCGTCAGTCCTTTTTTGATGCACAGTGCCACAAGCTCACCCGTTGCCTTGTAGGCATCGCGGAAGGGTAAGCCCTTGCCGACGAGATAATCCGCCGCGTCGGTGGCGTTGATAAAGCCGCCTGCCGCCGCTTTGCGCATATTGTCGGTCAGAACGGTCATCGTGTCGATCATCGGAGTGAAGGCGGTCAGGCACATCGTCACGGTGTCGAGCGCGTCAAAAATCGCTTCCTTGTCCTCCTGCATATCCTTGTTGTAGGCAAGCGGGATACCCTTGAGAACGGTGAGAAGCGTCATCAGGTCACCGAACACACGTCCCGATTTGCCGCGAACAAGCTCCGCAATATCGGGGTTCTTTTTCTGCGGCATAATGGATGAGCCGGTCGAAAAGGCGTCATCAAGCTCCACAAACTTGAATTCCCACGAGCACCACAGGATGATCTCCTCGGAGAAACGGGACAGATGCACCATAATCAGTGACAGTGCCGCGGCAAGCTCCACGGCAAAATCGCGGTCGGATACGCCGTCAAGCGAGTTGTTGGTCACCCCGTCCATACCGAGTGCTTTTGCTACTGCTTCGCGGTCAAGCGGATAGGTGGTGGCGGCAAGCGCGCCGCTTCCCAGCGGCGAAACGTTGGTGCGCTTGTACACATCGGACAAGCGGTCGCGGTCGCGCAGCAGCATTTCGGCATACGCCATCAGGTGGTGACCGAACGAGATCGGTTGCGCGCGTTGCAGGTGGGTGTAGCCGGGCATAATCGCATCGGCATACTCCTCCGCCTTGTTGCACAGCACACCGATCAGTTCCTCGATCTGTGCCTGCAAGGCAGGGATGCGGTTGCGCAGATACAGACGAATGTCGAGTGCCACCTGATCGTTGCGACTGCGACCCGTGTGCAGACGCTTGCCCGCATCTCCGATGCGGCTTGTCAGCTCTCCTTCGATGAAGGTGTGGATATCCTCAGCGGTCATATCGATCGCCAGCGCACCGCTTTGCAGGTCAGCGGCAATGGCGGCAAGTCCGTCCTGAATGGCTTTGCCGTCCTCGGCACTGATGATGCCCTGCGCTTCGAGCATAGCGGCGTGGGCCATACTGCCCGCGATATCCTCCTGCGCCATACGGCAGTCGAAGGAAATGGAGGAGTTAAAATCGTTGGTTTTGTCGTCAAGCGCCTTTTGGAAGCGTCCTGCCCACAGTTTCATGGTGATTTCCTGCCTTTCGTAAAATAGGGAAAAGGCGGTGCGCGAAAAAGGGACGCGCACCGCTTGGTATTGGCTTTAAAAATTACAGACCCTTTTTCTTCGCCTGCACCTTGATGGGCAGACCGAACAGGTTGATGAAGCCCTGGCTGTCCATCTGATCGTACACCTCGTCCTCGTCGAAGGTCGCGATGTCTTCGTCGTACAGCGAATAGGGGGAGGTCAGCGACGCAAGAATGATGTTGCCCTTGTAGAGCTTGAGCTTCACATCGCCCGTGCAGGTTTCCTGAGTGGTATCCACAAACGCCGACAGAGCCTCACGAAGCGGGGTGTACCACTGGCCGTAGTAGACAAGCTCGCTGAACTTGCCCGCGACCATCTGTTGCTTGTAGTGCATCGTGTCACGGTCAAGGGTGAGAGTCTCAAGCGCTTCGTGCGCTTTGTAGAGGATGGTGCCGCCCGGAGTCTCATACACGCCGCGGCTCTTCATACCGACAAGGCGGTTTTCGACCATATCGACAATGCCGATGCCGTTCTCACCGCCGAGCTTGTTGAGCTTCTCGATGATGGTGAGAGCGCTCATCTTTTCGCCGTCAAGGGCAACGGGCACACCCTTTTCGAAGGACAGTGTGATGTAGGTGGCCTTATCGGGGGCTCTTTCGGGAGACACGCCGAGCTCGAGGATCTTGTCGTAATCGGGCTCGTTGGCGGGATCTTCGAGGTCCAGACCCTCGTGCGAGAGGTGCCACAGGTTCTTATCCTTGGAATAGTTGGTCTCACGGGTGATTGCCAGCGGCACGTT
This sequence comes from Oscillospiraceae bacterium, assembly GCA_015065805.1. Taxonomy (GTDB): domain Bacteria; phylum Bacillota; class Clostridia; order Oscillospirales; family Acutalibacteraceae; genus RGIG1959. The sequence goes on along the minus strand of SVPN01000024.1, from coordinate 23,879 downwards.
GTGTGCTTCGGCGTAAGCGATCTCGTCTTCACGGGATTTGAGATCCCAGGTACGCCACGGGGCGATGATCTTCATATCGGGTGCGAACGCCTTGATGGTCAGCTCAAAACGCACCTGATCGTTACCTTTGCCGGTGCAGCCGTGGCAGATCGCGTCAGCACCCTCTGCCTTGGCGATCTCCACGATGCGCTTGGCAATGATGGGACGTGCAAACGAGGTGCCCAGCAGATACTGGTTCTCGTACACGGCACCCGCTTTGACGGTGGGGATGATGAATTCGTTCACGAACACCTCGCGCAGGTCTTCAATGTACAGCTTGGAAGCACCCGTCTTGATGGCTTTTTCCTCAAGACCGCTCAGCTCCTTACCCTGACCCACATCCGCGGCAACCGCAATGACTTCGCAGTTGTTGTAGTTTTCCTTCAGCCACGGAATGATGATGGAGGTGTCCAGACCGCCCGAATAGGCGAGAACCACTTTTTTGATGTCGCTCATAATGATAATCCTTCTTTCTTTTGAAGTCAGCGGCGTGCTGACGTAATGTTCGTGTTATATTATAACAGCATTGTGTAAAAATGCAAGCAAAAAAACGAATAATTATGCCACGAATAAACAATTTCGGCAGGGTGCACAAATTCCTTGAAATTCCAACCGTAAAACCGAGCTATCCGCCGAACGGATATGCAAATATACAGTCTCACTATGTATAAATATGCAATAACGGTGAATAAATAATCTGTTGAATTGCCGTGAAAACCGCAGTCCTGCGCTATATATGTACCGAGCGGCGTATAAATAAGGTATAATTATATACATACTATATTATATATAGGACAAGGGCGAGGAGATCGCGGCGGAAAAGGTGCGCATCGGGCAAGTACGGCGCAAAAACAGGATCCGGATGTCACAAGCGGAAAATATGACAGCTTTGCAACCATTGTTACAACCGCAAGGGGATGGAAAAAAACCGCAAAACCATAAAATTTCCTCGAAAATCTCAAAATTCGTATACAATATGTATTATCTCGTGCGATCAAACGGCTTTTTGAACCCCAAAATACAGCGTTTTCAGGCTTCTGATTGCCCGCTTGGTGCTTTTGAAGTAGGCAAATTTGTTACCTTGCACAAAATCGGGCCGATTTTGCAAAATTTTGTTTTTGGCTTCCAGTAATGGTAAAATATGGCAATTGTATTGTTAGAAATGCACAATTGAAACGGTAGTAAAATGGAGTTTTTGTGCATTACCTAAAGAAAAGAGGGGGGTTACAGCGTAACAACGAAAAACGATAAATGAGCGTTTTTCAAAACAGTTTGAGATTTTCAACCGCAAAACGGCACCGAAAACTTGTAAGAAATGCACAAAAAGCGGCGTTTGAAATTGTTTGACATTATGGGGGAAAGTGCGTATAATACAAGACGCAATATCACCAAAGCACACATTAGTTACGATTTGCCGTGCGGCGGGTGTTCAGTATATAAAATGAATACACCGTCTGTAATCATAAAATTGCTTAAGGATTCGACAGTATACGTTTCAAGCAACGATTCACGGCAAAGAAAGGCGCCTGGTTCTAATGCCGCCCGGCACGATACGCGAGCGGTAAATCTGACAGAAGCAGATCCGCCTTACGGATACCGACTGTCGGTAGCCGTTAAACGAAAGGGAGATTTGATGAAAAGCATTTTAAAGACACTGCAACGTGTCAAGGCGTTCTTTGCCAACCGCGTTGTTGCTGTCTCGGCACTGGTTGCCGCCGTCGCGGTTATGATGGGCTATGTGACGCTGAACCTTCGCACGGTCACCATCTCGGACGGAAACGAAAACCACAGCATCGTGAGTTTTTCGACGGACTCGGGTCTGATCCTCAAAGCGGCCGGTCTGACTGTGGAGGAAAACGATGTTGTGACCGCAGAATGGGAGTTTTCCAAAGGCGAGATCAATGTGATCCGCGCTGTGGATGTCACCGTATCGGTGGACGGCGTGACCCGTACGATCACGTTGACCGAAGGCACTGTGGCGGATGCGCTGAAGAAAGCAGGCGTGACGCTCGGCAAGGATGATGTTCTCAACGTTGCGGCCGATACGAAGGTTACCGACGGTATGAGCATTGCTGTTGACCGCGTGACCTACAAAGAACGTAAAGAAACAGAGGTTGTGCCCTTTGGCTCGACCAGCTATGAGACCGAAGATTACTACGAGGGCGAGACGGTTGTCGAGACCGAGGGTGTCAACGGAGAAAAGACTAAGACCTACCGTGACCGTTATGTCAACGGCGCGCTTGCAGACAGCACGCTTGTCGAAGAGACTGTGACGGTTGCTCCCGTTGACGAAGTGATCGCCATCGGCACCTATGTGGAGCCTGCGGCTCCCGTGTTCGGTGCGGCGGGCTCGACGGCGGATTTCACCTACTCGAAGGTGTATTACGGTAACGCAACGGCGTATACCAACGACCAGGGTCTTGCAGGCGAATGGACGGCTTCCGGTCTGCCTGCACAGGTCGGCGTTGTGGCGGTGGATCCCGATGTGATCCCCTACGGTACGCGTCTGTATATCACCACCGAGGACGGCAGCTATGTCTACGGCTACTGCGTCGCGGGTGATACGGGTTCGTTTATCTATGACGGTACGGGCACCATTGTTGACCTGTTCTTCAACACGGTCGGCGAGTGCTATGAGTTCGGTCGCCGCCCGGTGATCGTGTACGTGCTCGACTAAATAAACCACCACTGATATTGCATACGGAATCACCCGAAAGATGTGCTTCTTTCGGGTGATTTTTTATTCTTGAAAGGGAGCGATGTATTGTGAAAACGCCGAATATTCTGGTCGTGGGCAGTCTTGTGATGGACCTGATCGTCACGGCAACGCGTTTCCCGGACGCGGGCGAAAGCGTGGTCGGTAAGGAGTTTCGCACGGCCCCGGGCGGCAAAGGTGCCAATCAGGCGGTGCAGGCGGCGCGTCTTGGTGCGAATGTAACGATGGTCGGTATGGTCGGAGAGGACGCCTTCGGGCAGCAGCTGATCGATTCTCTTCGCAAAAGCGGGGTAAACACGGCACACGTGATGACGGCAAAGACCGCTCCCACTGCCATTGCGAATATTCAGATCCAGCAAACCGACACGGAAACGCAGAACCGCATTTTGGTTGTGTTGGGCGCGAACAACGAATTGCGCGTGGCGGATGTGAGCTTTTTAGAGGACACGATCGCCCGGTACGACATCGTGTTGCTTCAGAATGAGATCCCCGAGGAGATCAATGTGTATGTTGCCGCGCTTGCCAAAGCGGCAGGTGTTCCCGTGATGCTCAATCCCGCACCCGCGCGCCCGATCCCGTCGGAGCTGATTGCCTGCCTGACCTACATTTCCCCCAATGAATACGAAGCGGCACTCATTACGGGCGTGACGCCCGAGGATGAGCAGACAGTCGCGCAGGCGGTCGCAAAGCTGCGTGAAATGGGTACACAAAATGTCCTTATCACGCTGGGAAGCCGCGGATGCGTGTACGGCGACGGCAAGAGCCTTCTTCGCTCGCCGTCGGTCGATTGCGGCAGAGTGGTCGATCCCACCGCGGCGGGAGACAGCTTTGTCGGTGCCTTCTGCGTTGCCGTGGCAAAGGGAGACACTATTGAGGATGCTTTGCGCTTTGCCAATTGCACCGCCGGACTGACCGTTTGCAAAATGGGTGCGCAAACCAGTCTGCCCACGTTGGAAGCGGTTCAAGAGGTTATGAAACGAGTGTAAGGGGCTGTCGCGTTAAAGATTAGTTGCACAAATACTCTTGCCTCTCCCTTTGGGAGAGGTGTCACGACGCAAAGCGGCGTGACGGAGAGGGAAAAAGAAAAACGGCGTAAAAGCATTGCTTTTACGCCGAAACCCTCTCAGTCTCGCCTTTCGGCTCGACAGCTCCCCCAAAGGGGGAGCCAAGAGGTTGGTTGAGTAAAACCGGTATTGTGCAAGTATTCCCTTTAACGAGACAGTCCCTTTCGCGCGTCATTACCGCTTATTCCCGACTTTTGTCGATGAAGCGGATGTTGGGGTTTGTAAAGGAGTTGCGCTCCATCGTGGGGCGGTTCCCGTCGAATTCCACGGTCGTCAGGTTGGGACATTTTCCGAATGCAAAATCGCCGATCGAGGAGACCTCCTTGGAGAGGAACACGTACTCCAGGTACGGCGTATCGTAAAAGGCATAGTCGGCTACTCTGCTGCGATGTTGGTTGGTTAAACTGTCCCAGGCACTGCGGACATAAATGCTTTTGATGTCCGAGCGATAGGTGTGCCACGGATAATCGGACGGCGAGGAATACTGCGGAACATATCCGAAGGTGGTCAGGGTGCCGTTGAAATCGTACATCCAATTGTTACCTTTGGAATTGATATATTCACCTTGAATGGCATCCAGGTGGAAATGCAGATCCTCTGCAGGCATCGTTTCGGGAATGGGGGAATCCCACACATACCACGTATTCGCTTTGGAAGAAACAGGGGCTTCGATGACTTCCCCGACACGCAGGTACTGAACATCCAGCTCGCGACCGCGGCACTCAAAGACAACCGTGTAAAATTCGCGCGGCTCGGTGGTGGTCGTGGTGGGAGCGGTCGTTGTGGTGGTTGTCGTAGTCGTAGTCGTCGTTGTCGTGGTTGTGGTTGTGGTTGTCGTCGTTGTCGTGGTCGTTGTGGTTGTCGTCGTGATGACGGTGCCGCAACGCTGACAGACGTTTTGCACAAAGGCGTGACCGAGCGCCTTGCCGACCGTCTTTTGGCACGCGGTGCACGTTTTCGGTGCGATGCACGAAGCGTCGGCATAGGTGTGCGGCACGAGCTTGCCGTCGATCATTGAGAAGGCACCGCCCGCACACGGATCTGCCGCCTCGGGGGAGAACAGCGTGCCGTCAACGGGCGTGTCGGTGTCCCCCGTGTCCGTTGCCGTAAAGAATGCACCGTCGGGGACGGGACAAACGGGTTCGCTGTCCTCGCTGTACTTAAATGACGGGATTCTAGCGGAAGCATCGGCATCGAACACAAAGCCGTCGGCGGTTTTTCGGAAGAGGAAGTGACGCTCGCCGTCAGCGGTCAGGGTCAGCACATCGCCTTCGAGTGTGTATGTTCCGATGGGAAGATCACTGCTCAGTGACGAGTAGACAAACTGAAAGGTACCGTCTTCAAATAAGGTCAGCGTGGGCGGGAGACTGTCCGCCGATCCCCAATAGGTGTAGCATTCGCTTTGCAGATGCGGGATCTCGATCAGCACATAATCGGCAATGGTCGGTTTGCCGCGGAAAACGACTAAAATGCCGTCCGAGGTAAAGCCGAAATCGGCGGTTTCGCCGTCGCGCAGAAGTGCACTCAGCTCAGCGGTCGAATAGCCGTTGACGGTATCGCGGATGCTCTGTCCCAACTGTGCAGTCGTATTGGCATCGTCCCACAGCGCCAGCCACTTCTGACGGAAGGTTTCCGCAAAGCGGTCATCAATGGTGAAGAGGCTTTCGGGCTTGAGGGTGTAGCCGTTGCCGGGGGCCAGGCACGCTGTAAACGCCACCTTGACAGCTTCGCTGTCGGGCGGTGTCACCGTGCCTTCGAACAGCACGGAGATCAGTGTGCCGTCGTTGTAGGTGACGGTGTAATCAAGCGTAATCTCACTGCCGCGCGGATAGTCCTTTTGCAGATAATACAGCGCTTCCTCCACGTTGTTTTTGAGGAAGCCGTTGAGATACGTGTGATCCTGCGTATCGCTTTTCAAAGTGGGATACACCACACGCACATTGTCCTTGGTATCGGGCAGAACGGTGTCCACGATGGTATAGGCGCCTGTTGCAGGGACGAGCGGTGAGATCCTGCCGTTGTCGATGATGAAATCTACCCATACCGTATAGGCAGTCGCGTCACCGCCGTGAATGTTGACGTGAGTCTCAAAGCGATAGGTACCGTTTTGGGTCAGGTTGTACTGCGACAGGTTATAGTTCTCCTTCACCGTGCCGAGCGGCTTGAGCATATAGCCGACCATTGAAAAAGCACTGTTCTTGACGAGATTGGTATCGATCAGCTCGCCGTTTTCAATGCGGTACAGGCGAAACGATTCGCCGTAAACCAGCTCATTGGCGGTGCCGTTGTGAAAACGGACGGTGATCGTGGGGGGGTCGGCACTCAGGTCAAGCGATTCGACGCTGACGGAAACGCCGTCAAGCTCACTGCCCGCGCCGACGCGGTTGAGCGGATCGTCCTTGCGGATGGGGTTGGTAAGAAAACACACCGCCACGGCAATGCAGGCGATCAGGGCGAGCAGAATGATCCAGAATGCGGGCTTTTTGTAGCTCAGCGCATTTTTGATGCGTTCCTTGACACCCGACTCACCGAAAGCAAGCGGGCAGGCGGAGATGAATGTCCGCTTGGTACTGCAGTGCAGGAGAGCCTGCGCATAGGAGGCGGTTTCCTCTTTCTCAAGACGGCGAAGCACATACTCGTCGCACGCCTGCTCGATGTCGCGGCAAAGAAAGATGTACGCGACCCAAAGGAGTGGGTTGAACCAATAGACCGTCAAAAGTGCAAAGCCCAGCGGCTTCCACAGATGATCCAGCCGCTTCAGGTGCGCGCGTTCGTGCGCCAGCACGTGGGTGCGGTCTGCCACAGACAGCGTGGACGGCAGGTAGATCTGCGGACGGATCATCCCGAAAATAAACGGGGTGTCGATATCGTCGCAGAGATAGACGCCGTTTTCAAGCGGTAAACGGACGCGTACCTTGCGGGCAACGCGAATATAACTGATGACGGTGTAGATCAGCATTGCGATCACGCCTAAAAGCCAGATGTTTGCCGCCACCGCCGTGATGACCTGCATCGGGTTGACGCTGTCGCCGGGATTCGGTGCCAGATTTTCCGATATGGCGGGATTGACCGACTGATCAATGGCGGGAATGCCGCTGTCTACGGACGGCGACGGGGAGTAGAGAATCTGTTGCGGGATGGGCTCGGCGCTTGGCACAAGGCTGAACACGCTTTCAATGGAAAACGGGCAGAGCAGACGCACCGCAACGATCGCCCACAGCAGACAGATCAACGCCTTGGGCGCTTTGCGGAAGAGGACACGCACCAGCAGCACGGCGGGCACCAGCCAACCGGCAGTGATGCCCATATTCAGCAACTGTAAAAACAAGGCATCCACGGTCATCCCTCCCTGAAACGATCGATCATTGCCTGTAACTCGCGGATATCGGTTTCGGACAGCGCTTTACCCGAGGTAAACGCGGCAAAGAACGCGGGGAGCGAGCCGTCAAAGGATTCGTCCACGAACTCGTGAGTCTGACGGGCGTAGAATTCCTCGCGGGTCAGCACCGCCGAAACGATACCGTTCTCGTTTTTGAAAATGCCGCGTGTGCACAGCTTGCGAAGCACCGTGTAGGTGGTGGGCTTTTTCCATTGCAGCGCTTCCTCGCACAGCCCGACAAGCTCGCCCGACGGGAGCGGTGCGTGCTCCCACACAATATCCGCAAAGCGTGCTTCCACCGCACCCAATTTATAATCCGACATAGGTCAAACCTCCTTTTTGGTTTACAACAAATAAACCTCACAACTTTAGTTTATACCCTATAAACCAATTTGTCAAGAGCCTTGCTTCTGATTTTCAAAAAAACCGCCGTCCGTGGAGCATTTCCACGGACGGCGGTTGTTAGGCGATACAAAACATCTGACAAATATAAACGAGCTCCAATGCCCATTCCATCTGCAGATCGTATTCGTATTGTGCAATGAGCGGACCGACGATCGTTCCGCCTTGGTAGCAGGCTATTAAAACCTTCAGATAATTCTCGCACTGTGCCTGATTGTATTGTTCCCACGCAGTTTTCATATCGGCAATATAACGGTGCAGATCCTCAGAGGTGGCGTAATGCTCCGCAGGTGTTATCACGCCGTCGTATTGCATCAGCTTGTTGTAATACTCATCCGCCACCTGTACCCATTTTTCTTTATAGGTGTTGGCAAGATTCACCATTCCGACGGTTGTGGAGCTTTCGGGGAGCTTTTGTGCTTCTTTGTAAGCGCCGTCGATCTCGCGGATGAGCCGTTCAGCGGTGGTTTCCGTTGCGGGTGGGCTTTGCGGTGCTTGATCTTCGGATGCGTTTTGACATCCGCAAAGAATAAGCAGGACAAGACATACAGAGAAGCATAGGATGCAACGTAATTGTTTCATCATGTTTTTCCTTTCGGTACTGTATAATCACAGCAGGCGCAAGCCTTTGGGGTATTTGTTTTTGAGTACGCCGCCGCTGACCTTGCCGAATCCACAGGGTATGCCCTCAATGGTGACAAGAGCATAGCCCTTGTCGCAGGTGACGGGGATCTCCTCACCGTGTAAATAGGCGGTGGTGCGGGAGTCATCAAGCGTCAGCGCCACGACCCGTTTGCAATCGGCGGGATGTGCCGAGGCGAACAGCGCGTGATGCGGTTCCAGACGGTTTTTGATAACGGTGCCGACGGGCACGCCTGCCGACAGCACGTTCAGCTTGTGCACGGTCGGGCAGTCGTTGGGAATCAGGCGCACGGTATCGCCCAAGCGGACAAAGTGTCCCTGCGGCGGGGTGCAAAAGCAATCGTCCCACAGGATTTGAGCGGCACGCACGCCGTCGTCGGGCTTGATGCGCGGCGCGGGGTGCGTGGGGCGCGTTGCCTGACCGCGCTTATGCAGAAGGGCGATGAAATGCCCTTCGCCGCCGTCGGCAGGGAAGATGCGCCGACAGCGTTCAAGAGGAAGCGTGTGCGGCAGGTCTTCAAACGCGGCTAACTGAGCGGGCAAAAAGCCCGGTCTGCCGAACGTGACATCGCAGTCGAGCAGTTCAAAATCGGGATGTGTCTGCAGAAAATGCGCGATCTGCAGTTCGTTTTCCTCGGGAGCAAAGGTGCACGTGGAATAGACAATGCGTCCGCCCTCGCGCACCGCAAGGGCAGCGTTGTGCAGGATCTGTTCGCCGCGCACGGCGCATTCGCGTACAAGCATCTCGCTCCATTGCGTCAGTGCGACCTCTTCCTTGCGGAACATCCCTTCGCCCGAGCAGGGGACATCGGCAAGCACCGCGTCGAAACAGCCCTCCAACTGTTCGCAAAGCGGCGCAGTATCCGCGTTGGTCACCACGGCGTTGCGAACGCCCGAACGCTCGAGGTTTTGCAACAGAATCTGCGCGCGTCCTTTGATATACTCATTGCACCACAGCAGACCCGTGCCGCCGAGTGCCGCGGCGATCTGCGTGGATTTGCCGCCCGGTGCGGCGCAAAGATCAAGAATGTATTCGCCTTGTTGCGGAGAAAGCACCGTCACCGCCGATGCGGCGGACGGCTCCTGCATATAATAGGCACCCGCGTGGTGAAGCGGATCGGCGCCCGCCTTGTGCGGAGCATCCAGATAAAATGCTTCGGCGGCAAAGGGAGACGGTGTCAGCGGATGGGGAAACCGTGCAAGAAACGCGTCGGTGTCGCAAAACAGCGTGTTGACCCGCAGACCCCGACGAAGCGGCAGGCTGTAGCCGTCGAAAAACGCATCGGCACTGTCGCCCATCAGGCGTTGCATACGTTCGACAAAGAGAGGGGGGAACGATAACTCAGTCATGGTGACAGCTCCCGCCGCAGCCGTGCTCACCGCAGGTGTGGCCTTCGCCGTGCTCGTGGTCGTGATGGTCACAGCGCGCATCGGGATCGTATGCCAGCTTGCCTGCAAGGAACATCGCCACTGCGCGGTCGGCATCGCCCGACACGCCTGCATAAATACGGATGCCGACCTTTGCAAGAGCCTCCTGAGCACCGCCGCCGATACCGCCGCAGATGAGGACATCCACACCGCGCTCGGCAAGAAATGCCGACAGGGCACCGTGGCCGCTGCCGTTGGTATCGACAAGGGAAATGGCGGTGACCTCTGAGTCCTCCACTGTGTACAGGCGGAACTGTGCGGTGTGACCGAAATGGCCGAAGACTTCACCGTGGGCATAGGGTACAGCAATCATCATAAAAAACGCAACCTTTCTTTAAGAAAACTATACATATATGATACCTCTTTCGAGCGATTCTGTCAATGAGTTACAAAAATGTAAAAAAATCTATATATTGCGTTCAAAATGGGTTGAAATTTTCATATCTTGTGTTATAATAAAGAAAGCATACTACTACTATACATCCGAACGGAGGGTGACCGCCTTTGGAAAAATATCGTATTTGCGGCGGCAAACCTCTTGTCGGTACCGTGGATATCAGCGGTGCCAAGAACGCGGTGTTGCCGATTCTTGCCGCTGTCGTACTGACGAAAGAAGTTTGTTGCATTGAAAATATTCCGAACATTTCCGATGTGTCTTTATCGTTAGATATATTGTCCTCGCTCGGCGCGAAGATTCGCCGCCTTGATTCCCATACGCTTGAAATCGACCCGTCCCATCTGGTGACGCACGTGGTGCCGCACGACCTGTCTCAGCATATGCGCGCCTCGTATTATTACCTTGGTTCGCTTCTCGGTCGCTTCGGCGTAGCGCGTTCGTCGCTTCCCGGCGGTTGCAACTTCGGTGTCCGCCCGATCGACCTGCATCTCAAGGGCTTCCGTGCCCTCGGTGCGGAAGTTCCCGATCTGCCCGACAACGGTATGATCGAGGTCAAGGCAAACGGCGAGCTGGTCGGCAATTCCGTGTACCTGGATCAGGTGTCGGTCGGTGCCACGGTCAACATTATGCTTGCCGCGGTGCGTGCCAAGGGTCTGACCGTAATCGAAAACGCCGCCAAGGAACCGCACATCGTTGACCTTGCCAACTTCCTCAACTCGATGGGCGCGGACGTGCGCGGCGCGGGTACGGACGTCATCAAGATCCGCGGCGTGGATTATCTGCGCGGCGCGAACTATTCCATCATTCCCGATCAGATCGAAGCGGGCACCTATATGGCGGCGGCCGTTGCCACTCGCGGTAATGTGCTGGTGCGCGGTGTCATCCCCAAACACCTGGAATCCATCACGGCAAAGTTAGAGGAAATGGGTGCCACCGTCGAAGAGCTGGAGGACGAGGATGCCATTCGCGTGTCCTGCGACAAGCCGCTTCGTCACTGCACCGTCAAAACGATGCCGCATCCCGGTTTCCCGACCGATATGCAACCGCAGATCGCGGTGCTTCTTGCACTGGCGGAGGGTACGAGCTTCCTGACCGAAAACATCTGGGATAACCGCTTTAAATACCTCAGCGAGCTTCGCCGTATGGGTGCGGATGTCACCGTCAACGGCAACACCGCCGTGTTCCAGGGCGTGGCACAGCTCAAAGGCGCTCCCGTGCGTGCCAATGACCTGCGCGCAGGCGCGGCGATGGTGATCGCGGGACTTTCCGCAAAGGGTGTCACCATTGTGGACGACATCTGCTACATTGAACGCGGCTATGAGGATATTGTGGAGAAGCTGCAGGCACTCGGTGCGGACATCGAACGCATCTATGTCGCGCCCTCCACGGCACAGGCTATGTAAAACCGATAACGGGTCGCTGTGTGGCTCACACAGCGATCTTTTTTATGCAAAAAAGGAGTATGTTATGGCACGGTATTGTCCGCTTTTCAGCGGCAGCAGCGGCAACTGCACCTATCTCGGGACCGCAAGCGGCGGTATTCTTGTGGATGCGGGCGTGTCTGCCAGGCGCATTACGCAGGCACTCAAGGACCGTCAGATCGATCCGAAAACGCTTCACGGCATCTTTATCACACACGAGCATTCCGATCATATCAGCGGATTAAAGGTGTTCCTCAAGCAGAATCCGATGCCGGTTTTTGCTTCCGAGGGAACGCTTGGGGCACTTGCGCAAAAGGATGCTCTGCCTGCAGGGATCGCGGCGTATGTGATCCGCGACGAGGTTGCTGTCGGCGATCTGCGTGTGACAGCATTTGCCACCCCGCACGACAGCCGCGAAAGCTGTGGCTACCGTGTGGTATTTCCCGACGAACGGACAGCGGCGATCGCAACAGACATCGGGCATATGACCGATACGGTCAAGGCGGCGGTGCTGTCGTGCGACCTTGTGCACATCGAATCCAACCACGATGTGGCGATGCTTCGGCACGGGCCGTATCCGTATTATCTGAAGGAACGCATTTTAAGCCGCATCGGGCATCTGTCCAACGAGCATTGCGCGGCATTGCTTCCCGAGCTGTTGCAAAGCGGCACGACACGCTTTGTGCTGGCGCATCTGAGCGCGGAAAACAACACCCCGCAGCTGGCGCAAACGGTGTCGCAGACGGCGCTTTGCCGCACGGGAGCTGTCGAAGGACGTGATTTTCTGTTGTCGGTGGCATCGCCCGCTTCCGATTGTGATGTGAGCATCTTCTGAAAAAAGACCGTTGTCTTGACAACGGTCTTTTTTTACAGATATTGACAAATGACGGAAAATGGTGTAAAACATAAGTAGTCTACAGGTTGTAGAAGAAAGAGGTGGCGATATGAAGCAATATCAGATGGGGGCAATTGAATCGCGCTTTGCCGATATCATCTGGGAAAATGAACCGATTTCTTCCGCTCAGCTCGCCAGACGGAGTGAGGAATTGCTTGCGTGGAAAAAAACGACCTCCTACACGGTACTCAAGCGCCTTTGCGACAAGGGCTTGTTCGTCAATAACCGCGGCACGGTGACATCGCTGATTTCCAAAGCGCAGTATATGTCCTATCAGAGCGAGCAGTTCCTTAACGAGACATTTGAGGGCTCGTTGCCCGCGTTTTTGGCGGCGTTTACGGCAGGCAAGACCCTGACCGCCGAAGAGGTGGCGTGTCTGCGCCGTATGGTTGCCGAGTATGAGGAGAGCACTACATGAGTACGGCGGTTTCGGAATTGTTGAAAATGAGCTTTCACGGGAGCGTTCTGTTGTTGCTCGTGATGGGGATTCGCGCGGTAGTTCCCCGTATGCCCAAGCGCTTTGCGGTGTGGATGTGGGCGGTGGCGGCGGTGCGCCTTGTGTGCCCGTTCGTGCTGACCAGTGTGTTCAGCCTGATGCCGGCTGTCTCAACGCCGCAAGGCGGTGAGACGCTGACACTGACCCTGCCCGGTGACACGGTGTCCATACCCGTTGCCGCATACCGTCCCGACTGGCTGACAGCGGCGGCGGTGGTGTGGGGGATCGGCGCGGCAGTGATGGTGCTGTACACCGCGGCGGCATTTTACCGCACACACAAAACGCTTCGTGAAGCGGTCTGCCTGTCGGGCAATGTGTACGAATGTGACCGCATCCCGACTCCGTTTATCTTCGGACTGATCCGCCCGCGGATCTATGTGCCGTCCTCGATGAACGAACAGGATCGCACGTATGTGATCGCGCACGAGCAGGCACATCTCAGACGGCTGGACCATCTGTGGAAGCCGCTCGGATTTGCGGTGCTGACGCTTCATTGGTTTAATCCGCTTGTGTGGGTGGCATATGTGCTTTTTTGCCGTGATATGGAAACGGCGTGTGACGAGCAGGTGATCGGCACACTCGGTGCGGACAGCAAAAAGCCGTACGCCGATGCGCTTATCAACTGCGCTTCGACAACGCGACGCATTGCCGCGTGTCCGCTGGCGTTCGGCGAAACCGATGTGAAGACCCGCGTCCGCCGCGTGCTGTCTTATCGCAAGCCGTCACCGTTGCTCAAGGCGGCGGGGATGTCGCTGTGCTTGCTGTTGTCGCTGTGCTTTCTGACAAATCCCGCAGTGAGCGCGCTCGCGCCTGTGCAGAATGAGCCGCCGCAGACCACCGTATCCGCCGTGCCGACAACGCCGACAGCGCCGACCGCGCCGCAGACGGAGCCGACGCTTGTGCAGTACACGCAGGAAATGACCGTGGAGGCGATTTCCGCGCGTGTGGTGACGGCAGGGGATACGCTTACGGTATGCGTGCGGGTGACGGATTCCCGCGGTGTGCAAAACGGCGTTCAGGTGTTGCTGTTTTGCGAAAACGAGGATGGAGAATACCGCACAGCGGCGGAGGAAACGACGCTTTCGCTGTGCGAAGGAGATGCAAAAAACGGCATTTATGAGGGAACGGTCACGATTCCTCAGGATGCGCAGACGGGCGACTATCGCCTGCGCGCCACCTACCGTCCCGTCAGCGAAAAGCCCGCGTTTTGCACCGCCTATACACCCGAAGGAGAAGCCGCTGTTACGATCGTATAAACATGTGAAAACCGCCCCGCGATTCTGCTGAATCGTGAGGCGGTTTTTGTTGCTTTTTGTGAGAATGTTTGCTATAATAAGCATATACTCTGAAAAAGGAGAGGGAAACCATGAAAAAGATCCACTCGCAAGACGATTTTCAAAGCCGCATCAAGCGCATCATCATCTCCGAAGAGGAGATCAAAGCCGCCATTGCCAACGCGGGCAAGGAGATCGATGCGATCTATGACGGCAGACCGATTCTGCTTGTCAGCATCCTGAAGGGCGCCTTTGTGTTTATGGCGGATCTGTGCCGTGCGATCACCGCTCCTTGTGAGATCGGGTTTATGTGCGCCAAGAGCTATTACGAGGGCACCGTCTCAACGGGCATCGTCAAGATCACGATGGATTTAGAGCAGGATATCAGCAATTATCACGTCATTATCGTGGAGGATATCATCGATACCGGCCGCACGCTCAACGATGTGATCAAGCTGCTCAAAGCTCGCAATCCCATTTCGCTCCGCGTGGTGACCCTGCTTGACAAGCCGTCCCGCCGTCTGGTGGATCTGAATGCCGACCTGTCGCTGTTCACCATCCCCGATCATTTTGTGATCGGCTACGGCCTTGACTGCGCGGAGTATTTCCGCAACTTGCCCTACATTGCCGAATATACGGAATAAGAGATAAAGACCTGTGTGAGCAACTGCTCACACAGGTCTTTTTTTTTATTGCAGTGAGAACCGCTCGGTCAACAGCAGATGATCGGCATATCCCGTCGAAACTTCAAATTCTCCCGCTTCCGATACAAGGTGGTTGCGGGCATCGACAAAGCGAAGCATCTCCTCACGCACGGTAAAGGAAACGGACTTTCGTTCAAAGGGGGCAAGGGCGATTTTGTCAAAGGCGATCAGCTGTTGCACGGGTCGTGCGACCGATGCGACTAAATCGCGCATATACAACTGCACAACCTCCTTGCCGTGGCGGTCGCTGTTGTTGAACACCGTGACGGTCACGGTCAGCGTTCCGTCGGCGGTCAGGGTGCGGCGGTCGAGCGTCAGGGATTCATATTCGAAGCGGCTGTACGACAAGCCGTAGCCGAAGGGGTACAGCGGCAGATTGCCGCTGTCGATATAATTGGAGCGGAATTTGAGGAAGGTATCCTCCTGAGAGGCTTGAATGGGACGGCCCGACATCAGGCGGTCATAGGACAGAGGACACTGTCCGACGGTTTTCGGGAAGGACATCGCTAACTTGCCTGACGGGTTTTCGTCTCCGAGCAACAGCGACGCAACGGCGTTGCCGCCCTCGTGACCGGGGAACCACATATGCAGGATGGCGGGAGCAACGGCATCCAGTTCCGTCAGTGCCAGCGGTCTGCCGCCGAACAGCACCACCGCCGTGCGCGGATTCACACGGATGACCTCGCGGGCAAGCGTAAGCTGAGCACCCGGCAGATCAAGTGTGGCGCGCGAGCTTCCCTCACCGCTGTAATCCGACGGCTCACCCAGGCACAGCACGACCGCATCGGCGTTTTCGGCGGCGGTGAGAGCCGCTTCAAAGCCGCTTTGGTCGGTGTTGCCGCAAAGGTTCGAGCAAGCGGGTGCGGTGAGAATGCGGGCGTGCGGCAGACGCGCGGCAAGTCCCTCGCTTACGGTGACGCCTTCGCTTGTATCGCCGCGAAGTGACCACGCGCCCAACAAATCGCGGCTGTCCGCAAACGGGCCGATGACCGCTACCGTCTGCACATCCTCCGACAGCGGCAGAACGCCGTTGTTTTTGAGAAGCACCGCGCTCTCCTGAGCCGCTTTGCGTGCAAGGGCGCGGTGAGCGGGGGACAGACAAACGGCCTGCTCTTTTTGCGTGGATGCACCGCGATACGGGTCCTCAAACAGTCCGAGACGATCCTTGAGCATCAGCACACGCAGTACCGCCGCGTCGATCTGCTCGGTTGTCAGCACACCTTCTTGAGTCAATTCCTTCAGGTGAGAGGCGTAGGCGGCAGAGCACATTTCAATATCGCATCCGCAACGCATCGCCTGCTTTGCGGCATCTTTTTTGTCGGCGGCAACGCCGTGAACGCACAATTCCTCCACGGCATCGTAATCGCTGATCACCACGCCGTCAAAGCCCCATTCGCCACGCAGAATGTCGTTCATCAGCCATTCGTTGGCAACGGCAGGGATGCCGTTCAAGGTGTTGAAGGATGCCATCACCATCGGAGCACCCGCTTCGATGCACGCCCGATAGGCGGGGAAATACCGTTCGCGCAGTAACCGCTCGGAAAGCTCCACCGCGTAGTAATCGCGTCCTGCTTCGGGTGCACCGTACGCCGCAAAATGCTTGACGCAGGCGGCGATGCGGTCGGTATCACGCAGGTCATCTCCCTGGAAGCCCTGCACCTGCGCGACGCCCATCACGGCGGTAAGAAGCGGATCTTCACCGCCGCCCTCCATCACGCGTCCCCAGCGGGCATCGCGCGACAGATCGACCATCGGCGTGAACGTGACGTGCACACCGCTTGCGGCGGCTTCCTTTGCCGCCATCGCGGAGCAGTCCCGTACCAGTTCAGGGTCGAAGGAGCCGCTTAATGCCAGCGGAATGGGAAAAACCGTGCGGTAGCCGTGAATGACATCCATCATAAACAGCATCGGGATTTTCAGGCGATCCTGTTGCAGATGCGCCTGCTGAATGGCACGCATTTGAGCGGCATCTTCGAAATTCAGTACACTGCCGACGAACGGGAGCATCGCTTCGTCGAGCCCCAGATCGGTCAGCGGGCCGGTGATCTCGGCTGTTGAATCGGTGAACAGATGGGTGTTGTACTGCATCAGCTGACCGATCTTTTCTTCAAAGGTCATTTGCGAGAGCAGATGGCGCAAATCCACATCGGACATCGTTTTCACCTCATTTGAGAAGTTCACTGCTTGCAGTATACCATAGAAAACGGACAGTTTCCAGTGTTTTGTGAATTATAGTTGTGTTTAACGGTACGGTGTGCTATACTGAAGATAACCCCTATTGCATATTTCGACAGATAGGAGAGATAAAAATGAAATGGCTTCGCATAGCAACGGTAATTCTGCTGATGATCACGCTGTTGCCGCTTGTGCCCGCAACAGCGGCATCGACTCCTGCGATCACACTTGACCGCACGGTGTACGGCGCAAACGATACGGTGACGGTCACCTACAGCGGTACGGATACCAACGATTGGACGGGACTGTACCCGTGCGGCATTCTGCCCGGAAGCGGTCAGAATTCTCTTGTCTGGGAATATACCGTCGGCAACGGCGAAAAAACGTTTTCCACCGCCACGCTTGAGGCGGGGGACTATATGGCATTTTTGTGCGATAATGACGGCTATAAGGTGCTCGACAGCGTGATGTTTACGGTGCGCGACGCGGATACCGCCGACTACGGTGCGGCATCCGCCGCGGTGCAGGCATCCGTTGTCAACGGAAAGTCCACGCTGTCCGTCACGGTCACACCGTCCTCGGCGGCACAGTTGACCTATCGCCTGTATTGGGCGAAAAACGGCATGCGCCTGCAGGACTATCTGCCCATCAAGGAGATCACTCACAGCGGAAGCGATGCATTTGTCATCAAGTGCAACGACTGTCTGTTTATGCCCGAAGAAGCGGATTCCGTCGAGGTGGCGGTTGTGCAGGGAGCATCGGCGTCCTGCTTTGCATCCGCACCCGCCAAGCTGAAGGCACCTGCTTCGACCTATCGCTACTCGTTCCAGGTGCTGACCGATCTTCACGCCTCGGCATCTCTGCCCTGCCATATTCCGAACCTGAAAATGGCATTGCGCGATGTGGCAAAAAACAGTCCGAACAGCATCGGCATTTTTACGGCGGGCGACAACACCGACCGCGGCACGCAGGAGCAGTATGATCTGTTGCTGCAAACCGTCAGCGAGATGAGGGCGGAGGTGACCTTGCCGCCGATTACCTATGCCATCGGCAATCACGATGAGGTGTACGGCGGCACCTATGAGGAAGAGGTCGAGCGTTTTATCTCCAATTTCGGGACACCCGGTTTGTATTATGCGGTAGAGCGCAACGGCACCAAATTCCTCATTCTCGGCTCCGAGGAGCAAAGCACACCCGGCACCATCGGTGACGCACAGCTTGCGTGGGTGGAAGCGGAGCTGAAAAAGACCGATCCGAACACACCCGTGTTCCTGTTCCTGCACCAGCCGCTCAAGGACACCGTGTCGGGCACATTGAGCTATCGGGACAGTACGATCCAGCGCTGGTATCTCGGCGAGACGGCGAGCGCCAGACTGCACGCGATTTTGAGCAACTACCCCAATGCGGTGCTTTTCTCGGGCCATACGCACTCGTCCTTTGCGCAGGAACAGCCGATGCTGTATGGTAACGGCGTGGATGCGACCTTTATCAATGCGGCATCCACTGCGTATCTGTGGGGCGACGATAATGCGGATTTCAAGGGCTCGCAGGGGTTGTACGTTGAGGTTTATGAGGATTATATCCTTATAAAAGGCCGTGATTTTACCCATCAGAAATGGTGCGGTGTGGCGCAGTTCCTGATCCCGATCGGTGCTGTCGGCAGAGAATACGAGCTGATCTCCCCGGACGTCAGCGACTGGACGTTCGACAGCACACAGATGTGCGTGGAGGCGGATGCCTTCGGCACGACCTTTTACAATCTGAACGGCGAATGGCCCAAAGCGGACTATGTGTTTGATGCACCTGTGACCTTTTCTCCCGACAATACGCTGTTGTTTGTGGATATGATGCTCGAAGAGAACGCCAACGCCAACCTGTATCTCTTCACCGATAAGGGTGAAACGGTATCCTTAGCACCGTACATCCCCAAACTGTCGGTTGTGGAAGGTGCAGGGGATCTCATCGGCAACGGCAAGCGCGTGCGCGGCGCAATTCCGCTGAGTTCCGTTACGGAGTTCCGAGCGGTTGAGGGAACGGTCAGTGCGACGCAGATGCGTGTGTATGCTTCGGGAGCGGCAAAGGCGAAAATGACGGTGTATGATCTGTCGCTGGTCAATGCCCGCTCTCAAAAAACGGTATCGCTGATGAATGCAGACGCGTTGCAGGTATCCGATCGCACGAAAAAGGGCGGTTACAGCTATGAAAACGGTCGGCTGACCGTCATATCTGCGGATGACACGGGCTATGCGGTGAGCGTTGCTCTTGAGGAAGCCTATCCCGTGGAAATACTGCGCAATCTGCTTGTGAAAGCAACGGCGACAACGGCGTTTGATGTGACGCTCACGGCAAGCACCTCGAAAGGAGACGTCACCTTCGGATTGGCGGCGGATTTCTGGCCGGAGCTTTGTCAGGCAAAGGAAAACGGCTTCCTGCCGTCGGGAAGCTATGAAAGCGCGTTGAATTATTATAATTGCTATGCCTACAACGGGCTGTTGCCCGCGGATGGGATGAGCACGGTCAAGACCGTCACGGTTACCCTGAGCGGAGCGGGCAATGTCGTGCTGGATGCCTTGCAGCTGTCGTCGGCTACCGCTGTGCAGACCGTTTCCGATCACGAAGCAAAAGCGGACAAGACTCCCGACGCGAAAGGGGATATCAACGGTGACGGCACCGTTAACACGATGGATGTGCGCTTTATTCTGCGCTTTACCATTGACGGCTCGCTGACCCCCGAACAGCAAGAGGCCGCGGATGTGAACGGTGACGGCACGGTCAATACGGTGGATTGCCGTGAGCTCCTGCGCGGGATGCTGGTGGCGTGATGACGTATATCGTACAGATCTTCACGGGGAATTACGATGCCCCGTTGTATACAGCCGAATCCATCCTAAGACGATTGGACGAGGTTACAGCGACGGTGGCGGTGGAAAAGCTCATCATCGGGTGGTATCCCGACAGAGAGCTTTACCGCACCGTCGGTGCGTATTTACGCAAAAAAGGTATGGAGATGCTCCTTTGGTTACCCGTATTCTCCGAAACGGGTGAATTTGTGCCGATGCATCCCGCCGTTGATGTCTGGGGTCATCCCATCAAACCGCCGACCGTGCAGGAGGGGGAGAGCTTTTCGTTTTGCTGTCCCTCCTCACCGCAAAATCTTGCGGCGGTCAAAGCGGTGTACGAACAGCATTTTGCCGATGTCGGCTTTGACGGCGTCTTTCTTGATCGCATCCGCACGCATTCGTTTGTCGGCGGCGTGCAAGGGGTGCTCAGCTGCGGCTGTGCGCATTGCCGCAAGGCGTTTGCCGCGCAGGGAGTATCGCTTAAAGAGGTTGCCGATGCCTATGCACAGCATAAGGATCATCTGTTTGACGCGAAAGCGGTGGATCCCGATGCGGGCATTACCTTCGAAAACACGCTGTTTGAGCGGTTTTCGGCGGCAAAGGCGGCTATACTTGCAAACCGCGTTGCCGAGCTTTGTCGGTTTTTTCGCGAAAAGGGAATGAGCGTCGGACTGGATCTGTATGCGCCGCTGATGAGTCCCTTTGTGGGGCAGTCCTATCCCTTGCTTGCCCGCCACGCGGATTTCATCAAACCGATGCTGTACCGTCGCACGGATGCCCCTGCGGGCATCGGGTATGAATACCGATTGCTGACGCAGTCTGCACCGGGTGTACGCGGCTATCCGCCGCTTGCTTGGGATGCGGCGTTTTTGAAAGCACAGCTTGCGTCGCTGTCGTCACTTCCCTGCTCTGTGTATCCGGGGATCGAGATCAATTACCGTGCGGATATTGCACCGACCGATGAGGCCTATGTAAAAGAATCGCTGGATGCGGTTGCTCAAAGCGGTCTTGCGGGAGCAACGCTGTCGTGGGATGTGATGCTGGCACCCGATAAGCATCTGCAGATTGCCGCTGAGATGTAAAAGAGCCGTCCTGCTCCGAACGGAGCAGGACGGCTTTTCTTTACGGCGTGATTTCAATGCGGATATCGCCCGTTGATGTGGTGATCTCACATTTGCCCCCCGTGGCGGATCGCGGAACCTCCACGTGCCCCGTATGGCTTTCGGCGAAAATGATTTTATCGGTCACCAATGTCCCTTTGACGGTGCCCGTGCTCGTGTTGATAACGATTTCATCTGCATCACACCTCTCAAAGAGTACATTACCGGTACTTCTTTTGACAGAGAGAATGTCAAAGGCGAGGACGTTTTTCATCATCAGATTACCCGTCGTGCCGTCGGAAAGAAGGCTGCCGCAGGTGACATCGTTCAGGTTGGCTTTGCCCGTGCGAACGTTGGCACGCATAGACCCTTGGCAAGAGAAGCCATTGACGGTGATGTTGCCGGTGGTGACATCCAGGAGTGCTTCTCCCGCAGTGACATTGTTACAGGTGATGTGACCTGTACTCAGCGAAACAGACATCGCACCTGTGCAGGAGGCGTTGCAGTGTACGTTGCCCGTGGAACCTGTGATATCAAGCTGTTCAAAGGTGAAGTCGGCGGGGACGGACACATTGCCCGTGGAGGTGTGCACGGATAAATCCCGATACGCGCCTGCAGGCAGTGCAACGGTAATTTTTGATGTCTCAAAATTGAAAAACGACAGGTATTCGTACCACTTGCGTGTGTCGTTCAAAGCAACACAAAGCGTGCCATCCGTCACGGTGACCGTGTGGTTGAGATGCCTTTGTTCACGGCAGACAACCGAAGCAATGTCGGTATCCGATGGTACAAATACCACGTTCGCTACGCTGGTGTTGACGGACACGTTTTGGAACGAGTCGGTGAAGGTGTATTCGTTGGTTTCGTAACGGGTGGTGGAAAGGGCTTTGAAATCCCAGTGTAACATTGTCATCACTCCTGTAAAGACTATACCGCCGATCACGATAAGAAAAGCGGCAACAATCAGCCACACAGCGGTTTTCTTGCTCATTGTGCCTCCTCCTTCTTCTTTATAAAACAGCGTTTGATGCCGCGAACACTGACAGCGGCAAGCTTCACGGCACCCTTGGTTGCTTCGCGACATCCAAAAAAGATGAGAACAGCAAGTCCGGCAAGACCCACACCGCAAGCTGCTATCGCGGCACCGGGCAATACATTGCCAACGCACATCTGCACGATACCGATCATAATACTGCCTGCGGCAGTGCCGATAAAGACAACAAATACCGCCCACAGCGAGATGACAACTGACCACAGGGCGATGTACAACGACAGGACTATGGCAAAGGCGGCGATCAGCAACGGTAGCCAGAGGGGAAACCCGAGGAGCAACAGCACGATTTCCCACGCCTGCATCCGCCGTTTCGGACGCACGGTTTCCTTGAACAAATGGATCAGCGGAGTATCGGCAATGATCTTTGCGGCAAGTGCGTCGATATCGCCGAATTCGGCGATGGCATCCTCTTGGCTGACACCGTCTTCTGTGCGGTCGTCGATCAGGTCGCTGTAAAACAGCAGTCGCTCTTCCAGATCCTTTGCAGGTAGACAGCTGAGCTTATGCCGCAACGATGACAAAAATTGTTGCTTACGCATACAACTGTTCCTCCTTGGTGACAAAGCGGTAAATGGCAAGAATCTCCGCCCAGTCGGTTTTGAATTCCTCAATTCGTGCGAGTCCTTTTGCTGTGATGCGGTAGTATTTTCGCAGGCGTCCGTTGTGCTCAGCAGTGCGCACTGTCAGCATTCCCGAGGTTTCCAGACGTTTGAGAATGGTGTAAAGGGTGGACTCGGACAGTTCAATATACGGCTTCACATCTTTGATGATTTTATAGCCGTAGGAGTCCTCATTCTGAATAGCGGCAAGGACGCAGACATCCAATAAACCTCGCTTTAATTGCACATCCATACAATACCTCCTTTTGCGTAATACATCATATCACGAAGTATTGTGCTTGTCAAGAGAAAAGAGTCTGTCAAAAACCGTAGTTTTTGACAGACTCACAACTGCCGTGATTATTTGTTCAGCAAGGCGATAATGCGGCTGACCTGCTCTTTTGAGCATTGGCGTTTTCCGCTTGTGATATAGGTGCAGATCTCCGAAGCACCGTGAACAGCGGCAGAGAACACAGGTGTTTTGTCGGGGACGCCGCTCAGGCAGACCTCGCTGTCGGGATTGGCAAAATAGACAGCACTGCTGACCCATACCGGAAGACCCTTGCTTTTCAGATAATTCGCTAAGCGGTACACGTGCGTGCTGACCTGCTTGATCGGGCTGTAAAAGGAGCGGGAATAGGGTGTACCGCCGCGTCCTACCTTTTCCTGCGTCCAGTGCTTGCCGTCGTAGTTACCGACAATGGTGCCGTTCATATTTTTGGTTTCCACGATAAACACACCTGTCGGGCCGACAATGACCAGATCCATCTCACTGGTCTTACCGTCGTGAGTCACCGTCAGATTCTGAAAGCCGCAGTATTCGTCGGGGAGCGAGCGAAGCAGGACGGCGGTGGCTTTTTCGCCCGTGATGCCCGTGCGCACAATGGTTGCCTGTTGCCTTGCCCACGAGCCGATCAGGACGCCTGTGAAGGCGACGATCAGGCAGATCACGGATACAAGCAGCTTGCCGCGGAACGCTGTCAGTGCAAATGCCGCCGTACCCGCCACGCCGATCAGATAGCTGATGACCGATGCCGTGACAAAACGGGTGCAGGTGTTTTCCAGTGTGGTGTCTTTTTTGATAATCGTTGCCATTGGTATTCTCCTGTTTTTTAGTTTTCTACACAGTAGCGTAACAGGAGATATCCGAATCTGTTTTTTGACAGGATAGGATACCGACCTGCTTGCGTCATGCTCACTCAGCATACGACAGTATTCTTCGTTCGCCTTCCTTGCATCTCGATACCCTATCCT
>SVPN01000023.1 GCA_015065805.1 Oscillospiraceae bacterium | reverse complement strand
AAAGTTTTTCTCTCCCTCAGTCTCGCATTCGCTCGACAGCTCCCTCGTCAGAGGGAGCCAAGAACAGCTTGAGCCATTTTTACCCGTTTCACGGGTGGCAGTGCGTGTAATGCGATAATAACAAATCAGCGCCCCTTTTAGGGGCTGTGCAAACCACCAGTTTACTGGTGGTTATGATTTTCCGAGAACGGCTTCGAGTGCTTCAAAAGCGGCGTTGATTGCCTCCTCCTGCGTGTCAAAGGTTTGATTGCAGAACACATTGTCCAGCGAATACTTCCAGTGATGCTGTCTGTCGTTATAATACAGCACAAGCAAGTGATCCTTGATTTTTAAATAGCGGTTGTTGTTTTTAGACTGCTTCCATTCACGGCGGAGAAAATGTTCCCGGCGCGCTTCTTTGTTTTTGAACGCCTGCTCACGCTGCTTGGCTTTTTCGATGTCACCTTCCATTTTTCCTGCGCAGATGCAACCGACATTCAGCTGACGGAACAGCGGGTGGGTCATATGATGCACATAACGGATGATCTGATGCCCGCACATTTCGCACACTCCCGTCGGTGCGCCGAGGTCGGTGATGTCGGCGCAGGTCCAGCCGCTTTTGGGAACATCGTCGCGCTCCCACAGATTCTCATATGCCGACAGATTCGGCTTGCGGACAGGGGCGACCGACAGCGGGGGAGGCGGCGTCGGAACGGCAGGCGGTGAGGGAACAGCAGGCGGCGGAGGCGGCGTAACGGGCAAGCGGTGATCGCGGTCAAAATAGGAAGCATTGAGCACGCGGTCGCTGTTGAGCTTTGCAAACTGTACGCGGTATTTGTGCGGTAGGATTTCCACAATGACCCCTTCGCCGAACGCCGCGTGGGTCACACGGTCACCGACCTGCCTGACCGTTGCGGGAGTCGGCGCAGTGCCGCTTTGCCGCGCAACATACTCGTCCGCCTGCTCTTGCAGTTCGCGGGAGATGGAGCCGATGCGGGTGTAGTTGTCTTCGCCGATCTCCTTTAAAAAACGGGACGGGAGTTTGTCACTGACGTTTGGCGAATGCCCCTCGCTGTCCAGCAAAAACAGCCGCTTCTGTGCACGGGTGATCGCCACATAGCACAGCCGCCGTTCCTCCTCAAGCCCCATCTGCTTGCGTTCCTCAATGGTTTTGGAGGAGGGGAAGATCCCTTCCGAAAACCCGATCACAAATACGCTGGGGAACTCCAGGCCCTTGGCGGCGTGGATGGTCATCAGCTTCACCTTTTCGGCACTTTCCTCGCCTTCATCCTCACCCTGCAACGAGATGTGATTGACAAATTCCCGCAGGGTAACGGTTTCCCCTAAATTGGCTTCGTATTCGGCGGCAATGCGCTTGAATTCCGACAGGTTTTCAAAGCGCTCCATATCCCCGAGCTCGCGGATATAGGTTTCGTAGCCACTGTCCGCGCAGACGGCTTCCACGGTTTCGGACAGGGTCTGCTGTGCGGCCTGCTGACGGATCTCGTCGATCATCGCCACGAAACGGGCGACACCGCTGTTTTTAAAGGCGGGGTGATCAAGATGCGCTTTGAGCGTTTCAAACAGTGACTGACCGTCCTGAAGCAGTTGCAGGGTTTGCATCTTGATGCGCCCGAAGCGGCGGCGCGGTTTGTTGACGATGCGTTTGAAAGCAATGTCGTCGTCAAAGGCGATCAGCCGCAGGTAGGCAACGATGTCCTGCACCTCCATACGCTGATAGAATTTCACACCGCCGAAGATTTCATAGGGAATACCGCATTCCGTGAATTTCTTTTCCACGACACGGGAGAGGAAGCCCGAGCGGTACAGCACTGCAAAATCCGAAAAGGAGCAGTTGTCCTGCTTGCGGATGTCGAGGATCTGCTGTACGATGGTTTCCGCCTCGGCGTATTCGTGCCGTACGTGGTAGTGAAAAACCTCCGCGCCTGCCTGACGGTTTGTGAACAGATCCTTTTTCAGACGGAAGACGTTCTTTTCGATAAGGGTATTGGCACAGCGCAGAATTTGCGGTGTGGAACGGTAATTCTGATTCAGAAAGACGGTTTCGGTGGGGATGTGTGTCTTGTCGAAATCCACCAGCAGACGGACATCCGCGCCGCGCCATTCATAGATATTCTGATCGGGGTCACCGACGATCATCAGGTTATGATGCTTGCCTGACAAACGGTCGATCAGCTCCATTTCCACATCGGAGCTGTCCTGAAATTCGTCCACCTGAATGTAATTCAGGCGATCCTGCCATTTTTCCAGCACCTCAGGACAACGTGAAAACAGATCCAGCGTGAAATACAGCAGATCCTGAAAATCTAAGGCATACACCTGCTTTTGGTGTTGCATATAGTCTTCTAAGATGCGGTCATCGGCGGAGTCGGCGTTTTCGAGGATGGCACACTTGTCCGTGCAACACATCCGTCCCACATAGTCACGGTTTTTCGCTTTATAGAAAGCAATCGTTTTGAGCATTTTCTCAAAGCTGCCGTGATCCAGCTTCAGCTCGTATTTCTGGTATATGTCACCTAAAATGGCTTTTTGCTGTGCGGTGTCGATGATCTGAAATTCCTTTGGAAAAAAGAGCTTTTCCGCGTCCTCGCGCAACACCCGCACACAAAACCCGTGATAGGTGCAGATCAGTGAAGTGTCGTATTCACTGCCGATCAACGCGCGGATGCGGCGTTTCATTTCACCTGCCGCTTTGTTGGTAAAGGTTACGCAAAGGATGTTGGCGGAATCAATGCCGTATTCCTTGACAAGATAGGCATAGCGGGAAACAAGCAGCTTGGTCTTGCCGCTTCCCGCCCCGGCAATGATGCGCAGATAGCCTTCCGTGTGCTGTACGGCTTCGAGTTGTTTATCGTTTAAGTGATGCAGATAGTCCATACAATCGTCCTCGTTTTCAAACAGATGTTCGAGCTTTAAAACCACTATATCACGCCGAAAACGGGGTGTCAACCGAAAACAAAACGTTTGTTCACGCAAGAAGGGCAGGTGTCGCATTTTTGCACACCTGACAGCGGAAAGGGTTACAGAAATGTGGTGAACGTTTAAAACATTTTTAAAGCAATCCCCGTCCTTTCTCGACTGAGAAAGGACGGGGATTCCCGTTATTCTTGGTATTCGAAAAATTTGGTGTTGTAAACGATCAAGATCGCTTTGTTGTCGGCTGTTACCACATAAAAGGTGTCGCCTTGTTAAATCAGCACGCCGTCGCAATGATCGATTTCGTGCTGGATGATCTGTGCCGTCCATCCCGTGAAGGTTTTGATACGGGTCTGAAACGCGGCGGTCTGCCACTGCACCTTGATGGTTTTCCAGCGTTTGCACGGACGGGGATCCCCTAAAAGCGACAGACAGCCCTCCTGCGTGTCATAGGGGACGGCTTTTTTGAGAATGACGGGATTGAACATCGTCATATAGGTGCCGTCCTCACACACAAAGGCGATGATGCGTTTGCGCACCCCGATCATATTGGCCGCCATTCCCACACAGCCCTCTTTGTGCGCTTTGAGCGTGTCAAGGAGATCTTGTGCCGTTTGCCGATCGTCGGCGGTTGCCGTTTCGGATTTGCCGCTGAGAAACAGCGGGTCGTGCATCAGGTCTTTAGGCAAAGGCAAATAAACCCGAACCTGCCTTACACGGCAGCCTATCGGTGCTTTTTGTCTTGCCGTCATAGCAAGGCGCCAGCCTTGCGTCTTCCGTCGCAACAAAAATCCCACGACATTCTGCTCGTGTAAGGTCGCAGAATGGAAAGGGAGCGGATTTTTGTCTGTGCGCGGCACAAAACGGAGCAAACCCTGTCGGGTTTGCGAGTATTTTAACAATGCAGAGGCAAAAATCCGCCCCTTACCATCAGGTTCGGATTTGTTTGCCTTTGCCTAATCACGCGGTTGCCTCCTTATGGCTAAATATGCGGCATATGAGCCGGTGATGACAGTGAGCAGGACGGCGCTGAGGATCTGCGCGGCGGTGCTCGGTGCCTCGTTGGCAAATACGCCCAGCGCATTGAATATGCCGTGCGCGGCAATGCAGACCCACAGGCTGTCGGTTTTCAACACGATCATCACAAACATAAAGCCTGCGGCGGTGGCGTACATCACCTGTAACAGATTGGGCAAAAGCGCCGTTCCCGAGCCGTTTATCAGATTGATAATGTGTCCGATGCCGAAGGTCACGCTTGACACGATGACAGCGGCAGTTTTGTTGTCTTTCATCATCGCGCGCAACAGCAGTCCGCGGAAGATAAGCTCCTCTAAAAAGCCCACGCACAGCATCGTCAGCACCGTCAGCACCGTTTCGGTCGCACCGCATTGAAGACCGACCCCGTGCCATAGATTGGCACTGAGCATCACGACAACGGGAAGGTAGTACAGCATCGACCGTGCCGATGCGCCTGCGCGGCGAAATCCGTATGCCGTCAGAAGCCCGTTTTGCTTGAGAAAACCGAACAGTATAAGGCACATAGACAGTGCAAGCGGCAAAGAGAGGATCTTTTCAATGCCCAGAGATGCCGACAGTGCATCACCGACCGACATCAGCACACAATAGATGACGATCCACGCGATCGCAAAGGTGAGGGGGCTTTTGTTGTATAATGATCGAAGCATCGGCAATGCCTCCTTCAGCCGAGTAACAGGTCAATCGCGGCGGCGTATTTGGCTTTGCGCTCGTAATCACGCTCGGTCGGAGCGTCCAGCCGCGAGAGATCGCTGTTGTGGCGCAGGTCGGCAAGCTTCACCGCTTTTGCAACGGGGTTGCTTTTGATCTGCGCGACATAGTCCATATACGGCGTATCGTCGTCGTGCGTCAGCAGGCGCAGTGCTCCGATCACTGTCGCGTCAAAGCCCATATTCGCTAAGTCCTCAAGCGTGTAGTCGGTGTCCTCGACCACATCGTGCAACATCGCGGCGATCGTTGTGGCTTCATCGGTCATCTGCTCGGCAAGGTGAAACGGATGGAACACATACGGCTGACCGCTTTTGTCGCGCTGATCCTTGTGCGCTTCAAAGCACAGATTCAACGCTTTTTTGGTTTGAGGTGTGTAGATCATATGAAGGACCTCCTATGGCTTTATAAGGACAGTATAGCACGTTTGCACGCATCGGGCAAGAGGGTGTGTTGACATTGCGTAAAAGGCGTGATACAATCGCATTAAAGCGGAAAACGCTTTCATCAATAAGAAACGAGGGATATGTATGGCAACGTTGCGCGATTTAATGCAAGAGTTTGTAAACAAGGACTATTCGGAGCTGGTCAGTATGGCAAAGGCGGCGGCAAGAGATGTTCTGCCCGCCTGTGCGGAAATCGACGAAGACGGCAACGGCAGGGATCTGTTGCTGTTCGTGATGATCACGGCGATCGGCGCGGACGGCGATCTCTCTGAAAAGGAGTATGCGTTCCTGAAGGATATGGGCTATACCTATGAGGAGGTCAAAGGGGCTCTGGGTGCTTACAGCAGCAATATGGTCAATATGGTCAAGAGCTTCTTCGAGTTCCACGAGGGAAGTGAGGTTGCAGAGAGCTTGTACATCATTATTTTGTGCGTGGCAAGCTGCGACGGCACCATTAAGGTGGACGAGATCCGTTATCTGGAAGAGATGTTTGAGGCATTCTGATCTAATCAACTAAAAAACGGGTTGTCACGTTTGTGACAACCCGTTTTTGACTTACGGCAGACGATGACCGGCGGCCTTGTAAAGAGCATACCACTCGGCGCGGGACAGTGTAACATCCGACGCCTTGCAGATCTCTTCAAGGCGAGCGGGGTTCATTGTGCCGGCGATGACCTGCATATTCGCAGGATGACGCAGGATCCACGCGGCGGCAACGCCCGTTTTGGTGAGTCCGTGGGCATTGCCGATTTCAGCAAGGGCGTCGTTCAGCTCGGGGAACTGTGGATTGTCGATAAACGTGCCGCCGAAGAATCCGTGTTGAAACGGCGACCACGCCTGAATGGTGATGCCGTGAATGCGGGCGTATTCCAGAAATGCGCCGTCGTGCATCACGGATTCCGCGTTTTTCATATTGACATTGGTGCCCGCCGTTACCATTCCCGCTTCGGTCAGAGAGAACTGGAGCTGATTGATGGTGAGCGGTTGTCGGACAGCGGTCCTGAGCAGCTCGATTTGCATATGGTTGTGGTTGGACACACCGAAATGCCGCACCTTGCCTGCCGATTCGAGAAGGTCAAAGGCTTCGGCAACCTCTTCGGGTTCCATCAGCGTGTCGGGACGGTGCAAAAGCAGTGCATCCACACAGTCCACCCCGAGGCGTGACAGACTGCCGTCCACCGCTTTGAGAATATGCTCCTTGGAAAAATCGTACAAGCCGTCGTGCAGAGCACATTTTGTCTGAATGAAGATGCTGTCACGCACCGAGGGATGGCGACGCAGATAGGCACCGAAGCGTTCTTCGGCATCACCGCCGCCGTAAATATCCGCGTGATCAAAAAAATTGATGCCGTTTGCCAAAGCGGTATCCATAATTGCCTCCACGCGGGCATCATCCAGTCCGCTCATACGCATACAGCCTAAAGAAACAGCAGAGGCGGTCAGCTTGCCGCCGATTTGAACGGTTTTCATATGAGATATCCTTTCAAGAGAAACCGCACCGTCTGTATGCGAACGGTGCGGTTTTATCGGTTATTTGTTGGGTTCGCCGTTGGTGGCAACCGCGAGCTTGCGGATGACAACGGGGACATACATACCGCCCGCCGCGTAGATCTTCACGCCCGAAATCAGCACGTTGCCTTTTTCGTCGATGGCGGTCTCGGGGACAACATCCTTCAGGTCGATGGTGACCTGCACATCCTGGTTGGAGGAGATGTCGTTCGATACGGGTTCGGTCTTGACGCCGAGATGCTTGTTGATGACCTCGTACTGTCCGACGGTGGTGGCAAAGGGGGTTGCGCCGTTGTAGAACAGGATGATGCTGGTGTTCACACCGGGGGAGGTGAAGAAATCGCACACGAGCTTGGTGCCTTCCACGGGAACATACACGGAGGTGTCTGCCGCGTAGTGTGCGTCGGGCCATCTGCCGTTGGTGTTGGAGATGAGCAGGTAGCCTTCATCGCTGGTGTCGAATTCCATCTCCTTGGGATTGGGGGTATCCCAGTCCTTGGGATCATAGGAAATAATGGGCAGCTCGGCAGGCTCGGCAGGGGAGGAGATGCAGGGGAAGCGCATCTCGATCTTTTTCGCCTTGGGATCGTTGCCGTAGGTGTCCTGCAGATGCTTTGTGAGCAGATCGGCATAGACCTGATTGCCGACCTCGGCAAGGTGGACACCGTCCTGAGTCAGGAAGTCCTCGGTGTCGTATTCGTCGCATGCCTTGCGGATATCGACGAGATCATAGCCACCCTCAGCGGCGAGCTCGCGCACCTTTTCGCAGTATTGCTCCAGCCAGTCAAGCGGCGAGCCGACATTGACATAGTGGGTGCGGTTCTGCGCCTGCGAGGACCACCAGTAGCCGATCGCCATATAGCTGCAGGTCATCAGGATCGGCTTCGCGCCGACAGCGGTGATCTTTTCGCACATCGTCTTGAGGTTCTCTTTGAACTGCTCGGGGGTGACCTGCGGCTGATCAACGCCCTCCATCAGCAGGTCGTTCTGACCGAAGCACAGCGTGACGAAATCGGGCTCACGCTCGATGACATATTTGTCGAAGCGGTCAAGGGCTTCGGTGGTGTTGATGCCGCCGACAGCGCCGTTGAACAGATACATATTGCAGTTTTCGGCGGTGGTGAACGGCCAGGTGCCGAAGGCGGTCAGGCTGTCACCGTAGACGACGAGCTTTTTGCCGTCAAGCGTGTTTTCGTTGCCGGCGGGTTTGCCGCAACCCGCCATACCGACACAGCCGAAGAGCAATGTGCCGCACAGCATAAGAGACAGAATGCGCTTCATATTCATAAGTATCATCCTCCTGAATAGTTGATGGTAAGTTCAGTATAGCACCAACCGCAAGGATTTGCAAGACAAAACCGACAAGGCGCCCTGTGAAAATCACAAGACGCCCTGTCGGTTGAGAAGAAAATGAGGAGAAATTATCATTCACCGGGGTGAATGAAGAGGAGAAAGCAACTGAAGAACAGCTCGTTTGCTGTATCTACAGTATAGCGCAAAAGCGGTGAAAAATCTTGAACAAATCGTAAAGGTCTTATGAAGGTTTTTTGATTTTTTCGTAAACAAATCGTCTTCTTTTGCCGAAAAAACTTGACATTGGCGACGGTCGGTACTATGATAAACGGGGTATAATCGTATAAGTATAGTATAAAGGGGTGTGAACGATGGCAAGAGCGCTTCCTGCGGCGGCGTGCATCAACGATCTGTCGGGCATCGGACGGGCGTCACTGACAGTGGCAATTCCCGTGCTGAGCGCGATGGGAGTGCAGTGCTGTCCGCTTCCGACGGCGATCCTGTCCGCGCAAACGGGCTTTAAGCACTATTCGTTTGTGGACTTCACACCGTATATGCGAGAGTATTACGAAAAATGGCAGTGCGAGCAGATGCCGTTCGATGCCCTGTATACGGGCTTTTTGGGCTCTGCCGAGCAGATCGCCGTTGTGCGTGAGATCGCGGCGAATATGCCCGAAAAGGCGTTTGTGCTGGTGGATCCCGTGATGGCGGACAACGGCAAGGTCTACGCGACCTATACCGAGGAGATGTGCCGCGGTATGCGCGAGCTTGTGTGCATTGCCGATATTGTCACACCGAACATCACCGAAGCGTGTCTGCTGACCGATGCCCCGTACACGGGCGAAGCCCTTGACCGTGACACCGCCTTGCGGCTGTGCAGGGGTGTGGCGGCTCTGGGACCGCAGACGGTGGTCCTCACGGGTGTACGCACCGCTGAGACGACGATCGCCTCGTGTCTGTACCGCGCGCGGGAGGACACGATGAGCGTGATCGAAAAGCCGCTGTCCACGGGTCGCTATCCCGGCACGGGTGATCTGTTTGCGTCGGTGCTGTGCGGTGCGTTGCTGCGCGGGGATGCCTTGGAAGCGGCGGTGGATCTTGCCGCCGGGTTTGTGGCGCACACGACCTCGTACACCTTTGAAAAGGGCGCAGATCCCCGTCACGGCGTGTTGTTTGAGCATTGCCTGAAGGAGCTGATCGCACCGTGAAAGCAACGTCTTTGCAACGCGTGGTGATAACGGCGGTTTTTGCCGCGATCATCTGTGCCACTACCGCGTTTTTGTTCCACATCCCCGTCGGTACGGCAGGAGGATATATTCACCTCGGCGATGCGTTTATTTATCTGGCGGGCGCGTTTTTGCCGACGCCTTATGCAATGGCGGCGGCAGGGATCGGATCGGCACTTGCCGATGTGCTGACAGGTGCACCGCACTGGGCACTTTTTACGGTGATCATCAAGACGGCGATGGCGGCGTGCTTTACATCCGCCAAAAGCACTGTGCTGTGCCGTCGCAATGTGATTGCCGCTTTCGGTGCCGGCGTGATATGTATTGTCGGGTATTATGTTGCAGAGGTGATCCTCTTCGGAAACTGGATCGCACCGTTGCTTACGATTCCTACCGGCGGACTGGTGCAATCGGGCGGCGGACTGGTGCTGTTCCTGATTGTCGGTGCGGCACTGGATCGCGCTGATTTTAAGGCAAAGATAAGGAGAAACGGATTATGATGATCTTGTATGAATATGAAAACGGACTGTATGTCAATCTGACCAACCGTTGCACCTGCGCGTGCACGTTCTGCATCCGCCTGGGACACGACGGTGTCGGCTCGGCGGACAGTCTGTGGCTGTCCCGCGACCCGTCCGAGGACGAGGTGCTTGCGGCATTCCGTGAAAAGGATCTGTCGCAGTATACGGAGGTGGTGTTCTGCGGCTACGGTGAACCGACCGAAGCACTGGATGTGCTGATCGCCGCGGCAAACTATGTCCGCTCGGTCAGTGACATTTCCATCCGTCTGAACACCAACGGACTGGGAAGCCTTTCAAGCGGCAAGGATGTCCCCAAGCTGCTTGAGGGATTGATCGATGTGATGTCGGTGAGTATGAACGCGCCGACGGAAGAGGAATACCTGCAGGTGACGCAGCCCTGCTTCGGTAAGGGTGCATTTGACGCGATGCTCGATTATGTGCGCGCGTGCAAGCCGCTGTTCCCCAAGGTGATGGTGACGGCGGTGGATGTCATCACCGACGAGCAGGCGTCGCGCTGTCAGGCGCTTGCCGATGAATTAGGTGTGCCGTTCCGTCTGCGGACGTTTTCGTAAGGAGGAATACAGATGGGACCGTTTGAATACATCGTGACCCGCATCGACGGGGATTATGCGCATCTCAAGCGTACCGATATCGACAGCGATGACGATCTGCTGGTTGCCAGAGCGCTGTTGCCGTTTGAAACCGACGAGGGCACCCGCCTTTTGTACGAATGCGGCTTGTACACCGTACTTTGAACTTGACATTAAGAGTTATTTTTTGTATACTATACAAATGGCTATATATGTATGAAAGGATGACACGACTATGGCAAAAGAAATTTATGTTACCGAAGAGGGTCTGAAAAAACTGCAGGAAGAGCTGGAATATCTCAAGACCGTCCGCCGCGAAGAGATCAAGGATATGATCAAAACCGCGAAATCGTTCGGTGACTTGTCCGAGAACAGCGAATATGATGAAGCGAAAAACGAGCAGGCGATCGTGGAAGCCCGCATTGCCGAGCTGGAAGAGCAGCTCAACAATGTGCACCTGGTGGATGCGTCCGCTCTCGAAAATGACGTGGTGCGCGTGGGCCTTTCCGTGAAGATCAAAAACGCGGACAGCGGCGAAACGGAAGAATACCGCATTGTCGGTGTGACCGAAGCGGATCCCTTTGAGGGCCTTATCTCCGACGAATCTCCCATCGGCAAGGCGCTTCTCGGTCAGAAGGTCGGCACGGTCGTGGAAGTGGAGATCCCGCTCGGCATCGTGAAGTATAAAATTATGAAGATTTCCAAATAAGAAAGGCAGAATCCGCTATGAGCAAACAACCGGTTGCTCCGCAGGAGGAGCTGTCCGAGCAGCAACTCAGCGAATTGTTGCAAATTCGCCGTGACAAGCTGTCGGCGCTTCAGGAAGCGGGCAAGGATCCCTATACCATTACCAAGTTCGACCGGACGCATCACGCGGCTGAGATCGTCGAACGCTTTGAAGAGCTGGAAAATACCGAGGTGACCGTGGCAGGCCGTCTGATGACCTGGCGCGATATGGGCAAAGCGAGCTTTGTCGATCTGCGCGACGGCTCGGGCCGTATCCAGATCTACATCAAGATCGACGATGTGGGCGAGGAAGCCTATACCGAGTTCAACACGTGGGATGTCGGTGACATCATCGGTGTCAAGGGCATTGCGTTCCGCACCCGCCGCGGCGAGATCTCCGTTCACGCGACCGCGATCAAGCTGCTTTCCAAGTCGCTTCTCCCGCTTCCCGACAAATACCACGGCATCAAGGATGTCGATACCCGTTACCGTCAGCGTTATCTGGATCTGATCGTGAACCCCGATGTGCGCGACACCTTTGTCAAGCGCAGTCGCATCACGACGCTGATCCGTCAGTTCCTCGATCAGCGCGGCTTCCTTGAGGTGGACACTCCCGTTCTGCACACGTTGGAGATCGGCGCGTCTGCCCGTCCGTTCATCACTCACCACAACACGCTCGATATGCAGATGTATCTGCGCATCGAAACCGAGCTGTATCTCAAGCGCCTCATCGTCGGCGGCTTTGAGAAGGTGTATGAGGTCGGCCGTATCTTCCGCAACGAGGGTATGGACACCAAGCATAACCCCGAGTTCACCTCCATTGAGTTGTATCAGGCATACGCCGATTACCACGATATGATGGACCTTGTCGAGGAGCTGTATGTGTGGCTGACCAAGGAGGTCTGCGGCACGGATGTGATCCCCTATCAGGGCAAGGAGATCCATATGGCATCCCCGTGGGAGCGTCTGACAATGGCAGAGGCTGTCAAGAAGTATGCGGGCGTTGACTATTACGACTGGAAGACCGACGAGGATGCGGTTGCCGCGGCAAAGGCGCATCACGTCGATTACGACGAGCACGCCGCGACGAAGGGTGACATTCTGGCGGCATTCTTTGATGAGTTTGTTGAGGATAAGCTCGTTCAGCCGACCTTTATTTACGATTATCCCGTGGCGATCTCGCCGCTTGCCAAGCGCAAGCCCGACGATCCCGAGTTTACCGAGCGCTTTGAGTATTTCATCAACTGCACCGAGTTCGGCAACGCGTTCTCCGAGCTCAACGACCCGATCGATCAGCGCGGTCGTTTTGAGAAGCAGGTTGCCGAGAAGCGTGCGCAGGGTGCCAACGCCGAGGTGGACGAGGACTTCCTCACCGCCCTCGAGTACGGTATGCCGCCGACGGGCGGTCTGGGCTTCGGTCTTGACCGTCTGGTGATGCTGCTCACCGACAGCGGTTCCATCCGCGATGTGTTGCTGTTCCCCACGATGAAGCCGCTGGGCACGGGCAAAAAGTCCGATCTGCCGCCCGTGGCGACAACGCAAACCGCTCCTGCGGCACAGGAGGATGTGCAGGTCGCTCCTGTGGAGATCGATTTCTCCAAGGTGGAGATCGAGCCCCTCTTCGAGGATTGCGTGGATTTTGAGACGTTCAGCAAATCCGATTTCCGCGCGGTGAAGGTCAAGGCGTGCGAAGCGGTCAAGAAGTCCAAGAAGCTGTTGCAGTTCACGCTGGATGACGGCACGGGCGAAGACCGCACCATTCTGTCGGGTATTCACGCGTATTATGAGCCTGAAGAGCTTGTCGGCAAGACGCTGATCGCCATCACCAACCTGCCGCCGCGTGCGATGATGGGCATTGAATCCTGCGGTATGCTTCTCTCTGCTATCCACAGCGAGGAGGGCGAGGAAAAGCTCCATCTGCTGATGGTGGATGATCACATTCCCGCCGGTGCGAAATTGTATTGATATATAGAAAAAGGACTGTTCATTCGTGAACAGTCCTTTTTGTTTTCGGAAAGGGAAAGCGGTTACAGCTCGGTGCCGCCCCATTCGACAACGGTGAAGCCGATGCGTTCGGGTGCTGTTAACGTTTGCGGCGGTAAATCCACAAAGGTGTCGCTTGGCGAAAAGGTCATAAACACGCGGATGAGCGTGTCGGGTGCGGGGGAGACGGTGAGCCTTGCCGCGTCGGTGTAGGCATCCGTCTGGAACGCGATCACGTTGTAGGGGTTATTCTGCATCAGCGGCAACCAGTAGACGATGAATTCGTTTGCCTCGCGGCGGGTCAGGCCGAGCTCGCTGAGCGCCGTTTCCAAAAAGGCGGCGGTGTCTTCGCCTTTGACGCAAAAACCGCTTGTGAGATCCCAGTCGGCGTTTGTCTCGCCTTCCCAGTAGAGATAGTTATAGGTTTGACCGTTTTCATCGGTCAGCGTGCCGTCGGGAGAAGCGGTGACGTGCCAGCCGTTGCGGTAGGCAGGGTAGGTGCAGGTCAGCTCACCGTCAAGAGTGAGCATAACATCCGCTTCGGTCTCCTCTTCGGGGTAGAGATAAATCACGGGCTTGTAGCACACATCGGGGTCGGGAACAAAGGTGCTGACTTCGATGGAGATCATATCCATTTCGGCACGGGGACTGTTGTAAGACATCGGCGCGCTTGTGTAATACATATCGCGGTATTTTACAAGCACCTTGTCACCGACACACCAGTCCTCGCCGATCACACCGTTGATTTTGTAAACATACGGCAATGGTACAACCGCTTGTGCAAAGAAGCAATCCGCATAGATGGCGGTGATGATCAGGTCGGAAGAGGAGGCTTCGGCATAATACTCACTATTGTCTTTGTCCAACCATTCGCCTTCAAACGGCACATCCACAGGGGTATTGATTTTGGCAACCTTTGAAGCGCGGATCTGCGCGGGATAGGTTTCCATGATCTGCCCGTCATAGGCGATTTCAACGGCATCGCCGAGGGTGATAAACGGCGCGTCAAGCTCGGCAATGCTCAAGGTGATGAGCTTGTTGCCGCCCGTGTGTTCGTCTTCACCCTGCAACGGGATCACCGTCAGCATATCGTCCGATTTCCTGATCACGGCAGCGCGGAATTTCGGCTCGGTCAGCACCACGGGATCGGGATCGGGCGGGGGATCGTTTTGCGTAGGTGTGGCAGGCTGACATCCGACCAAAAGCAGGATGCATAAGAGGAACAACAGCACGGTTTTCAAATGTTTCATACAGACTCCTCCTTGAAGTGAAACGAACGTTGTACGTTTCATTCGCCGTATTGGATTTCTAAGATTTCTCCCGAAAAGCCGTCAACGGTGACGGTCTGACCACCGCCCAAAAATTCTTTTTTGAAGAAGGTGATCTCCCACACGGCGCGGTCGGTATCGAACACGGCGTTGACGGTGTCGTATTCGACATTGCATACCTCTTTGGCAAAGACAATGGCTTTGCCTTCCATTGTCACTTTTTCGTAAATGGCGGTGCTGTTGAGGATGCTCATCGCTTCGTCGCCGTAGTCATCCCACCAGCCTTCGGCACCTTCGTTGAAGAAGACGTAGTCGCCTACGGAATAGCATTCCTGCGGGAACACGATGTAGTCCCAGAGGGCGTGATCGTCATAGGTGCCTTGCTCGGTTTCGTATCCGCCGATTGTGACGGTCTGCGAGTGCAGTCCCGTACCGCACACACCGAAGGCGTCCATATAGCGCAGGCACAAAGAGCCTTCGTGTCCTTTTGGATGAAAACGGATGCCGTCATCCAGCACCTCGCTGTCCCAACCATCGGGAAGCGGCAGGATCACCTGCGCAAAGCGGTTTTCATAGAGCACATCCTCGCGTGGCGGTGTGTGGCTGTTGCCGTCTGACGGAAACGCGACAAGAATCGTCTGTTCCTCTGTGATCACGGCATCGGTTTCCACGAAAATGTGCCACTGCGCCATATCGTCGGTGCCGACCTCGGGAACGATCGGGGAGATGCTCACCGTTACGTTGTCGGCGGTCTGCTGAACGGCGGTGACTTTGTGACGGATCGAGCCGCTGGCTTCTTGCAGAAGAATCAGAATGAGACAGTGATCGTCAAAAAATGCTTTGTCGTAGCGGTCGCACGCATCGAGAAAGCCGATCGTGCTGTCCGATGCGGGATCGTCGCGCCGCTCAAGAGAATAGAGATCTTTGTTGCGCTTATAATATGCCGTCAGCTCGTCAGCGGAGCGGATCAGTGTGACAGCGGGATAGACAGCATCCTCGTGATAGCCGTCGGTGCGGATATATTGCGCCTCAAAGTTAACGGTGTGGGGGATGGGCGGGTCATCAACGGTCGGCAGATACGGCTTTTCGCGGGCGAACAGCTCGTCGGGGGAGAGATGTTTATCCGCACCCCAGTAAATACGTGTCTTGCGGTAGGTGCCGTTGTTGGTTAAGCGGTTCCAGCGGATGATCTTGTAGGTAAGGGCTTCGTATTCCCTTGAACCGCCGTCGTCATAGGTGCCTTTGGGGATGGGGAAAAAGAGGATCAGTGCCGCAACAAGAACAACGGCGGCAATGGTTATCAGAATCTTTTTCATACGGAGACCTCCTTACCGGCGCTTGTGTAACACAATGCCGATGCCCACAGATATGGCGACGGCAATGCCGCCGATTACCCACAAAAAGGTGGAGGAAGAGGTGCTCGAAGGTGTCGGCGTTACGTTGACGGTCGTTGTCGTGGTGGGAGCATAAAACGTCATAGTGATTTTGGTTGTTGTGGTTGTTGTGCGCGGGACAGTGGTGCGGCGCATTGCCGTCGGCAGAGCGTTTTTCGAAATGTAATTGCCGACCATCACATCCAGACACACAAAATAACATTGATCGCCCTGCGGATCGTCGGGGGCACTGTACAGAAACTTGTGTATTGTCAGCGAACTTCCGGTGTCACCGATGCAATCGATTCTCAAATGCGGCAACATCACGGTGTCCATGGAAAGCACGGCTGTTGCCGCCTCGTCGCCCTCATCCGCAAGCGCCTGCAAAACGGCATAGAGATTCAAAGCGGCTGTGTAGCGCCCTGCACCGCCGTCTTGACCGCACGCCTGTGCGATGGCGTGGCTGAGATCGATGGGGTATTCGGTATAGACCG
This sequence comes from Oscillospiraceae bacterium, assembly GCA_015065805.1. GTDB lineage: Bacteria > Bacillota > Clostridia > Oscillospirales > Acutalibacteraceae > RGIG1959. The sequence continues at coordinate 11,902 of SVPN01000023.1, read as the reverse complement.
TATCTTTTTTGTAATAACCGAAAACGGTGTGTGTGCTGTAAAAAATCAGCCGGATCGACCAATCGGCGGTGGCTTCGAAGTCGATGTGGAGAACGTTGCCGTTGCGGATGTTCAGTATCGGTCCGACCTCGAACGGGAGTGTGCGGATGAACGGGGAGGTGGAACCTGCTACCTCGTTTCGTGTGATGGTTAGACTGCCGTCTTTATCAAACACGGTGTCTAAGAGGTTGGTATTACCGGTATCCTCGACCGTTTCGGTAAATCGCTGGCAGTAATCGCCGTCCGTTTGCACCTCCCAAAGATCATCGTATTCGAAGCGTTCGCGGCAAGGAAACCACTGAACGGCATCATAGGAGGAGGGAGGGCTGTACAAGTCGGGATCTTCGCAATAGTAGTCGGCATCTTCGCAATAGTAGTCGGCATCTTCGTAATAGCAGTCAATAGATGCTTCACCGTTCCTCAGTGCATATTCCTGCGCGGCGGTGACGGGGACGGATTCGCGCGTGTTGCCGTCAAAAAGCATCCCGTCCTGCAGAAAAAATTCGTGCACGCCGTCGGGACGGCGGAAGATCAGTGTGCACGGGCCGGCTTCCTCGCTCAGCCCGCCGTCATCTTCATAATAGGACTCCGAACTTGAACCGTAATCGGACACACCGCCGACACTGCCGTTTTCGGGTGATCCGGGAGCATCGGCACCGGTGATGTTAGTGTCAAACAGCGAAAGGACCGCTTCGTAAAATGCGTCGGCATCCTCGACGGGATACGTGATGCCGTTGCGGTATACAGCGGCATCGGGAGTTCCTTCCGATTCGTCGAAGGTGTCACCGGTTGTGGGCGGGACGGTATCCTCCGAGAGGGGGAAATTGTGCGACAGGGCGGTCAGTCCGAGCAGGACCGTGCATAGAAACAGCGGAAGACATACGGCAACCACACGGCGGGTCATCGCTTTTTGTGCGGCTTTCTTATCTTCGACACGGCGCATTACGGCCTCTTTGTAGCCGTCAATCGGTTTCACAGGTCCTCACCGTCCTTTCCCAACAAATCGCGCAGGGCTTTTTTGGCGCGTACAAGCAGGTTGTCCACCTGCTTGGCGCTTTTTTTCATTACGGTTGCCGCTTCCTTGTAGCTCATCTCTTCGAAATACACCAAATGCACGGCAGTGCGCTGATCCTCGGGCAGGGCGTTGAGCGCCGTGTGCACCGCGCGCTTGCGCTCGTCTGTCAGCAGGAGCTCTTCGAGCGTTTTGCCGTCGTCGGCAAGCTCGGCGATTTCGCTCAGCTCTACAAACGACAGCACCTTGCGATGCCGCAGGCAATCGATGGCGCGGCAACGTCCGCGCATAAAGAGGTAGCTTTTGAGCGAGCTTTTAAAATTGTAACGGTGACGGTGGAGCACCAGATCGGCAAAGACATCCACCGCCAGATCCTCGGCAGTGTGACGGTCGTGAACGTAGCTGTCGATGAAAAAGACCAGCTTGAAAAACAGCGTGTTCATCAGCTCGTCGAACGCTTGCTCATCCCCGTCCAGAAAACGGCGGTAGCACGCCGCATCACGGTCGTTCATTACCGTCACCTCCCTTCAATCTATATACGTTTGGGCATCGCGCGTTTCCTTATCTTTTTTATACGACATTTTGGGAAATATTGCAAGGAAAACGGTGGCATTTTGCGAAAATAGACGTATAATAGAGGATAATATTACCGAAAACGATACGAAAAGAGGGGTGCGCCATGACATTTGTAACATCGGATCTGCACGGATATCCGCTTGACCGCTTCGTACAGCTGCTCGAAAAGGCAGGGTTCACACGGCAGGATCATCTGTATGTGTTAGGGGATGTGATCGACCGCGGGGACGAGGGCATTGCCCTTTTGAGGTGGATGTTTGCACAGCCGAACGTGACATTTCTTATGGGCAACCACGAAGCGATGATGCTGGAAAGTGCGCCGTTTCTTTCGGGTACGCCCGAGGAGGCGAGTGTTCGTCAGTATCAGGTGTACCGCACGTGGAAATCCAACGGTGCCGCCCCGACGCTGTTTGCGCTGTCAACGATGCCGCACGCGCAGGTTGCCTATCTTCTGAAAAATCTGGAAAACGCGCCGCTTTACAAAGAGATCGCGGTAGGGGAAAAGCGGTATGTGCTGACCCACAGCGGACTTGGAAATTTTGACAAGGATAAGCCGCTTGAGGAGTACACCGCGTCGGAGCTTCTGTGGACGCGTCCGAATCCGCTGACCCGGTATTACGATGACCGCACGGTGATTTTCGGGCATACCCCGACCGTCTGCTACGGGCCTGAGCATCTCGGCAGACCCGTGTACACCCCCACGTGGATCAATATTGATGTCGGGGTGGCAAAGGGGGAGGCACCGATGGTGATGCGGCTGGAGGACGAAAAAACGGTTTTTGCCTGAAAATTCCTGTTGACAAGTGAGAAGTTTTTGATATAATAAGTAACGGAGACTCCGCTTTTTCGGAAAGCCTGCCAGGGAGAACGCGTCACCGACTGAAAGCGCGTTTGAGGTGAGTAGTAAGCGTGGGAACACTCCGTGCGTTGTCCCTACAATTGCATAGGAAAAGCGGATGCGTTTTCGCATCAAAACGGGTGGCACCGCGGGTTTTTGTTTAACTCGTCCCGAGGATAGGATATACTATTCTCGGGGCGTTTTTATTTTTGTTAATTTACCTTTTCAGGAGGTCGGATTTATGTACAGAACGCATTTTTGTAACGACATTCGTCCCTCACACGTCGGTCAGACAGTGGAGCTGGCGGGCTGGGTGGATGTCGTGCGCGATCACGGCGGCGTGATTTTCGTCGATCTGCGCGACTACACGGGCATCACACAGGTGGTTGTCCACGATGAGAGCCTGCTTGCCAATGTGAACCGCGAAACGGTCATCACCGTGTGCGGCACGGTGCGTCAGCGCGATCCCGAGACGGTCAACGACAAGATCGCCACGGGTGAGGTGGAGCTGGTTGCCGATACGCTCCGCGTGCTCGGCAAAAGCCACAATATGCTTCCCTTTGAGGTGAGCAACTCCCGTCAGAGCAAGGACGAGCTGCGCCTGAAATTCCGTTATCTGGATCTGCGCAATCCGCGCAACCACGACAACCTTGTCAAGCGCTCGCAGATCATCCGTTATCTGCGCAACACGATGGAGGCAAAGGGCTTCCTCGATATGCAGACCCCGATCCTGACCGCCTCCTCGCCCGAGGGTGCGCGTGACTTCCTTGTCCCCAGCCGTAAGCATCCGGGCAAGTTTTATGCGTTGCCGCAGGCACCCCAGCAGTTCAAGCAGCTGCTGATGGTGTCGGGCTTTGACCGCTATTTCCAGGTTGCACCCTGCTTCCGCGATGAGGACGCGCGTGCCGACCGTTCACCCGGTGAATTCTATCAGCTCGACTTCGAGATGGCGTTTGCAACGCAGGAAGAAGTGCTGGATGTCTGCGAGGACCTCGTGCACGGCACGTTTGTGACGTTCTCCGACAAAAAGGTGACTCCGAAGCCCTTCCGCCGCATCACCTATGCGGATGCGATGATGACCTACGGCTCGGATAAGCCCGATCTGCGCAACCCGCTTCTCATCTGCGACCTGACGGCGTTCTTTGCGGATGTTGATTTCCCCGCGTTCAAGGGCAAGCCCGTGCGCGGCATCGTGGCAAACTGCGCGGGTAAATCCAAGAAATTCTTCGAGGATTCGCTGAAATTTGCCACCTCGCCCGAGGTGGGTCTTGGCGGTCTTGGCTACATCACGCTCAAGGACGGCGTGTTTGCAGGCCCGATCGCCAAGTTCCTCTCCGACGAAAAGAAAGCGGAGATCACCGCTTTGACGGGCGTCAAGGAAGGGGAGACTCTCTTCTTCATCTGCGACGAGAAGAAGAACGATACCGAGAAGAAAGCGGGTCACATCCGCACGTGGCTGGCGAAGAAGGAACAGCTTGATCTCATCCGCGACGATGCGTTTGAGTTCTGCTTCGTTGTGGATTTCCCGATGTACGAAAACGACGAGGAAACGGGCGAGACCATCTTCACGCACAACCCGTTCTCGATGCCGCAGGGCGGTATGGAAGCCCTCGAGACCAAGGATCCCTGCGAGGTGCTTGCGTATCAGTATGACCTCGTGTGCAACGGCATTGAGCTCGCTTCGGGTGCGGTGCGTAACCACGATATCGACATTATGAAAAAGGCATTTGCCATTGCGGGATACGATGAGGATGAGCTGAAGAAGCGCTTCAACGCGCTGTACACGGCGTTCCAGTACGGTGCACCGCCTCACGCAGGTATGGCACCCGGCATCGACCGTATGGTGATGCTTCTCACCGATGAAGAGAAGATCTTGGATGTCATTGCGTTCCCCTTGAACGGCAATGCGCAGGATCTGCTGCTCGGTGCTCCGAGTGAGGTTACGCAGCAACAGCTTGAAGACGTGCATCTGTGGGGTGAAAACAGCGCGGTGGCTGTCCGTGCCGCAAGCGGCAAGGGCGGTTCGAAGTCCGCAATGGGCAAGCGCTCCACCTTCTCGAACGCACAGCAGCTCAATCAGCTGTCGCTGACCGAGGAAGAGGAAACCGTGATGCAGGGCATTTTCGAGAGTATGAAAGCCCCCGAAGGTGCGCTTGCCGCGATCGACACCGACGGCGTGGAGCCGATGGTGTTTGTGATGCCGATGACCAATGTGCTTCGTGAGGATGTGCGCGAGCAGCCGTTCTCCCGCGAGAGCCTGCTGGCAGGTGCTCCCGAAGCAAGTGACGATAGCTGGCAAGTGCCCAGACTGGTGAAGTGAGGTGGATGACGATGACATACTATGCTGTAGAAATGAATACGCAAGGCACCGTCGCTGTTGATGACACCTTGCTTGTGAAAGATATCGAAGCAACGGCGGGCTCCCGCATTTTAGAGGGCTTCAAGCCGTTGTTCTCTGCCGAAGCGGTGACCCGTCTGGAAAAGGCAGGTTACACGGTGGCAGGTAAAACCCACGTGGGCGAATTCGGTCTGGATCTTGTGGGCGAATTTTCCTATTATGCACCGCAGACCGAGGGCGCGCTCAAGGGCGCGGCGGCACAGCTTGTGGCTGACGGCGGCGTGAAGGCGGCACTCGGTGTCGATCTCAACGGTGCTCCGCGCCGTGCGGCGGCACTGGGCGGTGTGTGCTTTATGAAGCCCACCTACGGCACTGTTTCGCGCTACGGCGTGATGGCGTGTGCCTGCTCGGGTGAGCAGGTCGGTGTGTATGCGGCGAATACCGCAGAGGTTGCGCAGGTGCTGTCGGTGATTGCGGGTCACGACGATAAGGACGGCACCAGCCTGCGCAACGAACACTATGAATATGAGACAACTGCGTCGGTCAGCGGCAAACGCGTTGCCGTTGTCAAGGAATTGGTTGACCGTGCGGACGAGGCGACCAAGGCGCGCATCGCGGCATTTGCCGATGCCCTTCGTGCAAGCGGCGTGTCGGTGGAGGAGATCTCCTGCGAGTGGTTTGATACGGCGGCGACCGCGTGGCAGATGCTGATGGCGGCGGAGACCTGCAACAACGTGTCGCGCTATGACGGCGTGAAATACGGTCACCGTGCCGAAACCTACAAAAATATCGATGAGCTGTATGTCAACACCCGCACCGAGGGCTTCAACTTCCTCACCAAGGCGACGATTCTGTACGGCTCGGATATGTTGTCCAAAACGCGCTATGCGGATTGCTACGACAAATCCCTGCGTGTGCGCCGCGTGATCGCCGAGAAGGTCAAGGCGCTGTTTGAAGCCTATGATGCGCTGTTGACCCCCGCTTGCTCGCAGACGGCATATGAGGCATACGACATTCACGAGGCGTTCCGAAAGGTCTTCGCCGAGAGCGTGTTCACGGCTGTTCCGAACCTCATCGGTACGCCCGCACTTGTGTGCGGCGGCGTACAGCTGATGGGCGATCATTTCGCGGAGAGCGTGCTTCTGAGCCTGGCAACCGCGGCGGAAAAGGAGGGCAAGTAAGATGAAATTTGAACTTGTGATCGGTCTTGAGACGCACGTGGAGCTCAACACCAACTCCAAAATCTTCTGCTCCTGCGGCGGTCATTCGTCCCCAAAAGAGCCCAATGACTGCGTGTGTCCCGCGTGCAGCGGTATGCCCGGTATGCTTCCCGTGATGAACAAGCGTGTGGTGGAGCTTGCCGCTACGGCAGGTCTGATGCTCAACTGCGAGATCAGCCGCTACACCACCTTTGATAAGAAAAACTATTATTATCCCGACCTGCCCTGTGCCTATCAGATCACCCAGCTCAACCACCCGATCTGCACAAACGGTCTTGTCAAGGTCAAGACGGCGGCAGGCGAGCGCGACATCCGCATCAAGCAGATCCATATGGAAGAGGATGCGGGCAAGCTCGTGCACAGCGGCAATTCGTCGTTTGTCGATTTCAACCGCACCAGCGTGCCGCTGATCGAGATCGTCACCCAGCCCGACTTCCGCAGTCCCGAAGAGGTTGTCGCGTACCTCAACAAGCTCAAGAATATGTTCCGCGCAGGCGGCATTTCCGAGTGTGAGGAAGGCGCGATGCGTTGCGATGTGAATATCTCCATCCGCGAAGAGGGCAGTGAGGAATTCGGTGTGCGCACCGAGATCAAAAATATGGCATCCTTTGAAGCCATTGACCGCGCCATCCGTTATGAAGCACAGCGCCATATGAACGCGGTGGAGTTCGAGACGGAGGAGCTTGTGCAGGAGACCCGTCGCTGGGACGATGCCGCGGGCAAAACCTTTGCGATGCGCAACAAGGAAACCGAAGCGGACTATCGCTATTTCCCCGACCCGAACCTGATGCCCATCGTCATCGACGATGAATGGCTCGAGCAGATCAAGGCAAACAAGCCCGCCGCCGTGGACGAAAAGGCGGAGGAATACAGCCTGATGGGCATTTCCGAAAAGGAGATCGCCGTCATTATGACCGACCACAAGATCGCCGCTCTTCTTGACGGCGTGATTGCGCAGGGCATCGACGGCAAGGATGCCGCATCGTGGATTCTGACCGATTGTGCGGGTATCCTGCGCAAAAACGGGCAGGTGCTCAAGGATCTGACTGTTACCGCCGATCAGCTTGCCGCGATCATCAAGATGGTCAGCGACGGCAAGATCAACCGCGGTGCCGGTAAAAAGGTGCTGATCGCCGTGATCGAGGACGGCGTGGATCCCGTGGCGTTCTGCGAAGAAAACGGCTTCACCGTGCAAGCAGACGAGGGCCTCATCGCCTCGGTCATCGACAAGGCGATCGCCGCCAACCCGCAGGCAGTGGAGGATTTCCGCGCGGGTAAGGAGAAGGCGCTGATGGCGATCTTCGGTGCTTGTATGAAGGAGCTTCGCGGCAACGGTGACCCGCAGGTCATCAAAGCGCTTCTTGAGCAGAAAATGAAAGGTTAATAAAAACGAACGTAGGGGCGACCTGCGGTCGCCTGCGGGCGGCTGATAGCCGCCCCTACCGTTATTAGAAAGATGTGGGATTGTATGACCATCAAATTATACGAGCAGGATGCCTACCTGCAGACATTTACCGCCACGGTGCTGTCGTGTGAGCAAACGAAAAAGGGTTTTGCCGTGGTGCTGGATCAGACCACGTTCTTTCCCGAGGGCGGCGGTCAGCCCGCTGACCTCGGTACACTTGCTCAAGCGGCGGTGACGGATGTACAGATCCAAGACGGCGTGATCACGCATACGGTGGAGGTGCCGTTGGCGGTCGGCGATACCGTCAAGGGTGACCTTGACTGGAACACCCGCTTTGCCCGTATGCAAAACCACACGGGTGAGCATTTGGTGTCGGGGCTGATCCACGCGTTGTACGGCTATGACAATGTCGGGTTTCATCTGAACGACAGCCTTGTGACGCTTGATGTCAGTGGCACGCTCACCGAGTCGGATATCCACGCCGTTGAAATTGCCGCCAACCGTGCCGTGTATGAAAACCGTGCGATTTTTGCGACCTATCCGACAGCGGAGGAAATCGGCAGTATCGAGTATCGCAGTAAGCTCGATCTGACCGAGGGTGTGCGCCTGATCACCATTGACGGCTACGATGTGTGCGCGTGCTGTGCACCGCACGTCCGTCAGACGGGTGAGGTCGGACTTGTCAAACTCCTTGATGCCATTCCCTATAAAGGCGGCACACGCATCTCGATGCTGTGCGGTCTGCCTGCGTTTTTGGATTACAGAATGCTCCACGAGAGTAACCGCGCGATGATGCGGCTGTTGTCCGCACCGCGTGAGCAGGTCGCGTCGTTTGTTCAGCGCGATCACGATACGGTCACCGCGCTTCGTGCCGAGATCAAGGCACTGTCCGAAGAACTCGCAAGCGCACGGTTGGAAATCGTGCAGACCGCCAAAGCGGTGTGCGGCTTCACAAAGGATGCCTCTTTCGATGCGCTTCGCACCTTTGCCGAGCAACATACGCAAGACGGCAAGCTCTGCGCGATGTTCAGCGACGCGGGCGACGGCACGATGAGCTATTTTCTGTACGTTCCCGAGGGCGGTGACATCCGCGACACCGTCAAGGCGATGAATGCCGCTTTCAGCGGCAAAGGCGGCGGCAAACCGCACTACGCCCAGGGCAAGCTGACGGCGACAAAAGAGCAACTTGCGGCATTTTTTGAAAATTAAAATATGAAAAGCAAGTTCCCTTAAAAAGAGGACTTGCTTTTCACCTTAAAAAGAGGACTTGCTTTTCTGTTGCGAAAAATTGGCAAACCGTTTGATACTATGTATACTGGAAATACTGCAAAAATCGGAGGTATACGATGAAACTGGTGTTGTTGATTGCGGCATATATTCTGATCCCTATTGTTACGAAAATATGGATGGAACGTGTGTTGCAGTCTTATAAAACGCAGAACGGTCTGGTGAGTTATCGGCCGTATGTGTGGATAGTCGGCGTGGTCTGTGCGGTGTTTTTTGTGGTGCTTGGGTGTTGGTCGGCGTTATCGGAGCAGCCCGTTATATGGGCAACAATTTTCTTTTTTGCGTTTGCCTTACTGGGCATTTCCTTGATTGTGGCGTATGTGCGCTGCCGTATCGGATATGATCAAACAACCTTTACGGTCGTTGGTTTTTGGGGCAGAGCACGCACGTTCTCTTATAAGGATATCACCGCCGTTTATACAAAATCCACAGGTGTTGTTTTGTATTGCGGAGAGCAACGTGTGTGGGTGGAGAATATTGCGAGCGGAAGCAAAGAGTTTGTGGATATGGCAAATGCACAGTATAAAGCGTATCACGGGGGATTGAGCATTCCGAAAGCTGTACCGAAAAAAGATATTTTCAACGGACATATCCGTGACCCTTGGGAATTCGTGATCGTGTACAGTCTTCTGTTTTCGCTTTTGCTTGTGATGCTGATACTTACGACGGTGTTTTTGCTGAAAACGCATGATGAATCCAATACGCTGCGTATGGAATGCAGTTTTACAAGTTGTTCGTCGGAAGAACAGCAACTGGTGTTTCTCTCTCGGGAGGGTGATACCTATAAAATGGAATATGTGCCGGAAGATTATCCGATCGGAAAGTTGAAAGCTCTGTGCGACGGGCAAACGCCGCTGGTGGTCTATGTTCGGGATGTTACGCCTGATGATGATGAGCCGTATTACGGGATTGAGCAGATCCAAGTCGGAGATACCGTCGTATTGAGTTTTGAGGAAAACCAAGAATACTATTGGCAAATGAGCGGACGGATGGTGCTGATCGCGGTTATAAGCATCGCGCTGTTGGGTTGGTTGGTAATAGCCTTTGCAATTAAGATCGGACGCAATCCTTCAAAATATCCTCGCTGGGTGGTAAGGTTGTTTTACAAAGACGGTTATGTTATATATGATGAATAAAAAACTCCCTGATGAAAATCGCGATTCATCAGGGAGTTTTTTCGGTTTTTAATTCTCAATCGCCCATTCAAACTTGGCTTTGATGCCGCAGTTGTCGTCGTGGAAGCGATGGTTTTGCGGCATATCGTAGCCGGGCAGGTTGTTGCCCTCGACGATGACAGGACCGTTCTCGGTGATGGCGATGTCCCAGCCGATGTAGCGCATACGCGGCTCGACAAGGGCGGCTTGCTTGCAAAGCGCGATGGCTTCTTCAAAGAACGGCACCTTGAATCCGATCATTTCAAAGCCGTTTGCGGGATGTGCGGTGTAATAGGTCACCGTTTTGTCGCAGAAGCAGGGATGGGTGATGACGCCGTCATCGGACAGCAGGGTATACATACCGCCGCTGGAAACATTGTCCACATCGTTCTTGCCGCTGCCGATGCGGATGAGAACATACACGACGTGGGGATTGCCGTTGTCAGACAGCACCGTGCACACGCGGATGGTATTGACCGAGCGGTCGCACAGCTTGCGCATTTCGGGATGCTGAACGATGGTTTCCTCGGCAAGGAACAGCTTTTCCGTCATCAGCTCGTCGTAAATCTCTTTGAGGTCACGGTCACCGACCGTGACTTTTTTCACGCCCAAGCCGCCGAAGGACACGGGTTCCTTGGCAAAGAAGTTCTCGCGTCCGCGTGCAAAGGCTTCAAAGCCCTCAAAGCCGTTGCGCAGATCCACATAGGGTCTGCCGAGCAGGTCTTTGAACGTGCGGTAGAAGATCGCCTTATCGTCGAACACCTCGTAAGCATCTCTGGCGTTCAGCCGACGCACCATCGCGATGTTGTCGTCCATATTCATATAGGTCAGACGCTTGTCCTTTTTGATAAAGGCATAGCCGAAGGTCATATAATCGAGATACCCGACCCCGTAGCGGAACATACTGTAGAGCATATCGAAAAACAGCCACACGCGGTTTTTGCCCGATTCCTCGTGCACCAACTGCAGATTGCGGAAAAACCGCTTGAAGCTGCCCGATGCCACACGGCGGAAAAACACCTTGATTTTACCGAACACCGACCTCATCCCTTCTTCTCAGGCTTTGACAGCAGTATACCACGCTTTCAAAAAAAAGGCAATAGGTGCGCAGCATTCCGACCGCCCCCGAAAAGAGCGGCGTGAAGAATATTTCATTTGACATGATTCCGAAAAACAGGTAATATATAAGAGAAGGGCTGTGTGCCCGCAAAATCATAAAGGAGGCTACTTGGTTATGAATGCATTTAAGAAGTATCTGGCAGAATTCATCGGTACCTTTGTGCTGGTGCTGTTTGCGTGCGGCACGGCGGCAGTCGTCGGCTGTTCGGCAGAAGCAGGCACGGGCTATTTGCTCACGGCGTTGGCGTTTGGCCTTGTTATCGTGGCGATGGCGTATTCCATCGGCAACATTTCGGGGTGTCATATTAATCCGGCGGTGTCCATTGCCATGCTGATCAGCGGTAAGCTGTCGCTTGCGGATTTTGTCGGCTATGTGATCGCACAGTTTGCAGGTGCAACGGCGGGCGCAGGTGTGCTGGCGCTGTTTGTCGGCGTGGAGAGCGGTCTTGGTGCCAATGCGCTGTATAACGGCAATATCTGGCTGTCGCTGCTCATCGAAGTGATCCTCACGTTTGTGTTTGTGTTGGCGATCCTCGGCGTGACCTCCAAGACGGAAAACGGCGCGGTTGCAGGCATTGTGATCGGTCTGTCGCTCACGCTCGTGCACATTCTGGGCATCTCCTTCACGGGTACATCGGTCAACCCTGCGCGCAGCTTCGGCCCTGCCTTGCTTGTCGGCGGTGAGGCACTGAGCTGTTATTGGGTGTTCCTGGCAGCACCGCTGGTCGGCGGCGTGCTGGCGGCGTTGGTCTACAAATTCCTTGCTTCGGAAAAAGAATAAGAAACATAAGCTGACGGGAATCGAACCATTTACGGTTTCGCTCGTCGCTTGTATCCGTGCGGGTTTGCGCTCATTTTTGCAAGGCGTCAGCCTTGCGGCAAATTCGCACTTCCCCGCACAAATAAATCGACGG
>SVPN01000056.1 GCA_015065805.1 Oscillospiraceae bacterium | reverse complement strand
TATTCGGATGTTTTGGCTTTTACAAGGCAGACGACGACGCAAGGCTGACGCCTTGCAAGGAGGATAACGCCGTTAAAGGCAAAACACACAATATCAGCGGCAGGTTCGGGTATCTCCTGTTACGCTACCGCTGAAGCTTGCTGATTTGTACGGCACATCCACCGATTATTTTTTAGGGAGAACCAACCGCATTGAACCGTATTTATAAATGGATACTCGCTCTGTGGCTGTGTTGCGTGATGCTGATCGGCTGTCACGCGACGGACAGGGCGAACACTCTTGAAGTGCATATGCTTTCAATCGGCAATGCCGATTGTTTTCTTCTCAAGCAAGGAGACTGCGCGATGCTCATCGACAGCGGCAATCCCGAAGACGCCGATCGCGTTATCGCGTATCTGCACAGCAACGGCGTTGAGCATTTAGATGCCGTGATCACCACGCATCCGCACGCCGATCATATCGGCGGACTGCAAGGTGTGATTCAGTCCTATTCTGCGGATAAGCTGTATTACGCCGCCGTGCCGCAGGAAACAGAACCCACCACGCTGATGCACACGCGCTTGTATGAAGCGTTACAAAAACGGGAGGTCACCCTATGCGAGGTGAGCGACGGTACGGTGTTTTCACTCGGTGCGGCACGGGTGGAGATCTACCCGACCGCCGATTGGGAGGATGCCAACGACTGTTCGCTGATCACCCGCGTCAGCTATGCCGATGAGCATATCCTGTTTATGGGGGATGCCACGGAAAAAGCGCAAAATGCCTTGCTGGCAAGCGGGCGGGATATTCAAGCGACGGTGATCAAAATGAGTCATCACGGCGGCAGGATCAACTCAACGCGAAAACTGCTGGATGCGGTCGATCCGCAGATCGCGCTCATCCCCTGCGGTGTGGAGCCACAGTATCAGAATCCGCATTTCGACACGATCAACGCGTTGCGGGAACGGGACATCCGCTACTATTGCAGTGATGTTTGCGGGGACACCGTGTTGACGGTGAGAGCGAGCGGTGAGCGCTTTATCGAGACAGCGTGATAGCGCGCAGTGCGGCACTTTGTTGCAAGACAAAGTGCCGCTTTTGTTGTTTTTGCTGAATATTTTTATAGAAAATAATATTTTTTTACAAATTTGTCAAATATGCTCTTGACGCTTGTGTTGTTATACAGCTATAATGTAAACGGAGAAAATTGGACTTACCTGTTTTCTGTGTTGAATGTGCAAATGAAGAAAAACGAAAGGATGATTCTCACAATGATGAAACGCGCAATCTCTTTGGTGATGTGCCTTGTGATGGTGATCGGTTTGCTTCCGATGGCGGCATTGGTGATGCCGACTGTCTACGCGGCAAACTATGAGTCTGCATCGGGCACGGTGAACAATGCGACCTATGTCCTCGGTGCAGGCACCCGCGATGAGGTGAAGGTTATCACCGACTGGCGCAGCACAAGCAAATCGCCGACGGCATCGATGACCCCGAAATACGTCGCGATCCACACTACTGGTACGTATATCTCGACTTCAACGGCACTTGCCAACCACAATTACGGCAAGTCAGCGACCAATGCCGCGTGGCACTACACGGTCGGTCACGATGTGATTTATCAGTGCCTGTCGGATAAGCGTCAGGGCTGGCACGTCGGTACATCCTATACGGGTGCACCCTCCAACTCCAACTCCATCGGTATCGAGATGGCGGTCAACAACTTCCCTGCAACCGAAACCTACGGCGGCGAGCAGTGGCAGGACGGCGACGCCATTATGAAATGGTGGGAGAATCAGTTCAACCAGACGATGCGTCACACGGCGATGCTGACGGTGGTGCTTCTGAAGCGCCACGGCCTGAGTAAGTCTGCTATCAAGATGCACTGGGATTCGATGTCCTATCAAAACGGCGCTGCCGGTAAGGACTGCCCGATGGCTCTGCGTGCAAGCTACGATCCCGCAACCAACACCTTTGCGGCAGCGGGCTCCTACAAGAACGGCCGTGACGGCTACTTCTGGAAAATGTTTATGGGATACGTTGATGCGTATTGGGACGGTCAGGTTCCCGCAGACGGCATCGACGGTGACCTGTCCACGGCTGCCAAGATCGGCACCTATCGCATCAATTCCTCCGACGGTCTGAATGTCCGCACCGAGGCGAGCACGGCAGGCACGCTGCTCGGCGCTCTGGAGAACAACGAAATCGTGGAGATCACCGAGCTTGCCTCCAACGGCTGGGGCAAGGTCACGATGAAGGACGGTACGCAGGGATGGTGTGCAATTTCGTCTTACGGCGAGTATATCGGCGTAGATGCACAAGCCTATAATATGTCGGCAAACTCTGACAGTATGACCTATTCCTACGAAACCGACGGCGGTCTGGTGCTGACCAATAACAGTGCCGAGCAGGGTCAGTTTGATCTGCTTCTGCCGCAAGAAATCGGTACCAGCACGACGCCGTTTATGGCTCTGCAGGTCAAGCCGCTTTCGGGCAGCGGTTACTATTTCGGCTTGACCAAGGCAGGCAGTGGCTTCTGGATGATGCGTGACTGCAATTCGGGTGACCAGCTTGTGGCGGAGGAATCGGCTCCGTATATGACCAATATGGAAACGTTGGAAATCGACGTTTCCGAATGGTGGAAGCCGACGGATAAGCAGAAGATCGATCAGGTGCGTTTTTACCTGGCTCCGAACACTTCCATCAAGATCAACTATTTCTACTTTGTATCAAAAGCCAATACGGTTACCGATCAGCGCTTCAACCTGCGTTCGGCATCGAGCAACATCAACCTGATGCTTCCCTCGAATATCACCATTGAGGACACGAGCAAGGCAGGTAGCTACAAGTATACCAACGGTATGCTCGTGCTGACGGCGGATACCGAGGCGGGCTTTGATGTGGCGTTCAATGTCAACGAAGAGTTTGAGGTGGAGAAGTTCCAGCGCTGGCTGATCGGTGTGGAATCTCCCGTGAAGTTTGATATCACCCTGACACTCAGCAACGCCAACGGCACGGGCGAAGTGTCGCTCGCAGCTGACTATTGCTACGACTTTACGGACACCTTCCCGGCAGACGGCTACATTCCCGGCCCGTTTGAAAGCACCCGCGGTCTGCATCTCTACGGCTACTTCTCGCACAACAACGTTATTCCCGCAAACGGCAAGAGCACCGTTTCCAAGGTGACGGTCAGCATCGGCGGCAAGGGTACGGCGTACTTCAACTCCATCCAGATTGCGGAGAATGACCGCATTATGTCGTTCCGTGACGGCATCGTGAAGGAAGGCTCCAACACCCCGAGCACCGATGTCGAGAAGATCGTGTTTGAATCGGATGTCTATGCTGTCAAGGAAAGCAACCTGGCAACGGGTGTGGCGGCAGGCTCGACAGTTGCCGATATGATCGGTAACATCCGTTCGGATTACACCGTGGCGGTGCACGAGAACGGCGCGGCGGTTGACGGTGCCTCCAAGGCGAAGACCGGACAGCTTGTCAAGGTGATGGACGGCACAAAGGAACTTGCATCGTATGAGATCGTTGTGACGGGCGATGTCAACGGCGACGGCGAGGTCAGCTCGCAGGATGCCCGTATGATGGTGCTGTTCACCATTGATCCCAGCGGCTTCAACGCGGCGCAGAAATATGCGTCCGACTTTGACGAAAACGGTGCAGTTGCCACCACCGATGTGCGTAACGTTCTGCTTTCGCTCATCGCGTAACACAAACGGAAAACGGTTGCGGTTTGCAAAAACCGCAACCGTTTTTACTGTTTTCAAAAGTTTTTTAAGAAAAACGAAAAAAAGACTTGATTTTTTGACAGTTATTCATTATAATAATGAAGCGTTCTGTAAAGGAGCGCACAATCGAACAGAAACGGAGAAGTCGCGTAGCTGGTCGAGCGCGCACGATTGGAAATCGTGTAGGCGTTAAAAGCGTCTCGAGGGTTCGAATCCCTCCTTCTCCGCCAGAAAAAGACCTATGCTTTGATACAAAGCATAGGTCTTTTTCAACGAAATAAATCCCTTGCGGGATTTGTGAAATACGCTGCGCGTGTGAAATATTGCTTCGCAATGTGAAATGCCTGCGGGCGTGAGTGGATTTATTTCATTTCACTTGATGCGTAGCATCAAATTTCACAATTCACGAAGTGAATTATTTCACATTTGCCGCAAG
>SVPN01000022.1 GCA_015065805.1 Oscillospiraceae bacterium | reverse complement strand
ATACAATTTGATATGTCTGTATTCTCTTGGCATACAAATACCCCCTTCATGGTAGCTCTTTTCATTCTACCATAAAGGGGGTGCTTTTTTCTATTGTCCGTTTTTACTGGACTTGTTCACTACCATAAAGGGGGTGCTTTTTTCTATTGTCCGTTTTTACTGGACTTGTTCATAACGCATCGGGAGCTTTTTTACATCCAGCCGAACATAAGCAGTTCCGTGATCAGCACCGCGCCCGAAGACAACAAAGCAACGGGCAGAAGCGAAAAGTTAAAATAGGAAAACACCAGCGCCACCGCCATACCGATCACCGCCGACCACACCGACGATGTCGAATCAAAGATCGCCGGAAAGGTCATCGCCGCCAGCACCGCAACAGGCATATACTCTAAAAAAGATTTAATGAAACGGCTTTTGATCGGCTTGCGAAACAGCGCAAACGGCAGTGCACGCGGAATATAGGTCGCAACTGCCATTACCAATACCGCCAGAAGATAATACACCGTATTGCTCACGCCGCCACCTCCTCATCGGGCATCGGAAACAGCCACGCACCGACCGCCGCCGCAATGACCGCCGCGATAATCAGCGCCCACCCCGACGGAATCGCGTTGAGAACCGGAACATAGTACAAAAGTGCCGACAGTCCCGCCGCCAGCACGCATACAACTGCCACCGCACGGGATTTCTTGATCTCGGGGATGATGATGGCAATGAACATCGCAAACAACGCAATGCCGAGCGCCGAGGACAACGACGCGGGCAACACCGCGCCCGCCAATGCGCCGCACAGTGTGCCGCCGACCCAGCCGACATACGGCCCCACGGACAATCCCGCAAAGAACCATCCCGACAGCCGATCCTGCTTCATCGAGAGAAAATAGATCTCATCCGTTACGCCGTTGGCAAGCGTCAGCTTTTTGACAAGCGGCATCTTCAGCATCCGCTGTGTCAGTGACAGCGACATCAAAATATAGCGGATGTTGATGACAAATACCGCCGCGCCGATTTCCGACAGCGGTGCACAGGAGATCATCAGATCGGCACCCGCTTTTTGTCCTGCTGAGGTGAAATTGGTCAGCGAGATCAGCACAACGATCCACCACGGCAGACCGCTTCCGACCGCGCCGACCGCAAACGCAAACGCCACCGGTGCATAGCCGAGCATAATCGGTGCACCGCACCGAAACCCCGCCGTAAACCGCGCGCGACGGGAATTGGATTTTTGCATACAGACTACTTCCTTTTATCCTACTGCAAAAAAACTGCCGCAAAAGCGACAGTTTTTCGCGGTTATACTATGGATTTCAGATCTTGCGCACGCGGATAACGCCTTCCACGGCTTTGATCTTTTCCAAGCTCTCATCGGAGACATCGCCCGTCACATCCATAATGGTGTAGGCGTATTCCTTCTTGGACGCATTGTTCATCGCTTCGATGTTCAGGCCCTGCGCGGAAACCGCCGCCGAGATCGCCGTCAGCACGTTGGGAATGTTCTTGTGAAGCACACACACGCGGGTATCGCCCGTGCGGGGTGCCACCAGCGTCGGATAGTTCACGGAATTGACGATGTTGCCGTTCTCAAGGTAATTCTTGAGCTCATCTGCCGCCATCATCGCGCAGTTGTCCTCACTCTCGGGCGTCGAAGCACCAAGGTGCGGGATCGCCACGACATTCTCCACACCGATCATCTCATCGGTCGGGAAGTCCACGACATAGGAAGCAACCTTGCCGCTTTCAAGAGCCGCGATCATATCAGCGCTGTTGACCAGCTCTGCACGCGAGAAGTTCAGCACACGCACGCCGTCCTTCATCTGTGCAAACGCCGCCGCATTCAGCGAGCCTCTGGTGCTGTCCATCAGCGGCACGTGAACGGTGATATAGTCACAGTTGGCATAGATCTCTTCAAGCGAAGCCGCGTGAACAATAGAACGGGACAGTCCCCACGCCGCATCCACGGAAATATACGGATCGTAGCCGTACACGGTCATACCCAGTGCACGAGCCGCATTCGCAACCAGGCGACCGATCGCACCCAGACCGATAACGCCGAGCGTTTTGCCCTGGATTTCGGGACCGGCATACGCGCCCTTGCCTTTTTCCACAAGCTTGCCGACCGCATCACCCTGACCCTTGAGGGTTTTTGCCCACTCAATGGCAGGAACGACCTTACGGGAGGCGAGGAACAGACCCGCGATCACAAGCTCCTTGACCGCGTTGGCGTTGGCACCGGGGGTGTTGAACACCACAATGCCCTCTTCCGCGCACTTATCGCAGGGGATGTTGTTGGTACCGGCGCCTGCACGGGCAATTGCCAGCAGGGATGCGGGCATTTCCATATCGTGCATCGAAGCCGAGCGCACCATAATGCCGTCGGGATTCTCCACCGCTTCGCCGACATTGTAGCCCGCACCGAGACGGTCGGTGCCGCAAGCGGCAATTTTATTCAAAGTCAAAACATTCATGGTTATTTCCTCCTGAAAAGACCGCCTTACGCGTTCTTCGCCTCAAATTCCTTCATAAACGCCACGAGCTTCTCGACACCCTCGTACGGCATCGCGTTGTAGATGGACGCACGCATACCGCCGACCGAACGGTGACCCTTCAGGTTGACAAAGCCCGCCGCCGTCGCTTCTTTGACGAACAGCGCATCCAATTCCTCGTTGCCGGTGATAAACGGCACATTCATCAGCGAGCGGTCCTCGGGAACAACCGTGCCCTTGAACATCGCCGAGCTATCGAGGAAGCTGTACAGCAGGTCCGCCTTCTTCTGATTGCGGACAAGCATCTTATCCAGGCCGCCGATCTCGTTCTTGACCCACTCGAGCACGAGCTTCGCCATATAGATGGTGTAGCAGGGCGGGGTGTTGTACATCGAGCCGTTCTTGGCGTGGATCTCATAGTTGAACATCGTCGGGGTGATGTCCATTGCCTTGCCGATAAGATCCTCACGGATGATGACAACGGTCAGACCCGCCGGTGCCATATTCTTCTGCGCACCCGCGTACAGCACGCCGAACTTGGACACATCAATGGGAGCGGACAGGATGCAGGAGCTGATATCCGCCACCAGCGGCACATCGCCCGTCTGCGGCAGCTCGTGATACACGGTGCCGTAGATGGTGTTGTTCATGCAGATGTGGAAATAATCCGCGTCCTTCGTGAAGGTATCGGGATCCAGCTTCGGGATGTAGGAGAAGGTCTTATCTTTGGAGCTGGCAACGATATTCGCCTGACCGTAGCGAGCCGCTTCCTGCTGAGCCTTGGTCGCCCACTGACCCGTCAGGACAAAGTCCGCTTTGCCAGAGCCCGTCATCAGGTTCATCGGGATCATCGCAAACTGCGAGGACGCACCGCCCTGCAGGAACAGCACCTTATAGTTATCGGGAATATTCATCACTTCACGCAGGAGAGCCTCCGCGCCGTTGATGATGCCCTCGTACACCTTAGAGCGGTGAGACATCTCCATAACGGACTGACCGCAACCTTCGTAATCGAGCATCTCCGCCGCCGCTTTTGCCAAAACGCTTTCAGGCAGCATCGAGGGACCTGCAGAAAAATTGTACACTCTTGCCATTGTTATTTCCTCCAATACTTCAAAGGGATTTTAGCCCTTTAACTTAATAAAGAATGAAAACATTTTACTCCTATCCTTCCGCTTTGTCAATCATAAAACGCGATTTTTTCGGAAGTTTTTGAGAAATTTTTAACAATCTCTCAATTTAACGGAATTTTTTTGCCTAAAGGGCGTTTTTTTCCGTCGGGAGTCTGAATCACCATACCGTCTAACTGTCCGCGAAGCGACTCGCGGTACGCCGCGATATATTCGGCGCGAAGCGTTGCCCGCTCCGCCTCTTCCTCAGGCGTCAGTCCTTCCGCTTTTGCTTTCCGCGCCAATTCGTTGATACGGTCGATTTTGGATTGCTCCACCGTCTTCACCTCTTTATTCCTTTAATATCTTAAAGTATACCACAAAGTTCCGCTTTCGCAAGACCGTCACCTCATTTTCCGCGTTTTTCACATATTTACCACACTTTTACCCTTCGTTTGTACGGTTTTGCACAAAGCATCTGCGGATATCTCGGCTGTTTTGTCAATATCCTCTCCAGCCATATTATGGTATAATAAGAACGCTTGATATATATTGCAACAAGGAGGATATTATGAAACGGTTTTTATGTTTGGTATTTGCAATCGTGATGCTGATCGCCGCTCTTCCGACGAGCGCGCTCGCGTTCGACCGTTATGTCGTGTATAGCGGGCAAGCGGGTTGTCAGCTGACCGAGTGGTCATTCACACAATCGCTTAACCCGTGGCTGCTGTGGGATGTGGCATTCAACAAAGAATGCGATGACCGCGTATGGGTGACTGCGAAGGAGCATCCCAATTTAGTGGGGCGTTCGGTCATCCCCACCTTCGGCTTTGAAGGCGATGCGATCACCTTCAACGGCGAAAGCATCGAATCGGGCGTGACCTCCGTCGTGCTTGAAGCGGAAAATGAGCTGGTCATCACCACCGATACACTCCGCGCCGAGTATCAGATCAGCATCACCGAAGAAACCAACGGTCTGCCCGTGGTTCTCATCGACACCGACAATGCTCCGATCCCGGACAAAATCGATTATGTCACCAGCACCATCTCGGTGCTCGGTGCGGATATCTACGGCGGCGATGACATCTACGCCGCACCCGCCGGCATCAAGCTGCGCGGCAACTCGACGATGGGCTATGCCAAAAAGCCCTACCGCATCAAGTTTGACAAGAAGCAGAATGTATTCGGGCTCGGAAAAGCCAAAAGCTGGGTGCTTTTGGCAAACTACCTTGATCCCGCCTCCATCCGCAACGACATCGCCTATGCCTTCGGCGAGCGTCTGAACACCGTCACAAAAGGAATGACGGGCTTCTCGATGTATGTGCCGCGGATGCGTCCCGTAGAGGTCTACCTCAACGGCGAATACAAAGGTCTGTACGATATGGGCGATCACATTCAAGTGGATGAGACCCGCATCGCCATCGACGAAAGCGGCGACGAGTTAGATGACAACGATGTCCAGCTGTTCCCCGAGGCAAACGTCGGCTATTATCTGGAGGTGGAAGATTCCTCCCGTGTGTTGTCCGAATACGAAAATGAGGGCACGGAATATTTCACTATCAGCAACACGACCTCCGGCGGGAACACTCTGTATGTCCAGTTCAAAACCCCCGAGATCCCCTCCGCCGAACAGAAGGCATATATCTCCGATTATCTGCAAACGGTCAACGATCTCATCCGCGCCCGCGATGAAGCGGTATGGGATTACATTGATATGGACGGCTTCATTGACTGGTATCTTGTCAACGAGCTGTTCAAGAACACCGACTCGGGCTTCCTGTCCAGTGTCAAGATGTTCAAGGACAAGGACGGTAAGCTGTCGATGGGCCCTGTGTGGGACTTTGACCTCGGCTCGGGTGCCGTTGCCTACAGCGACATCGATGACCCGACGGGATGGCGTACACGCGCGCAGGACCGCTGTGACTGGTATGTCAACCTCTTCCAGATGGATTCATTTGTCACTGCGTTCGAAGCGCGCTGGGCAAAGCTTCACGAAGAGGGCGTGTTTGACAAGATTTTCGAGGATATCGACAATCTGAAAGCGTATCTGGACGCCTCCGCAAACGAGGACTACGCGCTGTGGCACGACACCTATGTTACGGAGGTCAACAACACCTCGTGGCTGACCGTTCCCGAGATCCAGCTGACCGAAAACTGGGATGTGCAGATCCAGTATTTCACCACCTATATGAAAGCGCGCATCGCGTGGATGGATGAGCAGTTCGGTTACGGCGAAACAAGCGGTCCCGATTATGTCAACTTCCTCTCCTCCGCCCTTTCCTCCACGTCTTCGAGCAAAACCTTTACCATCAACAAGAGCTTCAATGTGCAGGAGTTGTCCAACATCTATCTGTCGGTCACCTCGCAATCGGCATTCGATATCACGTTCAACTTCGATATCGGCTCACCTGCTCTGTCCACCGACTGGCACGGCACCAAGCCCGAATTGCCCTTCCAGGGAACTACCGGCACGTACATTCCTGCCGGCACATACACCGACAAGGAGCTCAACTTAGAAAACTATCTGCCATGGTCAAGTAATCCGAGCGCATCCACCATCACGCTCAAGAGCATCGTTGTCAAATCCCAAGGCAGCGGTTCGCGCCGCAATGTGCGCATCACGGGTCTGTATGCCGCCGCTTCCGTGCAGGAAGATGTCAGCACCTCGACCTCGCTTGCCATTGCCGGAGAGCCCGTGATCTGGGGCTCTCCCGAATACAAGAAGACGCTGAAAGCCAGCACGATGGCGATCACCCCCTACGGTGCTGCCGTTTCGTATCAATGGTATGCAGACGGTGTTGCCGTCAGCGGTGCTACATCAAGCGCCTTTACCCCGGATGCATCCTATATCGGCAAGACTCTCTATGTCGAGGTGAGCGGCACGGGTGCTTTCACGGGAAAGGCACAAAGTGCACCGATCATTCTTGAAAAAGCCTCCTATGACTACCGCACCACGCAGGTGGTTTCGCTGGTTTCCAAAACGCACGACACCGTGGTCGTTTCGGAACGCACCAACTACGAAATCAGCATCGACGGCGTAAACTGGCAGACATCGGGCACCTTCACAGGCCTTGAACCGAACACCCTGTACCGCGTGTATTACCGCCACGGTGAAACCGCTGAGCAGACGGGCGGTCAGGCGGGTGATCCGCTGTATGTCATCACGGATGTCGATCCCGATGCACCCGTGACCCCCGACCCCGAACCGGATCCCGATCCCGTTCTCCCCGGTGACGTTGACGCTGACGGTATTGTGAACACCACCGACGCCAAGCTGATCCTCCGTCACCTGATGAATCTGATTACGTTAGAGGAACCCGCCCTTGCCTCAGCGGATTTCAACGAAGACGGCGTTGTCAACACTTCGGATGTGCGTCTCCTGCTCACGTCTCTTGTTACAGCATAATTGCCTCATTCCAAAAGGTTTCTTTGTTAAAAATGACAAAGAAACCTTTTGTTTTTTTACTGTACAAATTTGATTTTATATGTTATACTATATACGATTGGGAAATTGTTCCTAAGTCTTCTGAAAACGTTAGGAGGATATCAAATGAAGAAGCTTGTCTCCCTCTTGCTGGCTGTCATTATGGTCTGCACGCTTTTGCCGATGACCGCCTTCGCAAGAAATGCGTACATCCAGTACGACCCCACGGATGACTGCCGTCTGAACAGCATCTCGTTCACGCAGGCAGACAACCCCTGGTTGCTGTGGGATGTCACTTTTGCCGAGGCTGACGGTGAAACGGTTCTGAAAACCGAAAAGGATCACCCGAACCTTGTCAGTGCTAAGGTTATCCCCGCGATCGATTTCACGGGCACCTCGGCTACCTTCAACGGTGAAACCATCGTTGCGGGCGAAGCAGTCACCCTGAAGGCAGAGAATGAGATCGTCATCTCCGATGCGGTCAACCACAACTTTGCCGAGTACACCCTGCTCGTGACCGAGAAGACCAACGGTCTGCCCGTGGTCCTCATCGACACCGACGGTGCGGCAATCGACACGAAGCTGACTTATACAAAAGCCTATATCTCCGTGATCGGTGCTGACATTTACGGCGCTGACGACATTTACTACGGCAACGCCACCAAAGACGGTATCAAATTACGCGGCAACTCGACGATGGGTTATGCCAAGAAACCGTACCGCATTAAGTTTAACGATAAGCAAAATGTGTTCGGTCTGGGCAAAGCAAAAAGCTGGGTTCTGCTTGCAGATTATCTGGATCCTTCTGCCCTGCGCAACCAGGTCGCATTCGGTCTTGCATCGCGCATCAACACCAACACCGCCGAAACCACCGGTTTCAAAGTGTTCTCCCCCCGTATGAAGCTTGTGGAAGTCTACCTCAACGGTGAGTTCCAGGGTCTGTACGAAATGGGCGACCATATGCAGGCAGACAAAACCCGCGTGAACGTCAGTGAATGGGGCGATGAGGACGCGACCGCCGCAGGCGAAGACGTCGGCTACTTCATCGAAGTGGAAGTCAAGAGCCGCGTGTTGAAGGAAGGCGCTGACGGCTACGAAGACTGGTCGGCATATTCCTATATCGTGGACGTTCTTCCCGAGGGTCAATGGTATCCCCAGAAGGTCGATGACGGTGATGTTGCCAACAACTACGTCATCCGCGAAGAGGATATCGGCAAATCGGTGATCTACTTCCAGTTCAAGCTCCCCGAAGAGCCCTCCGATGATCAAAAGAGCTACATCACCGAGCAAATGCAACAAGTCAACAACCTTCTTGCGCAGCAGGACGACGCGGTGTGGGATATCCTGGATATGGATTCCGTCATCGACTGGTATCTTGTCAACGAGCTCTTCAAGAACGCCGACTCGCAGATGCAGTCCAGCGTTTACTTCTTCAAGAACGGCTTGAAGGATTCTGACGGCAACCCCTACGAAAACCCCAACACCAAGCTGTATATGGGTCCTGTGTGGGACTTTGACCTCGGCGCCGGCGGCGTTGCCTACGGCTCGATGGACGATCCCACCGGCTGGCGTACCAGCAACAACGAGTACTGCGCGTGGTTCAAGAATATGTTCGCGATGGACAGCTTCAAGACCGCTGTGGAAGCCCGTTGGGCAGACCTGCACGAGAAGGGCATTCTCGAAGCTCTGTTCACCGATATCGCTTACCTTGAAGAGTTCGCAGGTGATGCCGCTGTCGATAACTTCGATCTGTGGCACAGCACCTATCTCGACGAGATCAGCGGCACCTGGATGGAAGTCCCCGCGGTTTCCACCGGTTCGAACGAATGGGAAACGCACGTTGACTACTTTGAGGCTTACCTGAAGGCACGTATCGACTGGATCGACGAGCAGTTCGGCTACAGCGAGGATACCGTTCTTCAGACCAAGCGTGAAAGCGTTGACTCCCTCACCTACACCGCTGCTGTAAGCGGCAAGCAATCGCAGAAATACACGATTGATCTGGATGTTGCCCTCGACGAGCTCGGCTACATCCTGGATATGAATTCCACCGCGAAATGGAATGTGGCATTCAACTACACCGTGAACGCCACCCTTAACGGTAAGGCCGTAACCTTCTCGCTGACTCCTTCGACGAAGGATGACTGGCAAGCCCCCGACAGTAGCATTTTCGACGGTTCGACCGGCGCGTACCACGCGGCAGGCAACTACACGGACCGCAACTTTGACATTACCGGTGCGCTGGTGTGGAAAATGAACAACAGCGGTCTCGGCTTCAGCGGTATAACCGCCGACAACCTTTCGAACTACGTCAATTCGATCCATTTCAACTATATGACCGTACAGTTTGAAAGTGCTTCTGCGGGTGACACCGCCACCTTCAGCCTGAAGAATGAAGCAACCGATACGACCGTTCTGAACATCGAAAAGACCGTTATCGTCGGTAAGCCCTCCATCCTGGGCGAAGCGAAGCCCGGTATGACCCTCTTCGTTTCCAACACCGAAATGCTGCCCTACAAGGCAAGCGTCACCTATCAGTGGTATGCGGACGGCACCGCCATCAGCGGCGCGACCGGCAACAGCTACAAGCTGAGCACAAACGATCTGAACAAAGCGATCACCGTAAAGGCAACCGCCACCGACGCATACACCGGCACGGTCACCTCGGATGCCAAGACGGTCGTGAAGTATCAGAGAACCTCCACTTACAAGACATCGGATATCGTTCTCGACAGCGTAACCGTTGACAGCATCACGGTCAGCACAATCTACGACAACGTGGAATTCTCGCTCGACGGCAGCAACTGGCAGACCTCCGGCACGTTTAACGGTCTTGCGGCAAACACCGTCTATATGGTGTATATGCGCGCCGCCGAGCACAACACCGGCGCTCCCGGCGTGGCGTGCAGTCCCCTCGTGGTGACCACGCCGACCGACGAAACCTTTGCGGGCGACATCAACGGCTCGGGCAAGCTTGACACTACGGATGCTACCTGGGTGCTGGATCACGCACTTGAGTTTGCGAATATGACCAACGAAACCGTCCTCGCCCTCTCCGATGTGAACAGTGACGGCAAGATCAACACACTTGACGCCCGCCTGATCCTGAAGGAGATCGTCAACTCCACCGAAATCTGATATTCTCCCAATCCTATACATGTAAAAAAAGAGCCCGATCAAATCGCAAGATTTGATCGGGCTCTTTTCGGACTATTTTTTTAACACTGTCACGATCTCGCCGATATACACGCGGTGGTAATCGGATCCGTGATAATGGTTTTCGATGGATTCATCCAAAAACAACGCAGGGTCCATATCCTGCGCATACAGCTTGCGGCAGATAAGCACCAGCTCTGCTTCTTTAAAATAAGGTGCTTGACGGTCAAAGCACGGTGTCAGCCCCGTCTGCTCACATTTGTCACCGTCCCGCCCCGAATGTCGCCCGCAAAAAGTCAGGGCATCGCGATATTCCTCGCCGAAGAAACAAAGGGCGTAGTAATCCTCACGCTCCGTAAACTCCATCGTATAGCGCGACGGACGGATATATACGGTGCTGACAGGCGTATTCCACAGCACCCCCAGACCGCCCCAGCTGGCGGTCATCATATTGTGATCCCCTTCCCTGCCGGCACCGATCAGCATCCACTGCTTGCCGATGCGGGTGAACACATCCGACCCCATCTCAGCAGGTGTAATTTCGTGAAAACCGTTCATACTCAATACACTCCTTTCCTTTATATATACTATACCACAAAACGATCCCTATGCCAATATGCCGATTGACAAATTCTATTATTGCGTGTAAAATTACTGCCGAGGTGACATACAATGTATTGGTTCGACACGGTAGGCACGATCCCCGACGGCGTGGGGTTCTCGCATTTTGATCTTGTTCATCTGCTCTGGTTGTTGTTCGGGGTTGCACTGACCGCCGTGCTTTGCGCGGCTTACACCCGCGCAAGCAACCGCGTGCGGCGTATACTGCGCCTGACGGTCGGCACACTGATTCTTTTGGACGAAGCCTTCAAGTGGTTTACATTACTTGTGGGCGGTAACGCAAGCGTCTCGTATTTGCCCTTTCATTTGTGCAGCATCAACATTCTTCTCATTGCTGTTCATATGTTCAAGCCGACAAAGCTGATCGATAATTTTCTGTATCTTATCTGCATTCCCGCGGCGATTGCCGCCCTGCTGTTCCCCACGTGGACGGAGCTGCCGCCGACAAGCCTGATGCATATCCACAGCTTCACCGTGCACATCCTGCTTGCCGCCTATCCGCTTATGCTCACGATTGGCGGCGATATCCGTCCGACACTCCGCCAATTGCCGTACTGCCTGCTTATACTGATCGGGATGGCGGCGGCAGTTTACGGCATCAATGTGTTGTTAGACACCAATTTTATGTTCCTGATGGATGCCGATAAAGGCAATCCCTTGTATTGGTTCAAGCAAGCCTGGGGCAACCATCTGCTCGGTTTCCCCGTGTTGCTCCCCGCCGTATTCGGTGTTATGTACGGCATCTACTATGCCGTAAAAGCCATACGCAAAAAAGCCTCCCGATAAGGGCTTCTTCTCATAAAGATGACAAAACTCCGACAGATACTTTACGATCTGTCGGAGTTTTACTATTCACAATCAATCGGAATACGGTACCTTTTTATTCTAAAACCAAATCACCAATGGATTTTTCACCTGTCACCCATTCTCCGAGAGTATTTGCCCATTTTTCAGTAAAAAAAGCGCTGTACGGAATCTGCTTATCCCTACGCTTTCTCCCTCCGAAAAAGCCCCACAATGCAGAAGGTATTCCGATAACAAGCAAATATAACGGACCTAATATGAGAGATTGAACAGTATGTCCGTATTCGTGAACCAGAAGTTGATCTGAAAGCTCTTTCACACTGATTCGCGCTTTGTATTTCTCAGCAAAAAAGGGTTCGGCAGTAACAAATACAAATAAGCCCAACGATACGCTCGTTTTTGAATTCCAAACCGTAACAAATGCCCCGTGATACCAAAAGTGTTTATTCTTGCGGTGCATCAAAAACACAACAAATCCTAACAGTGATTGGAAAAAGCCCCATGTGCATTGCCATATTATGTACATCACGAATCTCATAGAAGCCTCCTTCTGATCCTCAACAGCGATTTCCGTTCGCCCTTGCACTCAGCGAATACACCGGAGAGACTTCTGTTTGAGAAGTCTCCCGATAAGCTGACGGGAGTCGAACCCTTTACGCCTGCAAATGAAAATTTGTGTGATAGATCGCCTCAAAACTTGAAATACGAGAGTATGTCTGCGTTTTGTCGGCTTC
This sequence comes from Oscillospiraceae bacterium, assembly GCA_015065805.1. Taxonomy (GTDB): domain Bacteria; phylum Bacillota; class Clostridia; order Oscillospirales; family Acutalibacteraceae; genus RGIG1959. Next base: position 20,129 of record SVPN01000022.1, on the reverse strand, counting down.
CTCTCACACGAAAATTTTCTTATTTGCAGGTCGGAGAGTTTCTGCCGTCGATTTATTTGTGCGGGGAAGTGCGAATTTGCCGCAAGGCTGACGCCTTGCAAAAATGAGCGCAAACCCGCACGGATACAAGCGACGAGCAAAACCGTAAATGGTTCGATTCCCGTCAGCTTAAAGGAAGCCTTTTTTATCCGATCTCTGCAATGACTTCCACTTCCACCAGGACGCCCTTGGGAAGTGCCGCGGCGGCCACGCAGGAACGCGCGGGCTTGCCGACAAAGTACTTGCCGTAAATCTCGTTGAACGCGGCAAAATCCGCCATATCCTTCAAAAAGCAGGTCGTCTTGACCGCCTTGGCATAATCCGAGCCTGCCGCTTTGAGGACCTCGCCGAGATTCTTCATCACCTGCTCGGTCTGCGAAACGATATCGGTCGCTTCCACCTCACCGCTTTGCGGATTGATAGCGATCTGCCCCGAGGTGAACACCAGCGAGCCGCTGATCACCGCTTGCGAATACGGACCGATCGCCGCAGGAGCGGTATCGGTGTGCACAGTTTTTGACATCATAAACAACCTCCTTATTGGATCAGACGGTAGCCTGCCGCCGCCAGCGCCGATTTGATCTCCTCAACGTGAGCGTGATCACGGGTCTCCAGCACCAGTCGCAGATAGCACGCCGTGATATCGGTATCGAGATCTGCGCGGTCGTGATACACCGCCACCACGTTGCCGCCCGCCGACGCCACGATCTCCGACACCGCTGTCAGCTGTCCGGGCTTATCGACAAGCTCCACCGTGATATCCGCCGAGCGTCCCGCTTTGAGCAAACCGCGGGAGATCACACGGGACAGGATGGTCACATCGATGTTGCCGCCGGACACCAGGCACACAACCTTTTTGCCCTCCACAGGCACCTTGTTGAACAGCACCGCCGCCACTGCGACAGCACCTGCGCCTTCGGCGATCAGCTTTTGCTGTTCGATCAGCGTCAGGATTGCAGAAGAGACCTCATCATCGGTCACGGTGACGACCTCATCAACATAATCGCGGCAAAGCTGATAGGTCAGTTCGCCCGATTTCTTGACAGCAATGCCGTCGGCGATCGTTTTAGCCGCAGGCAATGCATCGGGCTTCCCCTCCTGCAACGCGTGCACCATCGACGCGGCACCCGCCGCCTGCACGCCGTACACCTTACATTCGGGACGGAGACACTTAATGGCATACGCCACACCCGATATCAGACCGCCGCCGCCGACAGGCACGATCACGGCATCGACATCATCGAGCTGTTCGAGGATCTCTAAGCCGATCGTACCCTGACCTGCGATGACATCCTCATCGTCGAACGGATGGATAAACGCGTAGCCCTTTTCTTCTTTCAGCTGTAACGCACGCGCATACGCGTCATCATAAACACCCTTGACAAGCTCCACCTGAGCACCGTAGCGCTTGGTCGCTTCCACCTTGGAGATGGGTGCACCATCAGGCAGACAGATAAGCGACGGGATACCGCTTTTGGTCGCCGCCATCGCCACGCCCTGCGCGTGGTTACCTGCCGAGCAGGCGATCACGCCCTTTTTCTTCTCCTCCGCGCTCAGCTGGGAGATTTTATACGCCGATCCGCGCACCTTGAACGAGCCCGTGATCTGCAGATTTTCCGTTTTGAGATACACCTCGCAATCGCGACTCATCTGCGGCGCAAAAATGAGATCCGTCTGACGGATCACGTCCTTGAGCACATATTTTGCGTGATAGATTTTATCCAGTGTCAGCATCGATATCGCCTCCATTAAAAAAAGTCCCGTCCTATATGGACGAGACAACTTCCCGTGTGTAAACCACCATACAGCATCCTTTAATGCGTGCCCCGCTAACGGGGGGCAACCGAGCTTGCTTAAAAGCGAACCGTTCGGCAAGCCTGTTCGAGGGTGATGACCCATTGATCCGTTCTTTTACCGCTTCGCACCACACAGCGGCTCTCTGAAAAAAGCGACGGGTCGGGTGTCCCTGTCAATACATTTACAATATAGTATAGAGAATAGTCCTTTTTTTTCGGTTTGTCAAGTGTTTTTTGCATCACCGAACCGCTTTTTGCATCATAGAGTGGCATAAAGACTGTTTTTACGGGAGGTTCTTATTATGGATGCCATTCGTTTCTTTTTCGGTGCCAACACCAAAAACGGGTTTGTCGGGTTTCACAAGACCGATTTATACGATCCGCGCGACGGCTGGGTCGCGTATCTGATCAAAAGCGGTGCGGGAACGGGCAAAGCCACCTTTATGCGCCGTGTGCAGCAGGAGCTGAACGCACGCGGTCTGGAAACGGAAAGTCTCTGCTGTTCTTCCGATCCCGCCTCGCTTGATGCCGTTGTCTGCCCTGAGATCAAGCTGTGTGTGATAGATGCCACCGCTCCGCACATTCTGGAGCCCTACGCTTACGGCGAATGCGAACAGCTGATCCCCTTCGGTTGTTGCTTACGAGCGGAAATCGCCCTTTCGCAATCCGCCGAATGGTTCGAGGCGGCAGATGCCTGCACAGCCGCTCACGCCCGTTGCTGTCGCTTTTTAGCATCGGCAGGTAATCTGCTGGATAACAACCGTCTGCTGGCACAGGCAACCGTCAACAACGCCAAAATCGACACCGTTGCCGCCCGTTTGGTAGACAAAGAATGCAAAAAACAGACAAACGGCAAGGAAACGCGGCGGTTTTTATCCGCCGTCACGCCCGAGGGGTATGTGTTTCTCAAAGACACCGCCTGCGCGCTTTGCCCAAAGCTGTACGTGATTGAAGATGAATACGGTGCTGTGAACGTGCGGTTTATGACCGCCTTGCGCGAACAACTTCTCAAAGCGGGACAACAGATCATCACCTGCTATTCCCCGCTTTTGCCCGACACGCCGTCCCACATTTTAGTGCCGTCTGTCGGCGTGGGCTTTCTCTCGTCAAACGGCCGCGAAACGGTGGATTTCCCTGTCTTTCGCCGTCTGCACGCCTCGCGGTTTCAAGACACCGATGCACTTCGCACCAAAAAGCAACAGCTGCGCTTCAACCGCCGTGCCGCTTCGGAAATGTTGCGCGAAGCGATCCGTTGCTCCGAGGATGCCAAAGCCCACCACGACCGTATGGAAGCATTGCATATCGCCGCTATGGACTGGGATATGTGGCAACGCCTTGCGGATGAAACAACGAACAGCATTCTGCGCATTGCCGAAAGCCGAACCTGATCCTGCAGCCCGACACCCGTTGCTTTTCGGCGCGGCTGTCGGGCGTTTCCGCATAGCAATCCGTGTTGACTTGCGCGGGAAAGCGTGGTATACTATAATCTGTATAAATATATCCGCAAAGGATGTGTGATACTCTTATGAAAAAAGGCATCCGTTTCTTTTTAGCACTGTGGATCGCCAAGGCCATCACAGCCGTGCTTCGCCTGATGCATCGCAACGCCACGCATCTTCCCGGAGTGGTGGCAATGAAGCTGTGCCCCGATTTTTTAGGGCGTGTGGATAAACCGAAAACCATTATCGCCGTCACGGGCACCAACGGCAAAACCACCGTGTGCAACCTGGTGGATGATCTGCTCGCCGCAAGCGGTAAGGAGCCGCTCAACAACCGTTTCGGCGGCAATGTGCGCGGCGGCATCGTATCGACATTCCTCAATGCCTGCTCGATGACGGGACGCATCCATCAGGAGATCGCCGTGCTGGAGATCGACGAGCGCAGTGCCATCCACATCTTCAAATATCTCAAGCCCGATTATCTGCTGGTCACCAACCTGTTCCGTGACTCCTTCAAGCGCAATGCCCATTCGGAATTTATCTCGGACATCCTCAATCAGGCGATTCCCGCGTCCACCAGGCTCATCGTCAACGCGGATGACCTGATCAGCAGTCATCTTGCTCCGACCAATGAACGCCTGGCGTTCGGCATCGCGCATCGCGAGGATGACTGGCAAAACCCGCAGAACATCGTGTGTGATATCGTGACCTGTCCGCACTGCGGCGAAACGCTGACCTACGATTTTGTGCGCTACAATCACATCGGTCGCGCACATTGCCCCGTCTGCACCTACGGCTCACTGGTGCCGTCGTATGAGATCACCGCTGTCAACAGCACCACACGCACCCTGACCGTGCAGACTCCCGACGGAGAAGAGCACTACCGTATGCTCGGTGACAACATCACCGACTGGTACAACACGCTTGCCGCTGTCACTCTGCTTCGTGAGCTCGGCTTGTCGGCGGAGAAAATCGAATCCTCCCTCCAAAAGCAACAGATCGTCAAATCCCGCTTTGAGCAGATCGAGGAAAACGGCAAAACCGTCACGATGCTTCTTGCCAAGGGGCAGAACCCCATCGCCTGCTCCCGCGCATTTGACTTTATCCACCGCAGCGAGGGCAACAAGGCGGTGATCCTGCTGATTGAGGATTACTTTGACGCCAAGCATTCCACCGAAAACATCGCGTGGCTGTATGACGCGGACTTTGAATTTCTGTGTGATGACAGTGTCAAACAGATCATCGTGGCAGGTGTGCGTGCGGCGGATTTCCGCGTGCGGTTGCTGTTGGCGGGAATTCCCGATGAGCGCATCGTCACGATGCGCGAGGAAGCCGCGACCGCGGATGCCGTAAAACTCGAGGAGATCGACAACACGTTTGTGCTGTTCGATGTGTACACCGTACAATTTGCCGAAACGGTGCGCGATCTGCTCAAAGCGCGCCTGAGCGGAACGGACGAGGAGGTGGCGCAATGATCATCGAAATCTTATACCCCGAGCACGCCAATCTCTTCGGTGATATGAGCAATATGCGCTATTTGCAGGCGTGCCTGCCCGATGCCGAGTTTCTTCGCACACCGATGACCGAGGTACCGTATTTTGTCAACCACAAGGTCGATCTGCTGTATATGGGCCCGATGACCGAACGCACACAGCAACGCGCAATTTTGGCGCTGATGCCGTTTGCCGACCGCATCAAGGAAATGATTCAGGACGGCACACCGATGCTGTTCACGGGCAATGCCATGGAGGTTCTCGGTCACAACATTCACCTTGAAAGCGGCAACAGCATTCACGGTCTCGGAATTCTGCCGATGAACGCCAAGCAGGATATGTTCCACCGCTACAACGGCTTGGTGCTTGGGCACTTTTCCCCCATTGAAGCGGATATCGTGGGCTTTAAAAGCCAGTTCACCTCGGCAACAGGTGAAAACGCCGATTGTGCCTTTGTCAAGGTGGAACGCGGCATCGGCCTGAATAAGCAATCGAAATACGAGGGCTTTTTTATGGGCAATATGATCGCTACCTATCTTATCGGCCCGTTGCTGATCTTAAACCCCGCGCTGACGCGCTGGCTTCTGGACACAATGGGTGCCACCGATGCCCCGCTCGCCTTTGAGGAAGCGGTCACCGATGCGTACACCCGTCGCCTTGCGGAATTTTGCGACCCGCAGGTGGATGTAGAATAAACGAAACCAAAAAAGAACCTGCTCACGGCAGGTTCTTTTTTTGCTTTTTACGGATGCTGTAAACGGTCATTCCCGCCAACACGGCGGCGGAAAGGATCAACAGCACGATCACACCGCCCGGAAACCGCTCCGACTGATAACGGGTCACACCGCCTGCATCGTAGGTCGGTGCAGTTGTCGGAATCGCGCCTTTGGGTGCGGTCGTGACGGCAATGGGACAAAACGCAGTCTTGCCTGTTTTGCCGAACGCTGTCAGAAAAGAGCCGTGCTCACTGAGCATCAGGTGCTCAACGGTCACGCCGCCGACATCCTTGAGAATCACAAACACGCTTTCAAGCGTCACGACCCCGTTTTCCGGGATCGGAAGATCGTTATAGTCCGCATAAGCAGGGATACTCAGCGACAGCGTATACTGTCCTGCATCCACGCCTTCGCCCGCGGCAGGCGTGTGCTGTTGGAAGCCTTCATACCACGCAGGAGCGGCGGTTTGCGGATACATTTCTTTTGTGCCGTCATCCAACTTCAGTGCGATGTTGAACGGCACCGTCGAATGCAGTGACAGCTGTAAGAACGGCGTTTCCAACAGATTGACCGTCCGATTCAGATCGATCGCCACCACCGCACCGCCGCTGTCGGACGCGGTAACATTCAGTGTTCCTTCGGGAGTATAGGCAAAAGCACCTGTCTGTGAGGTCAGGCGTGTAGACTTCTCAACCAGCAGAGGATGCGGTGATGCCGACACTGTCAGCGTCATCATCAGGCTTATCAGCATCGCCAGCCCGAGTGCGAGCCATCGCTTCGACATAGTATCCCCTCCTTTACTTCCTATATTGTACTATTCCCGAGCAATAAGTGCAAGTGTTTTTTATCGCAACAGTGTTGCCAGCTGCCTGCCGACAAGACGTCCGCTGTAAAGAGCTTCACTCAATGTGTTGGCATCCGTGCCGATCTCGATCAGCAACGAACCTGCACACAACCCCTGGTTGTAGCGCGCATCCACAGCGTACAACGGACGGGTGATGCCCTCGTGCGCACTTTCGAGCGCGTGCTGGAGCTGCAGGCCGAACCGCAGATTGTCCTCGCAGTAAGCATTCGGCAGATCCTGCGTATCCGTATTGCCGACGACCAGCATCACCTGTGCCGCTTTTTTTCCGTCCACGGTCACCGTCGGCTTGACCTTTGTGAGATCGTCGTACATCATCGCATCACGGTGTATATCCAGCACCACGCGGATGGACGGATAGGTTTCCAGATACTGCTTGATCGTATCCTCCGAACGGCTGTAAGCGCCCGAATACTGCGGGGAATCGTGAAGCGTGACATCGTGGATGACACCGATTCCCGCCTGAAGAAGCTCCTGTGCAATGGCCTCGCCGACAGCCGCGACATTTTGTGTCGTATCGGTTGTGCGTGTCGCATCATCCGCATTGTAATATCCCGCATAGTAGGACATATAGCATTCGGTGGTGTGCGTGTGTACGATGAGCACCTGCGGCTCCTCACCCGGGGTGAGCGTAAACGGCATTCCCGCTTGAAGCAGGGCTTTGAAATCCCGCTCCCGACCGCTGTTATTCTTGACGGAAACGGTGGGAGTGATCTCCGTACCGCCGCCGATCTGCTCCTCACTTACCGCACCGCCGCCGTCCCCTTTCGGCGGGATGATCGGTTCATTGACCGTCGGCACTGCCGCTGTTTGCGGATAGGTGGGCATTGTCGGCAACGGCGCATACCGCGAAGGCTCCACCGTCTCTTGCGCAGAAGCGGGACTGCGAGGCGGATTGTGCAGACCGATCACAAGCAATGCCGATCCTTCGGCAAGCTGTTCCCAGGATGCTGTCGGGACAGCTCGCAACGCACCGACAAGCAACACCGCACACAAGAATAGCGGTATACACCGCAACGCAACCGCTCCGATCCGTCTCACAGACATCCCTCCTTTTTCGTATGTATACGGGAGAAACGCAAGAGATATACGGATAAAATGAAAAAAGTGCAAAAAACTTTAAAATTTTTCAAAAAAACAGTTGCAATTTTCTGTTGTTCGTGGTATTATTATCACCGCGTGATTTATAAAATGTTTTTATAAGAGGAGGTGTGACCATGCCCAACATTAAATCCGCTAAAAAGCGTGTGAATGTCATCGCTGTCAAGACGGCGCGCAACAAGGCGAACCGCTCGGCTCTCAGAACCGAGATCAAGAAGGCCAATGCCGCGATCGAAGCCGGCGCAGAGGACAAGGCCGTTGCTGTCAGAGCCGCGATCAAAAAGATCGACCAGGCTGTTGCTAAGGGCCTCCTGCATAAGAACACTGCTGCCAGGAAAAAGTCCGCCCTCGCGAAGAAGGCTAACGCCTGATTCTGCGGCGGTACCGTGCTGAACAAAAAGTGACCGTTGTCTGCAAAGACAACGGTCTTTTTGTTTTTTATGCCAATCGGATGCTGACATCGCCCGACGAAAGGGTTTCTTCCCTGCCGTCCTCATAGCGCACCAGCAATCGGCATTGCTCATCCACGCCCAATGCGGTTGCCGCTTTTTCGCCCGCAGGGGTATGCACAACGATCGCTGTGTTTACCAGGCAGGAACGCCCGATGTATTCTTTTACGTATCCGCTTTGCTCCAGATGGGTATACTCCTCAAAAAAGGCATCGATCACCGCCGCGGCAAATACCGCACGGTCGCCTTTCTGCTGACCGTAAACCGATGCCGCACGGTCGGCAATTTCCGCAGGATACCCGTCGATCGGGTCGGAAACGTTGATGCCGATTCCCAGCACGGCATAGGACAATCCTTCGGGACTCACAGCCGCTTCGGTCAGAATGCCGCACACCTTTTTGCCGTCACAGTACACATCGTTCACCCATTTGATCGTTGCCTTGCGGTCCGACAATTGCTCGATGGCACGGCAAACCGCCACCGCCGCCAACGTGGTGACGGACATCGCTCTTTCCACCGCCATTTGCGGGCGGATCAGAATGCTCATATACAGCCCTGTTCCCGCAGGGGAACAAAACGAACGCCCGAGTCTGCCGCGTCCCGCACTCTGACTGTCCGCGATCACCACAAGCCCTTCGTCTGCGCCGTTTTCGGCGCGTTCCTTCACAAGTCCGTTCGTAGACGCCACACAAGAGTACACTTCCACCGTTAAGCCCTCGGTTAGCAGGTGCTGTCCGATCGCCTCTGCTGTCAAGCTGTTCATCCGCTCGCCTCCTTTTTGTTTCAGTATATCACAGGTAAACGGTTGAAATCAAGGAAAACCTATGGTATACTTACGTCTTGAAAGAAGGCATACGCTATGACAAAGCAACACATCGATCTGCATACACACTCCTGCTGTTCGGACGGCACCGATACTCCCGCGTCGCTGGTCGCGCATCTGCACAAAAACGGCATCACAGTCTTCGCCCTTGCCGACCACGATACAGTGGACGGCTGTCAGGCGGTCGCTGACGCCCTTTTGCCGTCGATGCGCTTCATCCCCGCAGTGGAGTTCTCCTGCCACGCAGACGGCTTTAAATGCCATTTGCTCGGAATCGGCATCGACCCTGCACACCCGTCAATTACAGCGGCAGTACAAAAAGGAAACGATCTGCGCAAGGAAAAAGCCGACCTGCGCCTGCATCACCTGAAAACCGTTCACGGCATCGACTTCACAGAGGAGGAATTGCGGTATCTGCGCGCGCAAAAAAGCATCGGAAAGCCGCATTTCGCCAAGCTCCTGGTAGCACGCGGGCTGGCGGATTCCATTGACGAAGCCATTAAAACCTATTTCAAAGGCTGTCCTCCCGCGCCGTACCGCATTATGGTCACGGATATGGCAAAAGCCGTTACCGAGGCGGGCGGTGTCCCCGTCTGGGCGCACCCGCTGGGCGGTGAGGGTGACAAGCATCTTTCGGCGGATGTCTTTGAAGAACGACTGCGCGTGATACTGCAAGCGGGGATCCGCGGTCTTGAATGCTATTACTCCCGCTATTCCCGCGACGAGATCACGTTTCTGCTGAACGCCGCCGAGCGGCATCACCTGCTTGTCAGCGGCGGCAGCGATTACCACGGCACTGTCAAAACCATTCAGGCGGGAACCCTGAGTACCGATCCGATAACCGTGACCGAAGACGATCTGACGGTATTATCGGCAATTTCCTACTAAAAGAAGGTTGTTTACCATGACGGAATTTTCAAAAGCCTCCCGCTTAGATGTATTTCAGACCGGTATTTTTGCCGCTCTTAACGAAGAAAAAGAGCGTCTGCAACGCGAAGGGCGCAAGCTGTACAATCTGTTTATCGGTACACCCGATTTCAAGCCCGCTCCCCACGTGATGCAGGCACTGTGCGAAGCGGCGGCCGATCCCGAAAACTGGAAGTATTCGCTGACCGAAAGCCCCGAATTGCTTGAAGCGGTCTGTTCCTACTACCGTGACCGCTTCGGCGTTACGATCACGCCCGATATCATCACCGCCGTCAACGGCTCGCAGGAAGGTATGGGGCATCTCGGAATGGCGCTTTGCAACAAAGGTGATGTGGTGCTTCTGCCCGATCCGGGTTACCCCGCCTTTGAAGCGGGTGCGCTTTTGGGAGAAGCGACCGTTGAGACGTATCCGCTCATCAAGGAATACGGCTTTATGCCGCGTCTCGACCTCATCGATGAGAAGATCCTGAAAAAGGTAAAGTATATGGTCGTGTCCTATCCCTCCAATCCCGTCGGTGCCGCCGCACCGGAAGAGGTGTACGAGGAGCTCATCGGCTATGCCAAAAAATACGGCTTTATTCTGATCAGCGACAACGCCTATTCGGATATTCTGTTTGACGGTCGCGAGGGCTTTTCCTTTCTGTCGCTGGATGGCGCTGCCGATGTGGGCGCGGAATTCTTCTCGCTGTCCAAGTCTTTCAATGTCACGGGTGCGCGTATTTCCTTTTTGATCGGTAATAAAAGCGTGATCGAAGCAATGAAGCTCCTGCGCTCCCAATACGATTTCGGTATGTTTACCCCCATCCAGAAGGCGGCGATCGCGGCACTGACAGGCCCGCGCGATGCCGTAAGACAGCAATGCACCGATTATCAGGCGCGACGCGATGCGCTTTGCGGCGGTCTTCGCCGCTACGGCTGGGATATCCCCGACAGCGACGGCACGATGTTTGTGTGGGCACCGCTTCCCGCAGGCTTCACCGATTCGGCGGCATTCTGCAAACAGCTGGTGCGCGAAACCGGTGTTCTGTGCACTCCCGGTGCGGCATTCGGCAAGCGCGGCGAGGGCTATGTGCGGTTTGCACTGGTGCTCCCGCCCGAAGAACTCGCCGAAGTGGCGGACATCATCGGGCAAAGCGGATTCCTGAAATGATCAAAAAACGGCGACAGCACGCGGTTTTCGCGATGTTTGTCGCCGTTTTTGAATTTTGAAATAAAAAACGAGAAAATGAGCAAAAACGAGAAAAACAAAGAGAAAACGAGAGAATACGGGTTGTAAATTAAAAAATCGGCGTTTTTGGGCTTGACAGCGATTTGAAAATGTGGTATTATCATCGCCGTGAGTTAAACATCATCAAATAAACAGGAGGTATTTCACATGTCCACTTATATGGAAAAAGCCGGTCAAGTTGACCGCAAGTGGTATGTCATCGATGCCGCCGGTAAATCCCTCGGTCGTGTGGCTGCTCAGGCGGCTGTGCTGCTCCGTGGCAAGCACAAGCCCACCTACACTCCCCACGTGGATTGCGGCGATCATGTCATCATCATCAACTGCGGCAAAGCTGTCCTCACGGGCAACAAGCTCCGCAACAAGTATTGGTACCGTCACACGGGTTGGATCGGTGGCCTGAAGGCTACCCAGTACAGCACCCTGATGGCTCAGCGTCCTGAGAAGGCGATGGAGCTGGCTGTGAACGGTATGATCCCCAACAACACCATCGGCCGCCAGGCGATGACCCGCCTGCGCGTTTACGCAGAGTCCAACCACGCTCACGAGGCTCAGAAGCCCGAAGAGTTCAAGCTGTAAGAAAGGAGGCTGTAAACAATGGATTACAATACCAGACCGTTTTTCTACGGAACCGGCAGAAGAAAGAGCTCTGTTGCTCGCGTTCGCTTGTACGCAGGTACCGGCAAGGTGACCATCAACGATCGTGACATCGACAACTACTTCGGCCTCGAGACCCTGAAGTTGATTGTTCGTCAGCCCCTGGAGCTTACCGGCAATGCCGATAAATTCGACATCGAGTGCCGCGTCAACGGCGGCGGCGTGACCGGTCAGGCCGGCGCGATCCGTCACGGTGTTGCCCGTGCTCTGCTGCAGTACAACAGCGAAGAGCTCCGTCCCCTGCTCAAGAAGGCAGGCTTCCTGACCCGCGATCCGCGTATGAAGGAAAGAAAGAAGTACGGCCTCAAAGCTGCTCGTCGTGCTCCCCAGTTCTCCAAGCGCTGATTTTTACTTCATCAAACACAAAACCCGAAACCGAATGGTTTCGGGTTTTTCTTTTTGCAGTTTTTGTCCATTGCTCCGCACGGCATTTCTTGACAGGTTTTTACCAAAGTGATATATTTATAGTATAGATTTATATATATTATGCAAAAGGAGCGAGACGAATGAGCAAAAAGACCGTTTTGCAGATCGTGTCGGTTGTGCTGGCAGGTCTGATCATATGCGGCGCGGTTTTAGGTGTGGATTATTGGTATCGTGATCAGCAACAAAAGAAAGACGATGCCGTGTACACCCTGCTGTGGACCTCCGACCCGCAGTGGTACTCCTTTAAATACTTTGATATCATCGAACAGCAGAATCAATGGGTGCTCGACAACCTTGACACCTATGACATCCGTTACACGCTGCACACGGGCGATTTCGTCAATCTCCCCGACAGCACCGAACAATGGGAGTTTATGTCCGAGCAGTATGTCAAGTGGGATGAGGCCGGAATGCCCTACGGCGTGCTTGCCGGCAACCACGATGTGGACGGCGATGACCACAGCGCCTTCAGCCGCTATTTCGGTGAAGCCCGCTACAAGGACAACGAATGGTACGGCGAGAGCTTTGAAGATAACTTCGGTCATTACGATCTGATGACCATCGGCGACACCGACTACATCTTCGTGTATATGGGCTACGGCAGCTATACCAATACACACTACGACTGGCTTAACCGTGTACTCGGCGAACACAGCGACCGCATCGCGATCCTGTCGTTCCACGAATACCTCAACGCGGCGGGCTACCGCACCAAAACGGGTGAGCTCCTGTTCCAGCTTGTTGTTCTCCCCAATCCCAATGTCCGTATGGTGCTGTGCGGCCACAACTACGCATCCGCCCGTCTGGTTGACAGGATCGACGATAACGGTGACGGCGAAGCCGACCGCACGCTCTTCCAGATGATCGCCAACTACCAGAGCACCACAAACGGCGGCAACGGCTTTATGCGCTTTATGGAATGCGATGTTGAAAACGGCACCATTACGCACAAAACCTACTCACCGTATATTGATGCATTCGGCTCGGATTATGAAAGCGATGAACCGATCGACGAATACGGCACGCGTGATGACTTTGTGATCCCGTTTGATTTTTCCAAACCCGTACCCAAGGCCGACGGTGACCCTGCAGTCGGCGAAGTTGTTGAATAAGGAGATGTCTGTATGAAGCTGTGTAAACGCCTGACGGCACTGTGCCTGTCCCTTTTGTTGCTTTTAGGTCTGTTGCCGATGTCCGCTGTGGCGGCAACCATCGACAAGCTCGAAGACCACACCTATACCCTGCTCTGGACGACCGACCCGCAATGGTACTCCTTTGCCTATCCGGAGATCATTTCCCATCAGAATCAGTGGGTGCTTGAAAACTATCAGCGTCTCGATATCCGCTACACCTTCCACACGGGTGACTTTGTGGATAACCCGAACAGCACCGAGCAGTGGACGGTAATGGACAACGCCTACCGCCCGTGGGACGAAGCGGACTATCCCTACGGCATCCTGGCGGGTAACCACGATGTCGTGCCCTACAAGGTTGACAGCACAACGGGAGCGGTGACGGAATTCAATCACGATTCCTACAGCCGCTATTTCGGTGCTTCCCGCTTCAATACAAAGCCGTGGTACGGCGGCAGCTTTGAGGATAACTTCGGGCACTACGACCTGATGACCATCGACGGCACGGACTTTATCTTCGTGTATATGGGCTACAACAGCGTCTACAACGACGATGTGTACAACTGGCTCAACAATGTGCTGGCGCAGTATCCCACACGTGTGGCGACCCTGTGCTTCCACGATTATCTGCAAGCGAACGGCACGCGCAGCCCCAACGGTGAGCTGTTTTTCCAGAAGGTCGTGCTCAAAAGTCCTAACGTCCGTATGGTGATGTGCGGTCACAACTACAACTCCACCCGCGTGATCGACAATATCGACGATAACGGCGACGGCAAATCCGACCGCACCGTGTATCAGATCATGGCAAACTACCAGAGCACCACAAACGGCGGCAACGGCTTTATGCGCTTTATGGAATGCGATACCGCCGCCGGTGAGATCGCCTGCCGCACCTATTCGCCCTATACCGAGAGCTTTGTGTCGGACTATGAGGACGGCAAGCCCTTTGACGAATACGGCACGCGCGACAACTTCACCATTCCGTTTGATTTCTCCGCTCCCGCCCCGAAAGCAAGCGGTGACCCTGCATACGGCACGGTCGTGAACGATCCTGTCGTTGCCTTTGCTTCGACGGACAGCGACACCGCTGTTACCCTGCCTGTTACCTATCAGAACGTTGCCGAGACCTGCCCTGCCTATCGCGGTGTCGGTGTGTATGACCGCTATTTCTCAGCGGATGCGACCGACGCATTCGGCAACCCGAAAATGCTCGACTATGTCATCGCCCGCTACACGCAGGGAAAAGGCTATGCGGTGTCGTGGGTCGTGGACGGCAATACGCTTGCGGACGGTGAGATCGTCGCCATTCCTCACGACGGTGTGGTGATCGCGATGCCCGATAACACCGTGGATCTCAGCCGCCTGAATTTAGGCAGAAAGATCGTGATAAAGAACCTCGGCGGCATTACCGTGCCGAGTGCTTTGAAGCCAATGAATCTGATGATCAACGGCACGCTGTACAGCGTCAACGCCTTCAATCGCCTCAACGGTAACAACGAGTGGACAATCTATGATTCGCTTTACGGCAATACCACGGGCTATGCCCACACCTGGGATATGCTGTTTGCGTGCACACCCGTTTCGGGCTCGACCTACAAGGTGACCGCCGCGAACACAACACTCGGCACAGATAAACAGATGAGCATCCCCGCAAACGGCTTTGTGCTTGCGATCAACACCTTCTCGGGCGGTAAAGCCCTGGCAGGCTCTCTGCGACGCTTACTTCCTGTCGGCACGACTCTTGAGCTGAACGGCTATGAGCCCGGTAAGGGTACGACCTACAATAAGCAAAGCCTCCTGCCCCCGTCGGCATCGTCGTGGACGTTGGAGACCGATGCAGCAACAGCGACCGAAAACGGCGCTCAGGTGCTGTATAAGAGCGCAGGCATTGATGTCGGCACGTGGCCTGCGGCGGATTATATCTTCCCCGCTCCGATCGCCGTTGATCCCGCTTCGATGGCTCTTGAGTATGATTACACACTGGAAACCAACGGCAAGGTCAACATCATCCTCTTTTTCAACGGCGCTACCCCTGCCACGGGTACAAGTGCTACCAAGCTCTCTATCCAGAAGTACTTCAGCGGTGCGAACATTTCCTCGGGCAGCGGTGACCTCAAGGGCGACGATGCGGCAAGAAGCGGCAAGATCGATCTGAGCACCGTCACCTTCCCCGACGGCGCGTACAATGCCGACGGCACGCTGGCGATCAGCGCGATCCGCGTGATGAATGCGGGCTATGTCGGCAAAAAGCTGATCCTTCGCGATCTGGCACTGTCCAATGACCTGACACTGGCATCAGACGACGAGGCGGAGCAGACGCTCCCCCTCCTCAGCCCCGATATCACCGTCAAGAACGAAGCACTTCCGGGCGGTTATGAATACGATAACGGTCAGTTGACCGTCATCGCTGACAGCGACAGCGGCTATGAGATCACCATGAACCTGAACGACGCGATGAAGGTGTCGGTGCTCAAAAACTGGCTGATCAACGTCCACTCCACCGCCGATTTCGACATCGTCCTGAAGGTATCCACCTCGGGTGCGGACGCACAGTACGGTCTTGTCAGTGAATTCGGCCCTGCCTTCTCGGCAACCAACAACGCGATCCCCGCAGGTGCGTATTCCAAGAGCTTTGACCTGCTCAGCTGCTACACGTGGAACAACGTGCTTCCCGCAGACGGCATCAGCACCGTCAAAACGGTCACGGTCAGACTCGCTTCGGCAGGTATACTCCGCATTCACGCTTCGCAATTGACCAACACCAACTACGGCGGCTACTTCGCCGATGGCATTTACAAGGCCGATACCACGCCTCACACGGTGCTGGAATCGGATCTCTATGCAATCGCAAACGGCTATGTTGCCGATGTGGCGGCAAATACCACGCTTGACACGTGGTTGGCAAATATTGATTCGGCGTACACCGTAACGGTGTATGAAAACGGCACGGCTGTCAGCGGTACCGCCCTTGTCAAGACGGGACAGACCGTCACGGTATCGAGCGGTGACACAACGCTTGCAACCTATACAATGGTCGTCAAGGGTGATGTGCTGGGCGTCGGTAAGATCAACACCGCCGGTATGCGCGCCATTCTGAAATACACGATGGGCATACACACCTTGGATGATGCGCACAAACTCGCCGCCGATGCGGACGACAACGGCATTGTGAATACAAACGATGTCCGTCAGCTGCTCATTATGCTCAATGCGTAAACAACCGAACAAGCGGGTTTGCCAACGGCAAATCCGCTTGTTTTTTTCACTCGCGCTTGACTTTCCCGTTTGATGGTGTTACAATAGTTTATGTAAAACGTTGAGAAGGATGCCGTTTACAATTCCCCGCTTTTCAAAGAGAGTGTTGCCGTGGCTGAAAGCAACATAAAAGTGTCCGTAAACGCGCGACCGCCTTCGAGTGTGCGACTGAACCGTCCCGGATAAGCCGCATCGGTTCGCCCCGTTATCGGCGGTTGAGGGTAGTTTTCGGACTACTGAATCTGGGTGGAACCACGGAGTGTATCGCTTCGTCCCTGTCTGTCGGGGACGAAGCGTTTTTTGTTTCCCGCAAAAATTCAAATCTCAGAAGGAGTGACTGACATGCTGAACATCACATTAAAAGGCGGCGACGTGCGCGAGGTGGCGGAGAATACCACCGTCGATGCGGTTTGCCGCGACATTTCCATGGGTCTGTACCGCGCCGCCTGCGCCGCACGCGTCAACGGCGAGATCGTTGACCTTCGCACCGTGCTGACCGCTGACTGCACGCTGGATATCCTCACGTTTGACGATATCGACGGCAAAAAGGCGTACTGGCACACCACCTCCCACATTATGGCGCAGGCGGTCAAGCGTCTGTACCCGCAGGTCAAGCTGACCATCGGTCCGTCCATTGACAACGGCTTCTACTATGACTTTGATCTGGAAGACAGCCTGACCGCCGACGACCTGCCGAAGATCGAAGCGGAAATGAAAAAGATCATCAAAGAGGCTCTTCCGCTTGAGCGTTTTGCTCTCCCCAAGGCAGAGGCACTGGAACTGATGAAAGACGAGCCCTATAAATGCGAGCTGATCGAAGCTCTCCCCGAAGGCGCGGAGATCTCGTTCTACAAGCAGGGTGATTTTGTGGATCTGTGCGCCGGTCCTCACCTGCCCGATACGGGTCGCGTAAAGGCGGTCAAGCTGCTCAGCGTAACGGGTGCTTACTGGCGCGGCGATGCGAAGAATAAGATGCTCAAGCGCATCTACGGCGTTGCCTTCCCGAAGGCTTCGGAGCTCGAAGCCCATCTGACCCAGCTGGAAGAAGCGAAAAAGCGCGACCACAACAAGCTCGGCAGAGAATTAGAGCTGTTCACCACCTCCGATGTCATCGGTCAGGGTCTGCCGATCATGCTCCCGAAGGGTGCACGTATCATCCAGACCCTGCAACGCTTTGTGGAAGATGAGGAGCAAAAGCGCGGCTGGCTTCTGACCAAGACCCCGTATATGGCCAAAAGCGATCTGTACAAGATCTCGGGTCACTGGGACCATTATCAGGACGGTATGTTCATCTTAGGCGATGAAGAGAAGGACAAGGAGGTCTTTGCTCTGCGCCCGATGACCTGCCCCTTCCAATATCAGGCATATCTCAACCGTGCACGCTCCTACCGTGATCTCCCCCTGCGCTATAACGAGACCTCGACGCTGTTCCGCAACGAGGCAAGCGGCGAGATGCACGGTCTGATCCGTGTGCGTCAGTTCACCATCTCCGAGGGTCACCTGATGTGCCGTCCCGACCAGCTTGAGGACGAGTTCAAGGGTTGTCTGGAGCTTGCCATCTATATGCTCAAGACGCTCAGTCTGTACGAGGATGTGTCCTATCGCTTCTCGCAGTGGGATCCCGACAACCGCGAGAAATACATCGGCACCGAGGAACAATGGGACGAAGCGCAAGGCATTATGGAGCGCATCCTGAACGACCTGGAAGTCCCCTATGCCATCGGTATCGGCGAAGCGGCGTTCTACGGTCCGAAGCTCGATATCCAGATCAAGAACGTTCACGGCAAGGAAGACACGCTCATCACCATCCAGATCGACCAGATGCTGGCCGAAAAATTCGGTATGGAATACACCGACGCGGACGGCACGAAGAAGAACCCCTACATCATCCACCGTACCTCCATCGGTTGCTACGAGCGTACCCTGGCACTGCTCATTGAGAAATACGCAGGTGCGTTCCCGCTGTGGCTGGCTCCCGAGCAGGTGCGCGTGATGCCCATCTCCGAGCGTCAGGCGGATGTAGCGGCGGCTGTGCAAAAGCAGCTCTTTGACGCCGGTATCCGTGCGGAAGCCGATCTGCGTAACGAGAAGATCGGCTATAAGATCCGCGAGGCACAGATGCAGAAGGTCCCCTATATGCTCATCATTGGTGACAAAGAAGCCGAGAGCGGTACCGTATCCGTCCGTAAACGCGGCGAAAACGGCGATTTGGGCTCGATGAGTGTGGAAGAGTTCCTGCAGAAAGCGCTCGTGGAAATCGCCACCAAAGCGAAATAAACGGTATACAATTAAAACACCCCGTTTAAAAGCCAATGGCTTTTAAACGGGGTGTTTTTGCAGTTTAATAGTTCTCCGCGTGGATCTCAAAATAGCTCTGCGGATGGTTGCAGGTCGGGCAGATTTCGGGTGCCTTTGTGCCTACAACGATATGACCGCAGTTGCGGCACTCCCATACCTTGACATCGCTCTTTTCGAACACAGCGGCGGTCTCCACGTTTTTGAGCAGTGCGCGATAACGCTCCTCGTGGCTCTTTTCGATTGCGGCTACCAGACGGAATTTCGCGGCAAGCTCGGGGAAGCCTTCCTCATCCGCCGTCTTGGCAAAGCCCGCGTACATATCCGTCCATTCATAGTTCTCGCCCTCTGCCGCGTCGGCAAGATTCTCAGCCGTATCGCCGATGCCGCTCAGCTCCTTGAACCACAGCTTGGCGTGCTCCTTCTCATTCTCCGCCGTTTTCAGAAACAGGGCGGCAATCTGCTCAAAGCCCTGCTTCTTGGCAACAGACGCAAAGTATGTATACTTATTGCGCGCCATCGATTCGCCTGCAAATGCCTCGTGCAGATTCTTTTCGGTTTGTGTACCGGCATATTTACTCATAACAAGATCCTCCTTATTCTTTCCTATCACCCGTGTAACAGGCGTTACACGGGTGATATATGATACTTATTCAGCCGCCGAGAACATATCCTTGCCGACGCCGCAAAGCGGGCAAACCCAATCCTCGGGCAGATCCTCAAAGGTCGTTCCTGCGGGAATGCCGCTTTCGGGATCACCGACAGCAGGATCATAAACATAACCGCAAACATCACAGGTGTACTTCATAATGACATCTCTCCTTTACAGATACTTGTTTAAAACGCCGACATAATAGTCTTTGGGGCGATAGCCGATCATCGTTTCAACGACCTCACCGTTTTGGAACAGCACCACCATCGGAATGCTGGACACACCGAATTCCGAAGCAAGCTCAGGGCATTCGTCCACATCGATCTTACCGACGGTCAGCTTGCCGTCATATTCATCGGCAAGCTCTTCGATGACGGGCGCGAGCATACGGCAGGGACCGCACCAGGTTGCCCAGAAATCCACCAAAACCGGTTGCTTTGCCTGCATAACAGCCTCGTCAAAGTTGTCACTTGTAATTATGATTTCCGACATTCTGTTACACCTCCTGTATTGTTCTTTCAAAAGTGTTCGCAAAAAAACAAAAATTATTCCGCTTTTGCGTTTCACTGTCTTAAAGTATAGCGCATTTTTATAACAAATTCAAGTGTATATTATGAACAAACAAAAAAATCCCCGTTGAATATCCTATGATATCCAACGGGGATCCATTCAGTGAGCTGTTACAAAATCAAGGATTAGTCGTTGATCTTGGTGACAACGCCCGAACCGACGGTACGGCCGCCTTCACGGATAGCGAAGCGGAGGCCTTCCTCGATAGCGATCGGGGTGATGAGCTCGACGTCCATCTCGACGTTATCGCCGGGCATGCACATCTCAACAC
>SVPN01000021.1 GCA_015065805.1 Oscillospiraceae bacterium | reverse complement strand
GAGCAGAATGTCGTGGGATTTTTGTTGCGACGGAAGACGCAAGGCTGGCGCCTTGCTATGACGGCAAGACAAAAAGCACCGATAGGCTGCCGTGTAAGGCAGGTTCGGGTTTATTTGCCTTTGCCTACCTGTATTGTAGCGCAATGCAACAAATTATGCAAGAAGAAAGACGGCGGAAAACGGATTTCCGCCGTCTTTTTTTAGGTTTTTCTTAATACATACCGTCCATGCCGCCGGGAGCCGCGGGAGCAGCCGCGACAGGTTCTTTCTTGTCGGCAACGAGCGACTCGGTGGTCAGCACCATCGCCGCAACGGATGCCGCGTTCTGCAGTGCCGAACGGGTGACCTTCGTCGGGTCAACGACACCGGCGTCGAACATATCCGAGTAGGTGTCCTTGGCAAAGTCATAGCCGTAGTTGATCTTGCCCGAGGTGCGGATCTTGTCGATGATCACACTGCCCTCAAGGCCGGCGTTGATCGCGATCTGACGAACGGGCTCTTCGAGCGCCTTGAGCACGATGCGCATACCCGTTTCCTCGTCACCCTCAGCGACCTCGATCATAGCAGGCAGGACAGAGGAGGCGTTGATGAGCGCCACGCCGCCGCCTGCGACAATGCCTTCTTCGACAGCCGCTTTGGTAGCCGCCAATGCATCCTCGATACGGAGCTTCTTTTCCTTCATCTCCACTTCGGTAGCCGCACCGACCTTGATGACAGCAACACCGCCCGCAAGCTTTGCCAGACGCTCCTGGAGCTTCTCACGGTCAAAATCGGAGGTGGTGGTTTCGATCTGGCTGCGGATCTGACCGACGCGCGCCGCAATGGCGGCGGGATCGCCTGCGCCGTCCACGATGATGGTGTTTTCCTTTTGCACCTTCACCTGACGGGCACGGCCCAGCAGATCAAGAGTGGTTTCCTTCAGATCAAGACCGAGCTCGTCGGAAATGACCGTGCCGCCCGTCAGGGTGGCGATGTCGCGAAGCATATCCTTGCGGCGGTCACCGAAGCCGGGAGCCTTGACGGCCACGCAGGTGAACGTGCCGCGGAGCTTGTTGACGATCAGGGTGGTCAGCGCTTCGCCTTCCACATCCTCGGCGATGATCACGAGCTTTTTGCCCGATTGCAGGATCTGTTCAAGGAGGGGAAGAATATCCTGAATGTTGGAGATCTTCTTGTCGGTGATAAGCAGGAACGCGTCATCGATGACGGCTTCCATCTTATCGGTATCGGTCACCATATAAGGAGTGATGTAGCCGCGGTCGAATTGCATACCCTCGACGACCTCGGAGTAGGTCTCAGCGGTCTTGGATTCCTCCACCGTGATGACACCGTCGGCAGACACCTTCTCCATCGCTTCTGCGATCAGGTTACCGATGGTTTCGTCACCCGCCGAAATGGTGGCGACGCGTGCGATGTCCTGCGGACCGCTGACGGTCTTGGCGTTGGCGTGAACGGCTTCCACAACCGCGTCAACCGCCTTCTGAATGCCACGGCGGATGCCGATGGGGTTGGCGCCTGCGGCAACGTTTTTCATGCCCTCGCGGATGAGTGCCTGCGCCAGCAGGGTAGCCGTGGTGGTGCCGTCGCCGGCAACATCGTTGGTTTTGGTGGACACTTCTTTGACAAGCTGTGCGCCCATATTTTCAAACGGATCGTCCAGCTCGATTTCCTTGGCGATGGTCACGCCGTCATTGGTAATAAGGGGAGCACCGAACTTTTTGTCCAGCACCACGTTGCGGCCGCGCGGGCCGAGGGTGATTTTTACGGTGTTGGCGAGCTGATCCACGCCCGCCTGCAGTGCTTTGCGTGCGTCTTCGCCGTACAGAATTACTTTAGCCATCGTTCTTTCCTCCTGAGCAGATTAGTCTACAATTGCGAGAATGTCGTTCTGACGGACAATGATGAGCTCTTCGCCGTCCAGCTTGACTTCGGTGCCGCTGTATTTGCTGATGAGCACCTTATCGCCGACACTGACGTGCATCGTGATCTCCTTGCCGTCCACAACGCCGCCGGGGCCGACAGCCACAACCACTGCCACCTGCGGTTTCTCTTTGGCGGAGCCCGCTAAAATGATGCCGCTCTTGGTGGTTTCTTCCGCTTCGGTCATTTTGATGACCACGCGATCGGCTAACGGTTTAATGTTCATAATCACATACCTCCTGTGAAAAAAATACAAAATCGGTATTAGCACTCCGACAATCTGAGTGCTAATACCGATTATACTCAATGTTACCTGAAAAATCAAGGGGAAATTTGGCATTTGTATCACGAATTTACGATTTGTTTTCAAATGCCCCGCTCAAGGCCTTTTTTTGTCCGCCTGAAGCGGTCGGAGCGGAAAAAACCGCTTGTTTGATCGCTCCGTTTGCGGGCATTACAAAATTGATGGTATGATCGCATAAGGAGAAGTGCTTGTCCGTTCCCGTGTAGCATTCGCCGTCGAGTGCCACCACGACATCCTCGTCACAATGCACCGTCATTGATGTGCCGCGAAAATGCTCAAAATACGGGCAGTCGAGAATATCGCCGCTTTTGTATTTCGGCAGGAATTTCAAAATGGACAGACGGGACATTTTTTTGATAAGGACAAAATCCAAAATGCCGTCATCGGGACGTGCCATCGGTGCGCCTTTGTAGCCGCCGCCGTAATACTGACCGCTTGCGGCAAGCGCGAATAAATAACGACCTTTCCGTTCCACCTTGCCGTGCGTGGTTTCCATTGTGATGGTCAGCTCTTTGCCGAGGGGATGGAAGAACACATCGGCAATTGCCAGATTATACGCCATCGATCCCGACACAAGCGGCAAATGCTTGTATTTCACCATTTTATACGCCACATCGGCATCCATCCCAAGACAGGCGATGTTCAGCGATACGCCGTCGTCACAGCTGATCAGGTCCATTTTTTGCGCGTGACCGCTGACAAGCGCGGCAATGTTGCGAAAATCCCGTCCCTCGAACATCCGCAGATAGTCGTTGCCCGATCCGCAGGGGATGCAGGCAAGCTCTGCGGTGGGAGCATCGTGCATACCCTGCAGTACCTCGGCAAGGGTGCCGTCTCCGCCGCAGGCGTATAACCGCACGGGTTCGCCGCTGTGCGCATAGGCTCGCGCAAGCTCGGTGGCGTGACCGCGTCCGTTGGTGTATTCGATCGTGGGGGTACCGAATTCCTTGTGGGAAGTGAAAAACTCTTCGATCTCCGGCACAACATTCAGGGCATTTTCGTGCTTCCCGGCGGCGGGATTGATGATGAAAATATGGCGCATAGATGTCACCTCATTCGAAAATATAGAGCTGGCATTTGAGCATACCGTTGTATAGCTTGCGGCGTTTTTTTGCCTGTCGTCCGAACAGCTCTTCAAACTGTTCGTCGGGACTGATGATGGCGTATTGCCATCCCTTTTGCGGCACAAATACGCGTCCGAGCTCGCGGATGATGCGTTGTGCTTCGCGGATATCCAGCAACCGTTCGCCGTAGGGCGGGTTGCACAGCACAATGCCGCGCTCGCCCTGCGGTTCAAAGGTCTTCAGGTCGCGCACGGAGGCTTCGATGTGATCGCCGACTCCCGCTTTGAAGGCATTGTCCTTGGTCAACCGTACCGCTTCGGGGTCAATGTCTCCGCCGACGGCGGTAAACTGCTGGTCGGGACGCTCCGCTTCTTTGGCGTGTGCACGTTCCGCTTCCCAGATGTCGTAGGGAACAAGCGGCCACTGTGCCGCGGCAAAACGGCGTCCGATTCCCGGTGCGATGCGTTTGGCGGCGAGAGCTGCTTCGATGAGCATCGTTCCCGAGCCGCAGCAGGGATCGCAGATAACAGGGGACAAACGTGCTCTTGTAACATCCACAATGGCGGCAGCGAGGGTTTCCTTGATGGGAGCGCCGCCGGCATTCCGGCGGTAACCGCGCTTGTGCAGTCCTGCGCCGCTGGTGTCGATAAGCAGGGTGACCTCGTCCTTGAGGATGGTGAACTGAATCTGATACAGTGCGCCCGTTTCCTCAAACCAGCCAACGTGATAGCGCGATTTCAAACGCTCCACCACGGCTTTTTTGATGATCTTCTGGCAATCGGGGATGGAGTGAAGTGCCGATTGCAATGACCAGCCCTTGACAGGGAAGCGGTCGGTCTTGCCGATGAAGTGTTCCCAGGGCAACGCCTTGACGCCTTCAAACAGCTGATCGAACGTGACGGCACGGAAGGTGCCCAGCATCAGCTGGATGCGTTCGGCGTAGCGCGATTGAATATTGGCGCGGGCTAACATCGCGGCATCGCCTTCAAACAGCACACGTCCGTTTTGCGGAGTGACACGCTGAGCGCCCATACGGCGTAGCTCGTCCGCTAAAATGCCCTCCAGCCCGAACAGACACGGGGCACAAAATTGCAACAGTTCCATAGTAAGGTATCCTTTTATACGATAAGTTGTTGTCCGCCTGCCAGGTACGAAAGACGCGGCATCACGGCGGATAAGGCGTCGTATTGCGTGGTGCCTGTGCAGTGGCAGGTGTAGAAATCGGTGTTCAATGCGTTTAACGGAGCGGCGTATTCGCTGACAGCCTGCTCCGCAGTGAGCTTGGAAAGATGAAATCCGCCGATCAGAATGTCGGGGTGAAAGTGTGTTGTGATCTCAAGGATACCGCGATGGGAGCATCCGCTGATCAGCACGCGTTTTCCGTGCTCTTCGATGAGCAGGTATTGCTCGTGGCGGTAATCGTCATCGCGGCGCACACCGTCGGTTTCGGCGGTCAGTCCCGCACTGCCGTGGGCAAGGGTTCCGACTTGCAAGGCGTTCGCGTACAGTGTCAGACCGTCGCCGAGAGCGTACACACCGTCGGTGAAATGCAGACGGTTGTTTTCGGCAAGCGCGGGATTCAGTCCGATGTATTTTTCACCGTTGAAATGCTTCTCAAAGGCATAGCGGCTCAGATAGACGGGCGCTTGATCGTTAAGGGTGAGGAAAGTTGCCAGACCTCCGCCGTGATCGTAATGTCCGTGGGAGAGGATCGCCGTGTCAACAGCGGCAAGATCGACATCTAAAGAGACGGCATTTTCGGCGAACAGGGAGCTTTGTCCCATATCGAACAACAGCGTTCGTCCGTTGACTTCGATGTATAGGGACAGTCCGTGTTCGGCAGCGACGGTGTCACAGATGCTGGTGTTTTCCGTCAGACAAACAAGACGCATCTTACTCGACCCACTTTCCGTCGATCATCACAGCCTTCGGCTTTGCGGCAACGGTGAACGGATCGGTGTCAAACAGCACCAGGTCGGCATCCTTGCCGACCGTCAGAGAGCCGACGCGATCATCTATGCCGACGATGGCGGCGGCATCCAGGGTTACGGCACGCAAAGCGGCTTCGTGGGGTAAGCCCTCGCGCACGGCAAGACCGGCGCAGATGCCCAGATATTGAAGCGGCGTTTCGGGATGATCGGTGATGAGCGCAATGCGCACTTTTGCTTTGTGTAGCATTGCGGGGGAGGCGGGGGTCAGCTCTTTGAGCTCGGGCTTGGAGCGGTCGCACAGAATCGGCCCGCTCAGCACATCGATTCCGTCGCGTGCCAGCACATCGGCGGCAAGGTGCGCTTCGGTGCCGTGCACGATCACATAGCGTAGGGAAAATTCCTTGGCAATGCGGCGTGCGGTCATAATATCATCCAGTCGGTGTGCGTGAAAATGCACGGGAAGCTCTCCTCGGATGACGGGGAGAAGAGCGTCGCATTTACTGTCAAAATCGGGCTCGTCGGTGTCATCGTCTTCTGCGGCCTTTTTCAGTTGCTTATCATATTCCGCGGCAAGGCGGAGCTGTTCGCGGATGACCGAGGCGGTCGCCATACGGGTGACGGGTGCCTGGCTTTTGCTGTGATAGGTGCACTTGGGGTTTTCGCCCAACGCCATCTTCATAGCAAGCGGTGCTTTGATGACCATATCGTCAAGGCACACGCCCTGCGTCTTCAGGGCGCACAGCTGTCCGCCGATGGGGTTGGAACTGCCGGGACCTGTCACAACGGCAGTAACACCGGCGGCTCTTGCTTCGGCAAAGCAACGGTCCAGAGGATTCACCGCGTCAACAGCGCGAAGCTGAGGCGTGGTGGGATCGGTATCCTCGTTGCCGTCGTCACCTTCAAAGTTCAGACCGTCCTCCCACATACCGAGATGGCAGTGCACATCGATAAAACCGGGGTAGACAGATGCTCCCTCGGCGTCGTAAAGCTCGTCGGCGTGTGTCGGAGCGGGCATAGCACCGACAGCGGTGATGATGCCGTTTTCAATGTCAATATATCCGTTTTCGATGACGGGAGCATCGACGGGAACAATTCGGGCATTTTGAATACGCATAGTGAAATCTCCCTATGAAAAGAGGGAACAGCAGTTTCGGCAGTCTGTTGACCGCGGAAAATACGGTTCCCTTAGTATGTGTGGGCTTGTTGATCAGGGCTGGGGCTTGTTTGAACCGCGGCGGGGTGCAAAGCTGCCGTGCTTGCCGTCAACCGAGCGGCGCAGATCGGACATCTTTTCGTCACTGGCTTGCTTGAAGCGGGACATCATATCCTCAAAGCTCTCTGAGCCGGTACGGCGCGCAGAAGAGGATTGCCATTCGAAATTACCGGGGCGACCGGAGGATTGCACGGGTGCGCGGGGAGTGCGCGGTGCGGGTGCGGTGGCTTTTTTGATCGACAGGCTGATTTTGCCGTCCTCGCCGATGCTCAACACCTTGACCTTGACGGTCTGACCTTCGCTGATGTGGTCGGTGATTTCCTTGACATAGCTGTTGGCAACCTCGGAAATGTGGACCATACCGGTCTTACCCGGCGCGATTTCCACAAACGCACCGAATTTCGTGATACCTGTGACCTTGCCTTCTAAAACGGCTCCTACCTCAATCTGCACTGCTCAATTTCCTCCTGTTGATCCGCTTTTGCGGGAAAAATGACATTCTCAGTTGCCGGGGATCTCTTTGTAGATGATCTCGCCGGGCTTGGCAAGCCCCTTGTTGCGGGCTTGTTGCTCCAGATACTCGTCGTCATCGGCGTTCTTGCCTTCGAGCTCTTCGTTGATGCGTTGCTGTGCAACGATCTGCGCCTGCAGGTCATCCAGATCCGCTTGTTTGTCACGGATATCGATCTGGAGCTGGAAGAGCGACACGATCACCCAGACAAGAAGAGCGGCAACGGCGATGCGAAAAACGAGGCTTTGTTTTTCTTTGAATTCCGTTTTCATATCGTATACATCCTTTCCGAAAGATACGGGGAAGAGGGTGTGGTTTCTGCGATGGATAAGCCGATTACAATATCGTTACCTATTGTTACGATTATACACCTAAAGAGGGTTGCTCTGCAAGTGTTTTTTATAAAATAATTCAACTTTTTTTCGTATTTTTCGCCCAAAATCCGCAACTTTCCTCTTCACACCCGCCGAACAGCGGTTCAAGGCTCTTATAGATCCGTTCAGACGGTCAAGAAGAAGGGTGAACAGCCGTCCGAAGGAAAGGTGAGAAACACCCGCACCGATCAATACGGCAAGCAGCATCACCGGACGGATCTCGCCGTTCCCCGCGGCAAGTGAGAATATGAACAGGCAAAACCCCGCCGCGACAGAGCCGACGATATCCAGAAGAATACGCACAGCTCCCGAACGGAAATGCAGGCGCATCCGATCGAATGCAATGCCGAACAGATTCAGCCACACACCGTATCCCAGATATCGCCACAAAAGAAGAAGCTGTTCCTGATTGGAGATCATCATCGCAAGCTCACCTCATCGGAACCAGCGGCGCAGGCGATTACCGCGCGCTTTGGGCTCCGTGTACTCCAACAGATCGATCTGTCCCTCCAGCGACAGTTCACCGCTTTCGGTGTTCAGCCGACAGATGTGCAGGTGCTGCCCCTTAACGGTCAGGTCGCCGAGCGAGGTGTGAGCAACCACAACAGCATCGTCAAAGCTGTCCACGTCCGATACGCCCGACAGCGATAACCGTTGCCTCTCGTCTAAAATCAGCTGATGGGGGATGGAGGATTCGGTCGTCATAATATATGCACTCCTTTTAGCTTTTTGCTTTACAATATGAGCATTCTTCGGAGAATATGAGGGCGTTTTTAAAATCTGTACAGCATTCCGTCTTTTCTTTAGTGCAATTTAACTAATATTTACGTTTTTCTTGAAAAAATCTTCTAAGAAAATACACAAAACCCCTTGCATTTTTTCAAAGAAATTGGTACAATGCTATATGGAAATGTGGAGTATTGCGTCCATAGGCTTTGTCCGGGCGCTGTTTCACGCGAGAAGAAAGGTGTGATGATCGTGTCTGCTGAGAAAATGTCCCCTTATTATTACAAGGGACTCGATTGCCGCGCGTATCTGGAAATGGGCTGTCACGCTGTCGGAAACGGACAATACCGCTTCCGTGTGTGGGCACCCAACGCCCGATCGGTGTCGGTTGTCGGCGATTTCAACGGCTGGGATCCTCGTCGCGATCCGATGACGCGCCGTGATGACGGCGTGTGGGAAACGGTTGCGGGTGGCTTGGAGGAATTTGCCGCTTATAAGTATTGGGTCTGTACCGGTGACGGCACGGAGCTGATGAAAGCGGATCCCTATGCCACGCATTCCGAGACCCGTCCGGGAACGGCTTCCAAGATCTTTTCACTGGATGCTTACGAATGGGGCGATGCCGCTTGGATCGAAGAGAAAAACAAGCGGTCTATTTACGACTGCCCCGTGAATATCTATGAAGTACATGCAGGCTCCTGGCGTCGGTATGAAGACGGCAATGTATTCGATTATGAAAAGCTTGCCGATGAGCTGATCCCGTACGTCAAGGAAATGGGCTACACCCATATCGAGATGCTGCCGCTGTCGGAATATCCTTATGACGGCTCGTGGGGCTATCAGGTGACGGGTTATTACGCTCCGACCTCGCGTTACGGCTCGCCTGACCAGTTTATGCGCTTCATTGACCGTTGCCATCAAGCAGGTATCGGCGTGATTATGGATTGGGTTCCCGCGCACTTCCCACGTGATGCGGCAGGGCTGTTCCGCTTTGACGGTACCGCGTGCTATGAATATGCCGATCCGCGCAAGGGTGAACATAAGGAATGGGGCACCTGTGTATTTGACTACGGTCGCCACGAGGTGCGCAGCTTCCTGATCTCCAACGCGCTGTACTGGATCGAACAGTACCACGTGGACGGTCTGCGTGTGGATGCGGTCGCATCCATGCTGTATCTCGACTACAACCGCGAACACGGTCAATGGATTCCGAACAAATACGGCGGCAAGGAAAATTTAGAAGCGGTTGAGTTCCTGCGTATTCTCAACGAAGCCGTGTTCGGCGCGCATCCCCAGACGATGATGATCGCCGAAGAATCCACCGCGTGGCCGATGGTGTCGCGCCCGACGGGGGACGGCGGTCTCGGCTTCAACTACAAGTGGAATATGGGTTGGATGAACGATATGCTTCGGTATATGTCGCTGGATCCGCTGTTCCGCAAGGATAACCACGACAGCCTGACCTTCTCGTTCTTCTATGCGTTCTCCGAGAACTTTGTGTTGCCGATCTCGCACGATGAGGTCGTTCACGGCAAAGGCTCGCTGATCAATAAAATGCCCGGCAATTACGAGGACAAGTTTGCCGAAGCGCGAACCTTCCTCGGCTATATGATGGCGCATCCCGGTAAAAAGCTGTTGTTTATGGGCAGTGAGTTTGCGCAGTTCAAGGAGTGGGATTATCAGTCCGAGCTCGACTGGCTGCTGTTGCAATACGATGCCCACCGTCAGTTCCACGGCTTTACCAAAGCGCTCAACCGCTTCTACCTTGAGAATCCCTCGTTCTGGGAGAACGATTTCTCCTGGGAAGGCTTCTCGTGGATCGCGCACGATGACTACACACAAAGCATCATCGTGTTCCGCCGTATCGACAGAAGCGGAAAAGAAACCATCGTGCTGTGCAACTTCAACCCCGTCAAGCGTGAGCATTATCGTATCGGTGTGCCGACCTACGGCATCTACCGTGAAGCGTTCACGACCGACGCGACGGAGTTCGGCGGCACGGGTGTTGTCAACGGCAAGATCGAAACGGAGCTTGAGCCGATGCACGGCTTCAAGCAATCGATCGAACTGACCGTTCCGCCGCTTTCCGTGCTGTACATTCAGCTTGAAAAGGAAAAGAAACCGCCTGTCCGTAAAAAGGCGGCTGCAAAAAAGACTCAAAACCGAAAGGAGAAATGATAAACCATGTTTCGTAAACAAGAATGTGTGGCAATGCTGCTTGCGGGCGGACAAGGCAGTCGTCTGTACGCGCTGACCAGCAACATCGCCAAACCCGCCGTACCTTACGGCGGCAAGTACCGCATTATCGATTTTCCGCTTTCCAACTGCATCAACTCCGGCATTGAGACGGTCGGCGTGCTGACACAGTATCAGCCGTTAGAGCTCAACGAGTACATCGGCTCGGGTATGCCGTGGGATCTTGACCGCAGCGGCGCGGGTGTCCACGTGCTGCCGCCGTATCAGCGCAACAAGGGCGCAGACTGGTACAAGGGCACCGCCAATGCGATCTATCAGAACATCGCGTTCATCGAGCGCTACGATCCCGAATATGTGCTGGTTCTGTCAGGCGACCACATCTACAAGATGGACTACTCCAAGATGATCGAAGCGCACCGTGCCAACAACGCGGACTGCACCATTGCAGTCATCGAGGTCGAAATGGAAGAAGCAAGCCGTTTCGGTATCCTCAACTGCAATCCCGACGGCTCGATCTACGAATTTGATGAGAAGCCCGCCGTGCCGAAGAGCAATCTCGCATCGATGGGTATCTACGTTTTCAACTGGAAGAAGATGAGAAAGTATCTCATCGAGGATGAGGCGAACGAAGCCTCCGAGAATGACTTCGGTAAGAACGTTCTGCCGGCGATGCTCAATGCAGGCGAGCGTATGTTTGCATATCGCTTTGAGGGCTATTGGAAGGATGTCGGTACCATCGACAGTCTGTGGGAAGCCAATATGGACATCCTCAACCCGAAGGTGCCGCTGGATCTGTCCGATCACGAGTGGCGCATCTATTCCCGCAACGCGGGTCTGCCGCCGCACTACATCGCGGATGGCGCCAAGGTGCAGAACAGCTCCATTTCCGAGGGCTGTAATGTGGCGGGTGAGGTCGAGTTCTCGGTGCTGTTCCCCGGTGTGACCGTGGAAGAGGGTGCTGTGATCTATGATTCGATCCTGATGCCCGGTGC
Organism: Oscillospiraceae bacterium; assembly: GCA_015065805.1. GTDB lineage: Bacteria > Bacillota > Clostridia > Oscillospirales > Acutalibacteraceae > RGIG1959. The sequence goes on along the minus strand of SVPN01000021.1, from coordinate 23,227 downwards.
GCACGTCGGCAAAAACGCCCGTGTGCAATACGCCATTGTAGCGGAAAATGTCGAAATCGGCGAGGGTGCCGTTGTCGGCGAGCGCCCTGAGGATATGGCGGATCTGAAGGATTGGGGCGTTGCCGTTGTCGCCAAGGGCGTTAAGGTATACCCCGGTGCTACGGTCAAGGCAAAGGCCATGATCGATGCTGACGTGAAAGGAGATGAGTGATCATGCGTAAAACCAATGTTCTCGGCCTGATCTTCCCGAATATGCATGAGGAGGCGCTTCGTGATCTCACCTCGATCCGTGCGCTGGGCTCGGTTCCGTTCGCGGGCCGTTACCGTCTGATCGATTTCACGCTGTCCAATATGGTCAATGCCGGCGTTTCCAAGGTCGGCGTGGTCACCAAGAGCAACTATCAGTCGCTGATGGATCACCTCGGCTCCGGTAAGGCGTGGGATCTTTCCCGTAAAAATGACGGTCTGTATATCCTGCCGCCGTTCGGCACGAGCGATGAAAGCTATTCGGGTCGCGTGGCAAGCCTTGCGGGTATGGAAGCATTTTTCAGCAACTCCAAAGAGGAGTATGTGGTGATGTCCGACTGCCACGTGGTTGCCAACATCGATTACAGCAAGCTGATCGAAGCGCACGTTGCGTCGGGCGCGGATATCACGGTCGGCTATATCAAGGGCGAGCTGCCCCGTATGAACAATACGATGACCGTGCAGGTGGACGGCACTGACCGCATCACCGATATCGCGATCGTGGACCGCCCTGAGGGTATCGGTCAGTTCGGCATCGGCCTGTATGTCCTGCGCAAGGATCTGCTTGTAGCATTGGTGAAGACAGCTGTCAGCCGCAACCAGATGCATTTCGAGCGTGATATCCTGCAACGTTATGTGGATGAGCTGAGCATCTACGGGTATGAAGTGACCGAGCAGGCACTTGTGATCTCGTCGCTGGCAAGCTACTATGCCGCCAATATGGCGATGCTCGATACGGAGAAGCGCGCGGCGCTGTTCCGCTCCGACCGTCAGATCTATACGAAAGTGCGCGATTGCTGCCCGGCGATGTACGGCCTGAATTCGAAGGTGACCAATTCGTTGGTCGCTGACGGTGCTCATGTGGACGGCACGGTCAGAAATTCGATTATTTTCCGCAATGTGAAGATCGCAGAGGGTGCGGTTCTCGAAAACTGCATCGTGATGCAGGGTGCGGTCGTGTTCGGCGGCACCAGCCTCGACAGTGTGATTCTCGATAAGAATGTGCTTGTCAAGGATCAGCGCTCGCTCAAGGGCTTTGAGAGCTTCCCGATCTACATTGAGAAGAATTCCATCGTATAAGGAGAAGACGTATGAAAGTATTATATGCTGCCAGCGAAGCGTTGCCGTTTGCCGCTTCGGGTGGACTTGCCGATGTGGCGGGCTCGTTGCCCCGTGCGATGCGTCAGCGCCTGATCGGTTGCCGCGTGGTGATGCCGCTGTACGATTGCGTGCCTCAGCATCTCCGTGACAAGATGACATTTCTGTTCAGCACCTCCGTGCCTGTGGCATGGCGCCGTCAGTACTGCGGCGTATTTGAGGCAAAGCTCGACGGTGTTATCTATTATCTGATCGATAACCAGTATTACTTCAAGCGTGAGGGCTTGTACGGTCACTACGACGATGCGGAGCGCTTTGCGTTCTTCTCCCGTGCGGTGCTGGAGATCCTCAAGCACATTGACTTCAAGCCCGATGTCATCAACGCCAACGACTGGCAGACGGCGCTTGTGCCGATCTACTACAACCTGTTCTATGCCAATCAGCCCGGCTACGAGAACATCAAAACCGTATTCACCATCCACAATATCCAGTATCAGGGTCAGTACGGTCTGGAGATTTTAGAGGATGTGTTCGGTTTGCCGCAGTGGGCATCGTCTCTTGTCGAGCAGGACGGTGACATCAACCTGATGAAGGGCGCGATCGAATCGGCACACCGTGTCACGACGGTCAGTCCGACCTATGCGCAGGAAATTCTGGATCCGTGGTTCTCGCACCATATGGACAGCATTCTTAAGGCGCGTCAGTGGAAGCTGTCGGGCATCCTCAACGGCATTGATGTTGTCGGCTACGATCCCGCAACCGACCCGAACGTGTTTGCCAACTACAGTGTTGACGATATGGCGGGCAAGGCGGAGAACAAGAAAGCGTTGCAGGAGCGTCTGTGCCTGCCTGTGCGCGCGGATGTGCCGATGATCTCGATGGTCACCCGTCTGGTGTCGCACAAGGGTCTTGACCTTGTGCAGTACGTGATGAACCGCCTGCTGCAGGAGGACGTCCAGATGGTCGTGCTCGGTTCGGGCGAATGGGTGTATGAGAACTTCTTCCGCGAGATGCAGGCGGCGTATCCCGACAAGTTCTGCTATTGCTCGGGCTTTGTGCCGGAGCTGGCACGCAAGATCTATGCCGGCTCGGATATCTTCCTGATGCCCTCCAAGAGCGAACCCTGCGGCCTGTCGCAGATGGTGGCGTGCCGTTACGGTACGTTGCCCGTCGTGCGTGCCACGGGCGGTCTGAAGGACAGCATCGTGGACTGCGGCGAGGAAGGCGGCTTCGGTTTCACCTTCCAGTCTTACAACGCCGACGATATGTATGCCGCGATCGGTCGTGCGCTGGGCGCGTATGCCAATAAGAACGATTGGCCGATTCTTGTCAAGCGTGCAATGGAGACGGACTTCAGCTGGGGTCGCTCCGCGAATGAGTACATCCGTATGTACCGTGCGTTGCTGAAAGGATAATATATGTGGACTAACCAAGGTGGTTGCTTTGTGCAACCGCCTTGGTTATCCTATTGTATATAGGAATGTATATAGGAAAAGGAATTGTTTAAGAAGTTATCACGTGATTTTCACAAAACGGCGTTACTGTTTATGTAAAAGGAGGGAGCGTTGTGGCAAAGGGGTTGACATTTGAACGTGCCGAGAAAAAGTATCTGCTGACCACAGCGCAGTATACGGCACTTCGACAGATACTGGATGAGCATATGACGGCGGATAAATATGAGAAGTACACGGTGTGCAATCTCTATTTTGACACCGAGCATAACGATCTTATCCGCCGCTCCATCGAGAAACCGCACTACAAGGAAAAAATGCGTCTGCGCTCCTACGGGGTCGTCACCGATGACGACAAGGTGTTTCTCGAAATCAAAAAGAAATATAAAGGTGTTGTCTATAAACGCCGCATCGTGCTGCCCTACGGGGAAGCCAAGGCGTATGTATATAAAGGGATCCCGCCCTCACAGACGGGGCAGATCTTCCGCGAGATCGACTATTTTATCAAGTTTTATAAAGCGGCTCCGAAGCTGTATCTTTCTTATGATCGCATCGCGCTTTGCGGAGTCGGAGAAGAAAAAGGACTTCGCGTGACCTTTGACCGCAACATTCAAAGCCGTACGACCGATCTGGATCTATCCGTGCCGCCGAGCGGCGAACAGCTGCTCGGACCCGATGAATGGCTGATGGAGCTCAAAGCACCGGGTGCTGTGCCGTTGTGGCTCAGCGACGCACTGACAAGGCTTGCGATATATCCGACATCCTTTTCCAAATACGGACGTATTTACACGCGAGATCAATTACGTAAACAAAAAGGAGAATAAGTATGTTTGAGAGTATTTTTACGATCGATACCGTTACGGGAAATGTTGCCCATATGACCAACGGTCAGCTCTTTTTGGTGCTTGGGTGTTCACTGCTTTTGGGTCTGGTGATCGCTGTCAGCTATTGGTTCGGCGGTCGCGCCTCCAAGCCGCTTGCGGTGTCGCTTCTGGTGCTTCCCGTGATTGTGCAGATGGTCATTATGATGGTCAACGGCAATGTCGGTGCGGGCGTTGCGGTAATGGGTGCATTCAACCTGGTGCGTTTCCGCTCGGTGCCCGGCAGTGCCAGAGAGATCTCGTACATTTTCCTGGCAATGTCCATCGGTCTGGCGACCGCGATGGGCTATGTGGCGCTTGCAACAGTGATTGCGGTCGGCATCAGTGTGGTGCTGTGGCTGCTGAGCAAAATGCCCGTATCTTTCGGACAAAAGCAGGAAAAAATGCTGCGCATCGTGATGCCTGAGGATCTGGATTACATCGGTGTGTTTGACGATATTTTTGAAACCTATACCGTATCGCATACGATCGACCGTGTCAAAACGACCAATTTGGGCAGTATGTTTGAGGTTAGCTACATTGTGGTTCTCAAGGACGAAAAGCAGGAGAAAGCGATGATCGACGATATCCGTTGCCGCAACGGCAATCTTACCATCGTCTGCTCCCGCTACAACGCTCCCAACGATCAACTGTAATATTGTAATAATAAGGTGATAGTATGAAACAAACAGCACTGCTTCTTGCGATGGCAGTGCTGTTGTGCTCCTGCACGGCAGTACCGCCTTCGGCAGGGGACACAACCGGCACGACCAACCCCTCCGCGCCGACACAAAGCGTGTCCGACCGTGAGGAAGACCGCATTCCGACCGAAGCGGAATATACAGCGACAGTGGTTCTTGCTGACGGTGCCACAACCGTGCAGGGCGAGGGTGTTGCGATCAACGGCGATGTCGTTACCGTGACCAAAGCGGGGTGCTATGAAATCCGCGGTGCGCTTTCTGACGGACAGCTTCGCGTGGAAACAACCGACAACGGGACGGTCAGTCTGGTGCTGAACGGTGTGAATATTCACAGCGATACCACAGCGCCGCTGTTTGTGCGCAAGTCCGAGAAGACAGTGCTGTCCTTGGCAAGCGGTTCGCAAAACACCCTTTCGGACAGTGTCAATGCGGTGTATGAGGATGTGACGAATGAGGAACCGAGTGCGACACTCTTTTCCAAATCCGATCTCACGATCAACGGCAACGGCACATTGACTGTCAATGCCGCGTTTAAGGATGGAATCGTTTCCCGCGACGGATTGATCATCACCGACGGTACTGTTACGGTCAATGCCGCGGACGATGCCGTGATGGGACGCGACTATGTGCGGATCGGCGGCGGAGTGCTGACACTCACCGCCAAAGGAGACGGCATCAAAAGCACCAACGATGCAGGGGAGGATGTCGGTTATATCGTGATGGAAGGCGGCAAGCTGACCGTCACATCGGATAAAGACGGCGTTCAGGCGAAAAGTGCGCTGACTGTCAGCGGCGGTGAGATCAGCGTCACGGCAAACGGCGGCAGTAAAAACGGCACTGCCAATATCTATAACGATTTCGGTTGGGGTGTGAACAGTCAAGACAGCTCCTCGGACGGCAAAGGACTCAAAGCAGGAACCGCGTTGACGATCAGTGGCGGCAAGGTGACGGTCGATGCCGCAGACGATGCGATTCACAGCAACCGTGAGATCCGTATATCGGGCGGCGAGATCACCGCCGCGGCAGGAGATGACGGGGTGCACGCCGACGAAATACTGACGGTTGACAACGGGATACTGTCGGTCACGAAAAGCTATGAGGGACTCGAAGCGGCAACGATCACGCTTAACGGCGGCACGGTGTCGCTCACGGCGACGGATGACGGCGTCAATGCGTCAAGCGGTAACAGTGAGACAAGCGGGGATTTCGGGATGCACCAAAACCCGTTTATGAGTGACGATTCCGTGTTTTCGATTCACGGCGGTCATATGTATGTCGATGCACAGGGCGACGGTCTGGATTCCAACGGCATCATTGAGATGACGGGCGGCGAGGTGTATGTGATCGGCCCGTCAAACAGCGGCAACGGCACATTCGATTATGGTTCGTCGTTTGCAATCACCGGCGGTAAGCTGGTTGCTATCGGCAGCAGCGGTATGGCAACCACGCCGACCTCCAACACCATGAACAATATCGTGTGGAGCGGCTTTGCGATGTATGATGCGGACGACCTGACGGTCACGGCTTCCGACGGCACGGTCATTGCCTCCCTGGAAGCAACACGCAGTGCCTCCTGGCTGTATGTGACTTGCCCCGAATTGAAAACGGGGGACGAGGTCACCGTTACCTGCGGACTTGCGTCGCATACCTTCACCATTGCAGAGGGCGGCAATGCCGAAGGCACGATGGGTGGCTTCGGCGGTCCCGGTATGGGCGGCGGTCCCGGTATGGGCGGTGGTCGCCCCGGTCGTCCTTGGTAAGCGTTAAACCACCTGTACGACGGTACAGGTGGTTTTTCTCTTGCATTTTTTCTCTATATACCGTATACTGAAGGTATACAGAGAAAAAGGGAGTGATTGTGTGAAACGTTTTCTTTCCATCCTGCTTAGCATTGTAGTATTCATAACGCTTGTTACTGTCGGTGCGGCTTTGCCCGTCACAGCGGCAAACGGTACGGATTTTCTGCGTCAAAGCACATTGTCGTGTGTCGGCGCATCTGCTCAATTCCAAGGCGGCATCCTGACCGTGAAAGCGACTGCCGCCGATCAGGAGATTGCGCTGGTAGCTGATGAGGCGGCAAATCTGACATCCTATCCGTATTGGGAGGGGATTGTGCAGTCCGATGTACCGTTTGACATTGTGTTTTATGACAAGACATATAACAAATGGATCTATGCATCAGCGAACTTCTGCTATGAATTCGAGGGAAATAACGGCGCTTCCGAGCCGCTTCCGGCGGGTCGTCATGAGGAAGCGTTCAAGATCACGGGAGCATATACATTTAACGGCGATGCATTGCCGACGGATGCGGCTATTCGTTCGATCATCTTCATTTTGCGTGCCCCCGGTACGCTCAAGGTGGAACGTTGCGCGATGACCGACGGAAAAACGTTTTCCCGTGCATATCCCGATGTCGTCTATCAGATGGACAGTACAATGATCACGGCGATTCCCGTGGGAACAACGGTTCAGGTATTTTGTGACAACGCCCGTCTGCAGTTTGATACCGTCAAGACATCGGTTGAAAAGAAAAATAATGTTGCCGCTTACATCGGTACCGGTGATGTCGTTACGTTGTTCGACGGCAAGCAGTCCGCCTCCTATACAGCGGTTGTGCGTGGGGATATGGATGCGAGCGGTACGATTTCCACCTCCGATGTACGTGCGTTGCTGAAATACTGCATTGATCCGTCCGTGTTTGATGCGACGCAACAGGTCGCAGCCGATGTCCTGACCGACGGCAAGGTCAACACCAATGACGGTCGGTTGTTGCTTTTGTCTACGTTGACGGCACCGTCTATGCAGTTTGCGCAGGAACAGGTGGTGGCGAACGAGACGTATCTGACCGAAACCAAATATGAGACGTTTCTGGATGCCTCTGTGCGAGATACAATGGTAGCGGGACTGAATAAGAATCTTGTTCCGCAGGGCTTGGCGCAAAGTCACAAAAACGGATTGCTGTATATGTCAGCATATGCAAGTGACGGTGGGAATTCGGCGGTGCTTGTGTATGACGCCGATGGACAGTTCTGTGCGGAATATATCCTCTATAATGCGGACAGCACTCCTTGTAAAAATCATCTGGGAGGTGTTGCTGTGACGGATACGACTCTGTTTTTGTCTTATGACAGCGATAACACGTATCGTGTTGCGGCGATTCCGCTTACGAGTCTTGTGACCAAGGGCACGCAAAAAGTGGTTATCAACACGTTTTATGAGGTGCCTGTTGCAACGAGTTTTCTGAGTTTCTACGACGGCTGGCTGTGGATGGGCAACTTCTATCTCCCGAGCGGCGGTTACGATCTGATGCGCACCCTGAATTATACGACCGAAGGGTACGGCTGCTATATCGCAGGATACGATCTGAGCACTCTTGGGAATGATCGCCTCGTTCCCGCAAGCGGACAAAGCTATCCGACACCCGATGTGCTGATGGCGGCACCGCAAAAAGTGCAGGGGATGATGTTTGACACCAAAACAAACACCGTCATTCTCAGTCACTCGTGGGGGAGAAAGAATGATTCGTCGCTTGCCTTCTACACGGTGAATCTGAGCGGGAAAGCGGATACGACGATCACGCTGAACGACACCGCTGTAAAATGCTTTGTTCTGGCAAGCTCCGTAAAGCAGGTAAAAGCCATTCCGATGGCAGAGGGGATCACGTCGGACGGCAACGGCGGCGTTAAGGTGCTGTTTGAGTCGGGTGCGAACAAATACAGCGACGGTCTGCATCGCACGGATTACATCTGGAGGTTTGTTTATTGAAAATTTACCGAATATTAATTTTTGAGGGGTTTACTTTTGCCGAAAATGTGCTATACTGTAAATGATCAAAAGGGGAGTAGTTGCACGTCTTCGGGCGTGTCCCGTCATTCGTCATCACGAGCACCTCGGCGCTCCGGATTTCGGGCAACACTTTGATGTTGAACAAGACTTTTTGTGTACCTTTGGTGTACACAAAAAGTCTTGTTTTTTTTTTGTGTGCACCGAAGGAAAATCCTTCAAAGGAGTCAAAGAGTATGAAGCCAACCTATCAACTATCCCGCGATGAATTGTTAACAAACGTGGATGTCACACAAGGATTATCGGCAGAACAAGCCGCCGATATTTTGCAAAAGAACGGCCCGAATGCCTTGAGTGAAGGGAAGAAAAAAAGCGTTCTATCGGTATTTTTAGGGCAGTTTGCCGATCTGCTGGTCATCATATTGATTGTGGCGGCGATCGTGTCGATGCTGTCGGGAAACGTGGAGAGCACCATCGTTATCTTTGCTGTTATCCTGATGAACGCCGTACTCGGTACGGTGCAATATGTCAAAGCCGAAAAGTCGCTCGAATCGCTCAAAGCGTTATCCTCTCCGCGTGCCAAGGTGTTGCGCGACGGCGTTAAACAGGAGATCCCTTCTTCGGAGGTGGTTGAGGGAGATCTTCTTTTGCTGGAAGCGGGCGATATGATCGCGGCGGACGGACGCATTGTGGAGTGCGCATCGTTGCAGGTCAACGAGAGCTCGTTGACGGGTGAATCCACCAATGTGGATAAAGCCGATACGGAGATCTCTGCGGATGTGCCGCTCGGCGACCGCATCAATATGGTTTATTCGGGGACGCTCGTTACCTACGGTCGCGCAGTGGTGCTGGTGACGGCAACGGGTATGAATACCGAAATGGGGCATATTGCCGACCTGATGAATGCGACCAAAGAAAAGAAAACACCCTTGCAGGTCAGCCTGGACGGCTTCAGCAAAAAGTTAGCGTTCGGTATTATGGCGATCTGTGCACTTGTGTTTGTGCTGCGGCTATGGCAGGGCTACGGACAAGAGGGGATACTTCTTGATTCACTGATGTTTGCCGTCGCATTGGCGGTTGCGGCGATTCCCGAGGCACTCAGCTCCATCGTGACCATCGTGCAGGCAATGGGTACGCGCAAAATGGCGGAGGACAACGCCATTATGAAGGAGCTCAAGGCGGTGGAAAGTCTTGGGTGCGTGTCGGTCATCTGCTCGGATAAGACGGGTACGCTCACACAGAATAAAATGACGGTGCAGGATATCTATGCCGACGGACGGTGTATGAATCCGGAGAATATGACACGTAACAGTCCTGCGCAGTCGTTGCTTTTGTACACGGCGGTGCTGGATAACGACGCGTCGGTGGACGGCGATAAAACGGTCGGTGATCCCACCGAAGCGTGCCTGGTGACGATGGCACAGCGCGCATCGGTCGGCGATGTGGAGGAACTCCGTCGTCAGCATCCGCGTTTGTCGGAATTGCCTTTTGATTCCGACCGTAAGCTGATGAGCTGTCAATGTGAGATTCAGGGCAAGCGCATTATGATGACAAAGGGCGCACCCGATGTGCTGTTGGCACGTTGCACGTCCATTGCAATGGGGGATACCGTGCGCCCCATCAATGATACCGACCGTGCGGCGATTATGGCGCAAAACGATGCGTTTTCCGAAAACGGTCTGCGTGTGCTGTGCTTTGCGTGCAAGGAGCACGAAAAAGCGCTCACCGCAGAGGATGAACAGGCGCTGATGTTCTTAGGACTTGTGTCGATGGTCGATCCGCCTCGTCCCGAATCCATCGGCGCGGTTGCCGATGCGATTTCGGCAGGTATCAAGCCCATTATGATCACGGGTGACCACAAGGTCACAGCCAAAGCCATCGCACAGCAGATCGGCATCTGCACGGAGGACGGCATTGCTGTTACGGGTCCGCAGCTGGATGCCATGAGTGATGAGGAGCTGGACGAACAGCTTGAGCAGATCGCCGTGTATGCCCGTGTATCACCCGAAAATAAGATCCGCATCGTTGATGCGTGGCAACGCAAGGGACACATCGTCGCGATGACGGGTGACGGCGTCAACGATGCACCGGCACTGAAAAAAGCCGATATCGGCGTGGCGATGGGTATTACCGGCACGGAGGTGTCCAAGGATGCCGCTTCGATGATCCTCAGCGACGATAACTTTGCCACCATCATCAAGGCGGTGGAGGGCGGCAGAAACGTGTATCGTAACATTATCAACGCGATCCAGTTTTTGCTGTCGGGCAATCTGGCGGCGATATTTGTGGTGCTGATCTGTACGTTTGCAACACTTCCGACTCCGTTTGCACCCGTGCATCTGCTGTTTATCAACCTGCTTACCGATTCGCTTCCCGCCCTTGCCATCGGTATGGAGCCTTCTGACCGTACCTTGCTGAAAAAGAAGCCGCGTCCCGCAAACGAGGGGATTTTCACCAAGAAATTCACTGTGAGTCTGCTTGCCTACGGCGTGCTGATTGCCGCTGTGACGATGACGGCATTCCTGATGGGATATCGTACCGATGCCGCCACCGCTTCGACAATGGCTTTTGCGACGCTGACCCTGGCACGCTTGTTCCACGGCTTCAACTGCCGCAGTGAGCGTTCTATGGCATCGGTCGGTATCAGGACCAATCTGTGGAGCATCGGTGCTTTTGCGGCGGGCGTATTGCTTCTTGCCGCGGTGCTGTTCCTGCCGTTTTTGCACGGTGTATTTGAAGTTGCCGCAATCGGTGCTCAGCAAGTGCTGACGGTTTTCCTGCTGGCGTTTGCACCCACCGCTCTTGTGCAGCTTGTCCGAATGGTGCGGGAATTGAAAAAAGATGTAAAAAATTCCTGATTTTTTCAAAAAACCGGTTGTTATTTTTGTATGAATATGATATAATGTCCATACAAATTTAAAGGAGGTTGTTTTTTATGTTGAAGTACAAGCAAATGTTTATGGCGCATATGGATTCTGTCGGCGTTCGCTACACCGACCACAACGACTATATTGTCAAGGTTTCCTACAAGGGTGACAATATGCAGTCGATTCCGATCTATGTCTGCTTTGATAAAGAGGATAAGCCTCTTGTGTCGTTCAAGTGCTGGGATGTGGCGAACTTCAAGAACAAGGAAGCCCGTGCATTGATCGCCTGCAACGAGATGAACACCGAGTATCGTTGGGTCAAGTTCTATCTGGATTCCGACGCGGACATCGTGGTTGAGGCGGATGCCATCGTTGACGATGTCACCGCGGGCGAGGAGTGCCTGCAGATGGTGCGCCGTATGGTCAACATCACCGATGAAGCCTATCCGACCTTCGCAAGAGCGCTCTGGGCAGAATAAGGTAAACAAAAAGGGTTTGCACAGTCAGCTGTGCAAACCCTTATTTTTTGCTTTTCTTTGGATCAGCCGCAAAATACGCGGGCGGTTGTAGCGTTGCATAATGACAAAGGACAGGTCAAAGGCGGCAGCGGCAATTGAGGTCAGCAAAAACACGGGAAAGGCACCGAACGGGATCGCCGCGAAAAGCGGCAGGAATGACAAAACCGCGATGGTTTCGTGCACCAACTCCGAGTGGCACATTGCCGTGACGATCTCCTCAAGGGTGCGGTTTTGTGTATCAAAGGAGGCTTGATCGTAGGTCGGCATACGGTCTTTCCATTTGCGCACCTTCAGGCGTTTGTACAGTGTTGCCTCAAACGGCTTTTCTGCGAACCATTTGCTGTGCGGATCGTGCTTTTGGAACGGTATGAATGCCGTTCCCACCGCCAGCCGCATCGCAAAATGGTAAAAGAAGGTACCCGCCGTGATGGCAAGGGACTCGATCCACCCGAGCGGATAGAGATGATAAACACCGGCTAAAGCCGCTGTCAGTACACCGCTGATCGCAGCGGTAAGAGTCATAATGGTTTTAAGCATAGTGATCGCCTCACATAATACGTTGTCAGAGGAGATGAACTATTATCCCCTTCTCAACAATACTACCGTTTCGACATTCGATTTTCCGTCCAAACCGAAATTCAGGTCTTCCTCGATAATCGGTAGCTTGAATTTGATGGACTTGAGCCGACGGCCGTTTGGTTGCCGTTCTTCAAAGACTTGAATTTCCTCAACCATAGTTTCGAGCATAAGGTCGTACAATCTGTCGAAGCAGAGAAGAATTTTATAGAGGTTTTGTGTGGTGAGTTGTTCGGCTTCCACTGATTTCTTTTTCTCTCCGGCTGTTTGAAGCTGTTGTTCAATATCTTCTATCTTATCATACATCTTATTAAAGCGATCGGCAAGGTCTTTTTTGCGTTTTGCGTAATGTTTTTCGCTCGGATCAAGTTCATCGATTTCGTCAAGCAGGCGGTCTTTGGCAGACAGGGCAAGGCGGAGCTGCTTTTCATAACCGCTGATTTCTTGGCCTACGGCATCGATGTCGATCTTTTTGCTGATCTTTTGTTGCATCATAGCGGTAAACCGCGGTGTGCTGACAAGACTTTTGATAATTTCGGCAACTGCCTCATCCGGTAGTTCTTCGTGTATTTGCTTTTTGTAATCACACTTATGTCCGCGTGTCATAGTGGGTATGCATGTTGGTGTGTGGGCTTCAGTTGTTTGCACGGTTGTGATTGTGGTAACAATTGTCGTTGATGTATCCTCTGTAAGTAGACAACATCATACCAATTTGCGGCAACGCACATTGTCGCTGCAAAACGGCGACCGTGTCCTGCACACACGCGGGCGGATGATATCCGCCCCTACCGCAACACTCAAATCAACCCGTAGACAACGGTTTAGCAACTCCCGGAAATTTTGAACCACGAAGGGAAAACACCGGTTTTTGAACCAACCACGTTGGAACGGCAACCTGCCGTGAATTTAGCGTAACAGGAGATACCCGAACCTGCCGCTGATATTGTGTATTTTGACTTTAAGCTGACGAGAATCGAACCATTTACGGTTTTGCTCGTCGCTTGTATCTGTGCGGGTTTGCGCTCATTTTTGCAAGGCGTCAGCCTTGCGGCAAATTCGCACTTCCCCGCACAAATAAATCGACGGCAGAAACTCTCCGACCTGCAAATAAGAAAATTTTCGTGCGAGAGGAAGCCGACAAAACGCAGACATACTCTCGTATTTCAAGTTTTGAGGCGATCTATCACACAAAATTTTCATTTGCAGGCGTAAAGGGTTCGACTCCCGTCAGCTTAACGGCGTTATCCTCCTTGCAAGGCGTCAGCCTTGCGTCGTCGTCTGCCTTGTAAAAGCCAAAACATCCGAATACAGCGGTCGGAGATTTTTTGGCAGGATAGGGCGTCGAGATGCAAGGAAGGCAAACGAAGAATACTGTCGTATGCTGAGTGAGTATGACGCAAGCAGGTCGGCATCCTATCCTGCCAAAAAAAAAAGATTCGGATATGTCCTGTTACGCTAAGGTGGCGCACATTGTTGCCGCGAAACCAATCTCGCGGAAAATGTTGTGGCTTTTTCCAAGAAATTATGATTATGATATAGTAAAAGGAGTCGAATGCGTTACGTTTGTAAACGCTTCGACCCCTTTCGATTATAGGTGTAGAAAAGAGGTGGATGTGTTGGTTCGAAATAAAACAACGCTTAAAGCGATCCTGCTGTCGGTGATTGCGCTGTTGATCGCGTATCCGATGCGTCTGATCCCGTTTGCGCCGCACCAGACGCTGTTAACGTCACTGGCGATGATGACGCGCTATCTGATTCATATTTCGCTGTTGATTGCGTGGTGCGGATCGTTGCGACATCGGCTTCTCAATACGCAGGTGCGGCATCTGGTGACGGCGGTGGGAGGGCTGTTGGCGTTCTGGCTGACTGCCCGTACGATCAAATATGAATTTATCGCCGATATCACACATCCGCTGTTGCGATATCTGTGGTATTCGTACTATATTCCGATGATTTTTGTGCCGCTGCTCGGCGTGTTTGTGGTGTATTTCATCGGCAAACCCGAAAATCAGCGAATGCCGAAAGCCATGTATGTGTTGTGGATTCCCGCCGTTTTTCTGATTGGTACGATCTTTACAAATGATTGGCATCAAACGGTGTTTTCGTTCCCGAACGGCATCGAAAAATTCGACAAAGATTACGGCTACGGCTTTATGTACTACATCGTGATGGCGTGGATGATCCTGCTGAGTCTCTACTTTGTGGTGATGTTGCTGAAAAAAAGCCGTGTTCCCGGCAGTAAGACAATGCAAAAGTTGCCGCTGATCATTGTACTGGGTGCGGTTGCGTTTTGGATCGCCTATTCGGTGTTCCGTTTGTATGTGGATCTGACGGCGGTGGATTGCCTGATTATTGTGTGTTTGCTGGAAAGTGCGATCCAGTGCGGTATGGTGCCGTCCAACACCAATTACCGCGAATTGTTTGAAATGACCACCTTGCCGATGGTGATCGTTGATGATGATAATCAGCCGCGTTATGCGTCGGGAGGAGCTGTTCCGCTTTCGGAGGAGCTTTTGGAGCAAACAAGCGCGTCGACCGTGGATCTGGGTGACGCGATCCTGCATTCGGCACCAATCACGTTCGGACGTGTCGTGTGGCAAAGCGATGTGTCGAAACTGAATATGCTCAAAGAGCAACTCGACTCGATCTGTGAACAGTTAAGCGAAGAAAACACCTTGCTTCAAGCGGAATTGGATCTTAAAGAACGCCGTGCCAAGGCAGAGGAGAAAAACCGTCTGTATGACCGCATTGCGTTTGAAGTTTCGCCTCAGTTGGAGCGGATCGATCGCTTGGTAACGTGTGCAAAAGCGGATTCTGCACAAAGCAAACAAGCGATGGCGAAGGTCACGGTATTCGGCGCGTATATCAAGCGTCGCGGAAACCTGATGCTTTTAGGAGAGGATCACGGATCGATCCCTATGCGGGAATTGGAATTTTGCCTGCGCGAATCCGCTGACAATCTGGAGCTGTGCAAGGTGTATACGGCGCTGATTTGCAAGCAAAGCGGCGAGCTGTCTCCGTCGGCGGCGATCGCGTTGTATGATTGGTACGAAGCGGTGATCGAAGCCTTGTTTGATACACTTTCGGCTGTGTTTGTCCGGTTGTCGTTTGACGGTGATTACGTAAAAATGCGGTTGCAAATCGGATGCACCACTCCCGTATTCGAGGCACAGCTGTCGGGCGTTACGGCGGCGGGTGCGGTGACATATACCTGTCAGGCACAGGAAACCGATCTGATCATTGAGGCAACGGTTTCAAGAGGAGGTGACATGCCGTGATCTCCTTTTACGATATATCCGTGGGACTGCGTGCGGTGTTTCTGACCGCACAGTTTCTGACGCTTTGCTTTGGTGTGTATCTGATACCGAAGGTGATGTCGCAGCCGAGGATGCTGTCGAAAATCGTTGTGCCGATCGGCGTTTTCATCAGCGGCGCACTGCTTGTGGTGTATTCTGCGGACATCCGATCCGAAAAAATGCACATGGAACTTCCCGCACTGACAAAATGGCTTTGCGAACAGCCGATCATAGGAAGTGTGTTGTTGCTCGCCGCTGTTGTTGGTTATTTTGTGTCGGTGCTTGTCAGACTGGATCGGTATCACATTATCACACGTTCGGCAATCAAAGAGAGTGTCGATCAGCTTCCCGTGGGGTTGTGTTTTTATTCTTCGGGCGGCAGAGTGATTTTGGTCAACCACCGTATGAATGCGCTGTGTTATGCGCTGACGGGTAACGCGTTGCAAAATGCCGAAGAATTTCGACGGATGCTTCAAAACGGGGAAATAACCAATGCATGTGTGTGTCTGGAAACGGGCGAAACCCCGACGTTTCGGTTGCCCGACGGTTGTGTGTGGATGTTCGTTTGCGAAAACCTGAATGGTATCGTGCAACTTTCCGCGACCGAGATTACGCAAATTCACGAAATGACCGATGAATTAAAGAGCAAACGTCAGGATCTGGATATCATCAATCGGCGTTTGCGACAATACGGTGAAAATGTGGATGAATTGGCCCGCACGAAAGAGCGTCTGGAAACCAAGGCTAATATTCACCGTGAGCTCGGTCGTGCATTGCTCATCACGCGCAAATTCGTACTCGGCAGTACCGATCAGACACCGTTTGACAGTTGGGAAACACTCGTGGCGGTGCTTCGTGCGGAAAACACGGTCGACGAAAAGGATTTGTTCGAAGAGTTTTTGACAGCGGCGCAACAAGCGGGAGTTCACGTCCGTATGGCGGGAACATTGCCTGAATGTGATGCGGTGAAGACCCTGTTTGTTTCGGCGGCTGTGGAAGCACTCGTCAATGCGGTACGGCACGCCGAAGCGACCGAATTGTATGTAGACATCGCCGAACGTGATGTGCTGTGCATCATTCGCTTTTCAAACAACGGTGCAAATCCGACAGGACCTGTGATGGAAGGCGGCGGACTCGGAGCGTTGCGCGTCAAAGCCGAAGCAATCGGCGGGTTTATGAAAACGGAAAGTGAGCCGACGTTTGCGTTGACGCTGACGTTACCGATGAGAAAGGGGGGAAACGCGTGTATCGTGTAATGATTGTGGAAGATGATCCGATGGCACGGCAACTACTGGAGATTTATGTCAACAACAGTCCGCAGTATGAGTTGGTGTGTTGCATTGAAAGTGCGGCAATGGCAGAGATCTATTGTATCTCCGAGACGATCGATTTGATATTAATGGACGTGTGTACGTCATTGAATGCCAGCGGATTGGATGCTTCCGAAAAAATCAAAAAGCATCATCCTCATATCAAAATCGTGGTCATCACGTCTCAACCCGAATGTTCGTTTATCGATCGCGCCAAGAGGATCGGCGTGGACAGCTTTTGGTACAAAAGTGCTTCGGCGCAGGAGATCATTGCGGTTATGGACCGCACGATGGCAGGAGAACACGTGTATCCTGATGCGACACCGAGTGTCGAACTCGGTGATGCGTTGAGTGATCAGTTTTCCGATCGCGAGTTGGAAGTGCTTCGGCTGGTGGTCGCGGGAGAGACGGATTCAGAAATCGCCGAGCATCTGCATATGGCGGTGCGCACCGTGAAATCGCATATAGCGCATATGAAAGATAAAACCGGGTTTCGCAACCGTACGGAGCTTGCCGTTCGTGCGCGCGAGTGTGGTTTTGTGATCAATGATGTGAAATTGTATTAAATCGAAAAACGTGCTATCCGAAATGGGAGTTGTCCTTAGCGGAGAATTATAAAAGAGAACGTAGGGCGGGGGCTGCGGCTATCGCCGATAACGTTTGCAGGGTTTTGCGGCAACATTGTAGGGGCGGCAACCCTGTCAAGAGTATGATTGTATACACCCTGTGTAAGGTGATTGTATACACATTTACAGTCTTGAAACTTTGCGATTAAGTAGTTTTCCGTCGATGGTGGAAAACTCTGCAATCTTAAAATTGCGGTAGCAAACAACAAAGGAATCCCCTAAGGGATTCGGGCGAAATTCAACGTGCTCATCGATCATTGTTTCGCTCAAATACACTTGCCATTTATCAAAGCGAACATATCCCCAGCTATTTACTTTGATCACATGGTGTTGACCTCCGTACGAATACGGTTTTACTTGATCACAATATATTCGTGTGCTTGGTGTATATACATCGGCTGGACATTTCATCCCTAATGCTTCGTGAGGACGAATGGTGTTATACTTCTTTCGCCATTCTTGCAACCCCTTGTCAGCATCTGACACATCTTCAAATTCACAATGCTTTAGAAGCTCGCTTTTCATCGTACGATGAAAACGCTCAATCTTGCCTTGTGTTTGTGGATGCTTGATTCTTCCGTGGATCGGCAGAACATCGTGATTCATTAACCACTTTTCAAATTGCGTGTATCCTTGGCGGAATCCGGCAAATTGCGCACCATTGTCCGAAAGAACAGAGTTTGGCATGCCAAACTCTTCAAAAGCCGCTTTGAAACAAGGCAGCACAGCATTCGCAGTGTTCGGTAATCCTTGGATTTTGATAAGAAACCGAGAATGATCATCCAGAATATCCAGCGGAAAACAATACGCTCCGCTTTTGGTTGAAAATTCACCCTTGAAATCTGTTTGCCACATCTCGTTACAATGATCTTTTTCGAACCGTACAAACGGTTTATGTTTCAAAGACTCCTCGGGAGTGATGTAGCCATTCCGCTTCAAGATGTTGTTGAATGTCTTAATACAGGGAAGATCTGTGTATCCATGATTCAACAATACTTGTCGGATTGTTTTTCCTCCCCAACCAGGATTTTCTGATCGAACAGACAAAATGAGTGCCTCAATTTCAGGAGCGGTTTGGTTCCCGATGGTTAATCTTGCATGACTTCGATCAGACAAACCGTCACCGTTTTGATGACGGTCAATCCACTTGTAACCGGTTCGTCTGCTGATTCCAAACTCGCGGCACACAGAACTGAAGTTGGATGACGATTCAGCTGCAACGATAAATTCTTCGCGTAGTGATTCCACAGTTTTATTCCCCCACGGCATCTAAAACAACTCCTTTATGAGTGATTTATCTGCCTCTTATTTTACCATAAAACTGTATACCATCACCTTGCACTACCTGTATACAATCATACTACACTGTACAAACCCTGCCGCCCGCTTACGAACCCGCTGATTGGTACCGCGGGCGGATGATATCCGCCCGCATTCGCACACCCCATTGTAGGGGCGGATAGTATCCGCCCGCATTCGCACAACCCCAACCGTAGGGGCGGATGCCCACATCCGCCCGCATTCGCACAACCCCAACCGTAGGGGCGGATGCCCACATCCGCCCGCATTCGCACAACCCCAACCGTAGGGGCGGATGCCCACATCCGCCCCTACGATCTCGACAGATAAAAACGTGCTGCCCATTGCGGGTAGCACGTTTTTTAAATTCTATGCGTTTTGATAATAAATATGTACTTTAGTACGATGCCAAGATAAAAAGAATGCGCTATAATAAATGAAAATGGGATGATTCTATCCATTTTACCTTAAAATGTTCCGAGAGGAGACGGGATTATGAAACGTATATTGGCCATTTTGCTCTCGTGCGTGATGCTGCTCACGCTGATGCCGATGGCGGCATTCACGGTGAGTGCAGAGTACGTTGCCGTGATGGATAATGCGGCTGATGAAGCGTATGTCGGCGGTGTCCGCATGACGAGGGGGACTTACCTCGCGGTCGGTGCCGCAAAGACGCAGACTACGAAGCCTGGCAGCGGCGGCTACGCCTACTTTGAGAAAGGCAAGCTCACGCTGTACAACTATTCTTACAGCGGTGCGGGTGCGGAGCAACCGTTCTATTACGTCGGTGACGGTACCACCTATTTTGCGGCGGTCACGGCAGGAGATGACCTGACCATCCGCCTCCTCGGCACGAACAGCCTGAGCGTGGATGCACGCAGCGGGGATGAAGATGCGGCGGCGGTGTGTGTCGAGGGCAACCTGACCATCGTCGATACGGGTACGTTGAACATTCAGGACACCACGTATGGTATCGTGTCGTGCGAAGAAAGCCTGACCATCGAAAAACACGCCACGGTCAATGTTGACACAACCAATAAAAGCATTTGGGCGAACGAAGGCAACGTGGTGATCCGCGGCAATGCCACTGTGAATGCGAAATCCGAGAACTGCTGTATCAGTGCTGAAGATGGCGGCTCGTTGACGATCGAAAACAGCATAGTGAATGCCAAAAATGTGACCGACGATTGGAATACGATTCGCTCCGATAATGATCTGACGATCAAGGACAGCCGTGTGACGTCGGAGGCGCTGGGACACGCTCTGATAGCCTGGGATGGCAATATCCTGATCCAAAACAGTTATGTTTATGCCGGCTCGCGCGACTGGACCGCGATCTTAGCCTGGGATGGCAATATCCTGATCCAAAACAGTTATGTTTATGCCAGCTCGCTCGACCATTACGCGATCTTAAGCGATTTGGGCGGTAACATTACGATTGAAGACAGCGACATCACCGCTATCGGCGATACGGGGGCGATATGTGCAGACGAAAACCTCTATTTGCGCCGTTCGGCAATCGATGCGAAAACCACGTATTCCGGCAACGATGCGGATTACTGCGCACTTAGTGCCCAAGAGGGCATCGTTTCGGTGGAGCCGGACGAGTATCAGGTCGTGCGCGGTTATACCGAGGCGGATGGCACGACCTGGGAAACGTATGTGGCATCCAACAACCATAACTACGACCGCGTGTCCATCGTGTCCGAACGCTATATCTACGTCGGCGGTGTCAAGCTGACGGCGGGCGAGTATCTGGCAAACGGTGCGACCAAAACGCAAACAACAAAGCTTTCTGACGAGTATGCGTATTACGGCGCTGACGGCACGCTCACGCTCAAAAACTATTCCTACACCGGCGCGGGCTCCTACGGTACCTATGGCTCGTTCTGCGGTGCCATCGTTGCGGGCGAGGATCTGACGATCAGCCTCATCGGTGAAAACACGATCGATATGCAGAACACCGACGACAGCTACGCTGTTTACACCGGCGGCGAGTTGCGCGTCACTGCCGCAGGCGCTGCTTCTCTGTCGATCCAAAACACCTACGAAGGCATTGACGCGATCGGCAATGTGACTCTGTCGAGCGGTGATGTCGAGATTGTCAGCGATAGCTACGCGATCTATTCCGAAGGCGTTGTCACGGTTACAGGCGGTAATTTGTGGGCGACCTCCGAGTCGGACGACGGCATCTATTCCGATGCGGGTGTCGGGATGAACGGCGGCAGTATGCATGTTACCGCCGACCTGACCGCCATCAACACCGCGGGTGCGTATTTGCAGCTTGCGGGAAGCGATGCCACGGTTGAGGGCTTTAACGGCGGCATCACCGCAAACGGTGTGCTGGTGTCGGGCGGCAATCTGACCGCCACTGCCGATATGCAGGCGATTTACAGCCACGGCGTGATCTCGATAAACAATTGCAACGCGACATTTGTTTCGACGAACGTCAGCAAGGATGACACCTTCGCGGCACTTTACTCGCGTTCGGGTTCCATCACCATCGGCGCAAACGTGGTGGCGACGGTATCGCGTTTCAACGACGGCTCGTCTCCCGAGCCGCTGGATCTGACGCAGTTCGCGAACTATGACTATGTGTCGCTGAGCAGCCCGATCACGAAGCTTGATTTCTATCTCGAGGGCTATCGTGCGGGCAACACACTGCTTGGTTTGAAGATTCTCGGTCACGAAAACCTCGATCGTTCGGGTTATATGGCGATCAATAACAAGCTCGTCGAGGGTAGCTTCTATACCTTTGAACTGATGCTCAAAATTGACGATTTTCAGGGCGACCCCGCCAAGGACATCACGCTTGACGGCAGAAGACCCAAGTCGGTGGAAGTGAATTCCGACGGCACAGGCTACAACCTGTATTATGATTTGCCCTCTTGCCCCGGCACCACCGTAAAAGGCGTGCGCGTGATCGACCTCGAATTGCCCGTTGCGGGTGAGCATCCCGACTACACCGCTACCCTGTACAATCCCTATGCCTACAAATTCGCCGACTACGGTATGGACGGTTGCGGTTTCTACTGGCTTGACAGCGAAGGCGGCGTGATGATGCCCGAGGATACGTTTGTTGCGGGCGAGACCTATTCGCTGGAAATGAAGTTTGAACCCAATATGGCAAACGGCGTCACGACGTTTGATACCTCGTCCGATTTCCAAGGCATTGTCAGCGAAGTGACGGTCAACACGATGGTCAGCTCGAAAAGTGCCTACATCATGGACGAGTTTGTGTGTGCGGCAGGCTATCCCGTGCGCGTAGGCGGTGTGGGTATGCGCGAGGGTGAATACCTCGCGGTCGGTGCCACCGAAACCCAGACCACCAAGCCGAGCGGCGGCTACGCATTCTATGACCGCGGCGTGCTGACGCTGAATAATTACAGCTACACGGGCGAAGGCTACAGCCTGAACCAATATGTCGGCTACGGCGCGCTGATCTACAGCGAAAAGTATCTCAAGATCGACCTCAAGGGCGAAAACACCCTCAAAGCGGTCAGCGATGATCTGGACATTTGCACCGTTTGGGTGAAAAAGGCGAACTGCGAGATCTCTTCGACTGCGGGCGGCGTGCTGAACGTCGATAGTGGGTATCGCGGCATCTACACCTACTGGGGCGATCTGCTCATTGAAAACTGCACAATCAATATCAGCAATGTCTACGTCGGTGTCTGTGCGTACGAAGGCGAGGCGACTGTCCGAAACTGTGCGATCAATTTCACAGGTTTTGAGTACGGCTTTTGTCTGTATGGAGGCGACCTGACCATCGCTGACAGTACTGTCACCGCCGCGGACGGCTATTGCCCGATTTACGGCGATGAGGGCAATCTGATCGTCAGCGGTTCGACGGTGACGACGAGCGCCACCTACGGCATCAACCTTGACTATGGCGATGTCAACATCAGCAGTTCGGTGCTGGATATCATTGGTTACAACGGCATCGATGCGGCGTACGGCGTTCTGAACATCGACACCTCGGATGTGACGGTGGACGCGACGGTTGACGGTCTGTGGGCGGAATACGGCATGAATCTCAGCAACAGCAAATTTGTCATCACGTCGAAGTGCCGCGGTATGCGCGTATACGACGGTGATCTCGAAATCGTGAACTGCGAGCTGGATGTGAAAAACTACGACGACGATTCCGAAAGTAGTAATATGGCGTTGTCTGCAGAAGGTAATGTCAACATCACGCTCGGCAGCGGTCAGGAGATCCTCGCTTCGACCGAGCCCGACGGCACGCTCGGACTGTATACCTCGACAAACCACAATGCGTATGACTACATTGTGATTCGCAAAAAGGCGGGCGCGCCCGATGTTCTCAAAGGCGATGTCAACCTCGACGGCAAGGTCGATCTGAACGATGCAACCGCGCTGTTCTATCACGTCAACGGACTTGCCCTGCTTGACGGCGAGAAGCTTTCGGCGGCAGATGTCAACGGCGACAGTAAGGTGGATCTGAACGATGCAACCGCGCTGTTCTACTTCATCAACGGTTTGATCACAGCGCTGTAATACCTTGTGGGCAATCAACCACACCCCCACCGTAGGTCTTGCCTCCCTTGTTAAAGGGAGGTGGCACGGCGCAAGCCG
>SVPN01000020.1 GCA_015065805.1 Oscillospiraceae bacterium | reverse complement strand
AAATACGCTGCGGCGTATGAGGGATTTATTTTATTTCACATTTTGCCGCTAAGGCAAAATATTTCATAATCCAAAGGATTATTTCATATTGCGTAGCAATATTTCATTAAATATGCTATAATATTTGCAGAGGCAAGGATAATGAAAGAAAATAAGCTTGTTGAATTATCTATGGATTTCGCTATTAAGATAATTAAACTCTGTGAAACGATCAAAGGACATTATTCTCTTGTAAATCAATTGGAGCGTTTTGCTACATCTATCGGTGCCAACATCCGCGAAGCGCAGTACGCACAAGGAAAGAAAGACTTCTTACAAAAAAGTCCCTTTTGTCCATCCGGACAAAAGGGACTTTTTTGAGTGATGCGTTCCTTTTGGAACGTGATGCGCACTGCGTGCGTGATGCAGGCTTCGCCCGTGATGCACGCCTGCGGCGCGTGTGTGGAACGCATCGCATCACCTATCACAGCGTAGCTGCATCACGTATCACGTATTTACTCCCTGTGTTCGGGCAACAGACCGTATATCACAGTAAGGTGAATTCGCCAAGCGCCGCTTTTTCGATATACTCACCCTGAAACGTTTTGAGCTGTGCCATATGCGGCTGTGTCATATGCACCTGCTGGTGCTGTGCGCTTTCCCAGAATTCGACAAGCAACAGCTCGTCGGGATGCTCATCGGAACAATAATAGTCATATTTCCGACAGCCGTCCTCCGCACGGATCGCCGCAAGGATGCCCGAATCCTTCATTTTTTGCAAAAACGCCTCGCGCTTTTGAGGGTAGCATTGGAATTTTACATAGATGGTGTACACCGCCGATCGCCTCCTTTTTGAGTAGGGGACGGGTTTCCCGTCCCGTATCGAAAACCTGAAAGCAACATATGCGGGCGGATGTGGGCATCCGCCCCTACTTGTCCCCCTTGTTAAAGGGGGATGTCACGGCATATGCCGTGACAGGGGGATTCCCTTTGAAGAATCCCTCCGTCTTTCGGCTGACGCCGAAATCCACCTCCCTTTGACAAGGGAGGCAAGAAAGACCACCTTTTGTCAGAGCACGTAACGTTCCGTTATTTGGATTTCTTCAACACCCGGATCCACCAGCGAATCATAAACACCGCAAACGGAACAGCAATCAGCGTGGCATATATGGTGCCCATAAACTCCGCTTCAAAAAACCAATAGAACTGTAGCAGTGCCAATGACGCCGTCACACTCAGGCAGGACACCGCCCCCAACAGACGGTTGACCGAAAGCGCCATTCCTAAGGACGAAAGAATACACACCGCAAAACAGAGGACAAGCGGATTGTACGTATCGACCGCCGCGAAAAAGAGGATCCCGTTGATCACCGAAAGAATAAATCCGAGTGCGGCACTCAACATCGAACCAAAAGACAGTCCCCGCTTTACCGCCGTGCGCGACGGCTTCTCGGGAGGCGGACTCGGATCAGCAGACGGAACGGCCGTGCCTTCGCCGCATTTTCCCAAGGACGGCGTGGAAAACAGCTTATTATAAAAGTCCGTCTGACTGCGATAGGTATACTTAAAAATCGCCTGCAAGCGATTGATACGCATCGCCAATCCACCCGGGAGTCTCACCTGTTCGAGATACACGATCAGACGCTCCTTGTTCAGGTCACGGGCATAATTCAGCTCGTCCTTGCAGTTGTCGGAATCCAGGTAGTTTTGAGACAGAAAGGCAATAAAACAGCCGCAGTCTTCCACGTGTTGCGCGATGTTTTCATCCCATTCGGTGCCGGGGTCGATGCCCTGATCGTACCACACACGGTACCCGTTTCGGCTCAGCTCCTCCACGATCGGCAATACAGCTTTGTCATCACGGTGTGCATAGCTGATAAAAATATACGGCTCATCGCCGTCATAGGGCATTGTTGGGTCGTTTGTTTTCTGCGGCGGCATCGAGGCGGGCGTTTCCGTTTCGGCAATCGGTTGACACTCGCTCAAAGCAAATGCGGTGCTCAAATGCTCGGCAAGGTCTGCGTCCGACGCATACTTATAGGCGTGAATCACTTGATATCTTGCAAGAATCATTTGCAACGAGGGTTGCAGGTTCACATCTTCCAGATAGATCACAATGATATTTTTCTTCTTCATCTCAGCATAATGAATCTCATTTTGACAGAACCGAGATTCCGCCGCTGCCGCGGACAAAAACACCAACACGGTGTCACTGCGATTCATCTGCTGCGCGAGAAGCTCCACCCATTCGGTGCCGGGCGCAATGCCCTGATCGTACCACACGCGCACGCCGCGTTGAGCTAACTGTTCCAGGATCGGCAACACACGCGCGCTGTCCTTTTTGGAAAAACTCGCATACGCAAAGGGCTCGTTCCCTTCATACACTCGTAACTCGGACACAACCATCACCTCTTTTTTGACAGTATACCACACGGGTTGCGATTTTTCAACACCGAGAAACGGCACAGCCGTCTCACGGCGTGCTTTGTAGGGGACGGGTTTCCCGTCCCGTATTGAAAAACCGCAAGCAACATATGCGGACGGCTGATAGCCGCCCCTACTTGTCCCCCTTGTCAAAGGGGATTCCGTTGCGAAACGCGCGACCGCGTCCTACAGGCGCGCGGGTCGTCGAGGACGCCGACCCCTGCAACATTGGTTCTAAGCGGCAGGTTTGCCGTGTGTATGTAGACCACGGCCTGTGTGCCGTGCCACCTCGCACGATCTTGTGGCAACGCCCTCTCCGTCATCGCCTTGCGGCGATGCCACCTCTCCCAAAGGGAGAGGCAAGGGTTGTGGTTCTGCGACAGTATACCGCAAACACGCGGCAACACCGTAGGGCGGGGGCTTGTCTCCCGCCGCTAAACATCCTGTTAAAAGCAGCACATTCACAATGTAGGGGCGGATAGCATCCGCCCCTACTTGACCCCCTTGTTAAAGGGGGTCAAGAGGTTAGTTCCCGCCGAAAAAACGAAAAACGAGAAGGTTCAGCGGTGAACCTTCTCGTTTGCTTGTGCTTACAGGATCGGGGAGATCTCCTTGCCGTCTGCCATTTCGGTGAGCATCTGATCGATAAGCATCAGTGCGCGGGGCAGATGGTAGGGGCCCTTCCACATCGAGCCCTTCTGGATGTGGGACACGGTACCGTCGCGATGCAGGTAGCCGTACCACTCGCCGTTTTCTTTGTCGTGGAAGTGGGAGAACGCATACTCGTGGGTCTTTTCAAACCACTCGAAGTATTTCTCGTCGCCCGTCAGCGCATACGCCATCAGGCTGGCGATGAGTACCTCGTTGTGCACCCACCACAGCTTCATATCCCATTCGAGCTGCTCGCAGGGACGGCCGTCAACATCCGCAAAGTACACGAAGCCGCCGTATTCCTTATCCCAGCCGATCTCCATATGCCAATCGAGAATGTTGAGCGCCTTTTGGAGCAGATCCTTGTCGCCCGTGACCATTGCCTGGTTCATCAGGAACCACGAGTTCTCGCAAGAGTGACCCGGGTTGATGCAACGGCCGGCGGGGGTGTCGTAGCGCGAGCCGTCAAGGAGCACGCTCTCCAGCACGCACTTGAGCTCGGGTTTGTAGTGGTAGTTGATGATCGCGTCGGCCATTTCCTGCGCGATCTCGGTGTAGTAATCCGCCTTGGAGGGATCGCAACGGCGCAGGATCTGTGCGGAGCTGACCAGCACCATCGGCACCGCAGAGGCGCGGTCGGCGCGGGTCTCAGCGAAGCCCTTCGGGGTGATCTTGTACGGATCCTTCTCGGGCGTGCGATACAGCACGAGCATATTCTCGAACATATCCTCCGCCTTTTTCAGCGCGTCGGCATCGCCCGTTGCCAGTGCATATTCCGCCATACCGACAACGTAAAAGCTCTCGGAATACATATAGCGGCGCTTGCGAAGCGGCTTGCCCTCACGGGTGGTCTGGAAGAACATTCTGCCGTCCTCATCGACGCAGTGCTTCTCCAGGAAATCCTTGCCAAGCTTAGCGGCCTCGAGCCATTCCTCGCGGGCACCGTAGTGATTGCACAGCGCAGAGAATGTCCACAGACCTCTGCCCTGGAACCAGACGGATTTGTCGGTGTTGTAGCATTTGCCCTTCTGATCGACCGAGGAAATGTACCCGCCGTACTCCTTATCGAGCAGGTCGGAGTTCATCCAGAACGGGATGCAATCCTCCAGAAGATGCGCGTGGTAAAAATCGCGGTAGGCTTTGATTTTTTCAAGATTCATCGCGTAAAACCATCCTTTTTCAAGAATTTTGGATACAACCCTATTGTACTCATCCGACGAACGGATGTCAAGCGGATTTCGGCAGTTGTGAAGGAAATTGTAAAAAGCGGTTGAAAAATCCAAAATTATCCGCTACAATAGAAGTACTTGTAAAATTCTTGTAAAAAAGGGTGACACACGTATGCAAACGACCGAAATCCTGTCCGCCGTCCTGCTGTTTGTTGCAGGTCTGGTATTCTTCCTTTTCGGTATGAACATTATGTCCGACAGCCTTTCCAAGTTAGCGGGCGGTAAAATGGAGAAAACGCTGAAAAAGATGACCTCCAACCCCGTCTCCGCGATGGCGCTGGGTGCCGGTATCACCGCCATCATCCAGAGCTCCTCGGCAATGACCGTGATGCTGGTCGGTCTTGTCAACTCGGGCATTATGACGCTTTCGCAGTCCATCGGTGTCATTCTCGGTTCCAATATCGGCACCACCGTCACGGCGTGGATCGTTTCGTTGCAGAGTATCGACGGCGGTGCCTCGCTTCTGTTAACGATGCTCAAGCCCAAGAGCTTCTCCCCCATCCTCGCGCTCATCGGTATCGCTCTGATCATGATGGCGAAAAAGCAGAAAAAGCGCGACATCGGTACCATCCTTGTTGCCTTTGCCGTGTTGATCTTCGGTCTGGAAATGATGGGCGATGCGATCGATGTCGTGCCGCAGGCAACGTTTGAGAGGATGTTCACCACCCTGAACAACCCGCTCGTCGCGCTGTTGATCGGTATCGTCGTCACGGCGATCATTCAGAGCTCGTCCGCTTCGGTCGGTATCCTGCAAACCATCTCCCTTGCACAAGGCAGTACGCTGACCTTCGGTATGGCGATCCCGATCATCTTCGGTCAGAACATCGGTACCTGCATCACCGCCCTCATCGCCGCGATCGGCGCAAACAAAAACGGTAAGCGCGTGGTTGCCGTGCATCTGGCGACCAAGATCATCGGCACCATCATCTTTATGATCCCCTATTATGCGCTCTCCGGCTTGCTTGCGGATTTCTTTGCCACGCGCATCAATGCTGTTGAGATCGCCATTGTGCATACGGCGTTCAACATTCTCAACACCGCGTTGCTGTTGCCGTTTACGGCTCTGTTGGAAAAGCTTGCCAAGTGGATCGTCAAAGAAAAATCCACCGATCATCCTGTCGGCTATCTCGATGAGCTGCTGCTTGCCACCCCGTCGGTCGCCATCGTCGAGAGCAAACGCCAGATCGTCAAGATGGCGGAGCTATCGCGTGATACCCTGATCGATGCCTTCCAAATGCTCGGCAACTACTCCGATGAGAAAGCCGAACGCATTGAGAAAAACGAAGAGCTGATCGATACCTACGAGGACACCCTCGGTTCGTATCTTGTCAAGCTGTCCGCGTGTGATCTGTCGGATCACGATGCGGGCGAGATCTCCAAGCTGCTTCTTTCCATCGGTGACTTTGAGCGTCTGGGCGACCACGCACTGAACATTCTGTATGCGGCGCGCGAGATGAACGAAAAGGGTCTGACCTTCTCCGAGCAGGCGAAGCTGGAAATTGCGCCGGTTATTGAAGCGATGAAGGAGATCATCACCATCACCGTCGATTCGTTTGACCGCAGTGACCTTGAACTTGCCGCCCGCGTGGAGCCGCTTGAGCAGGTGATCGACGGTCTGATCGCCACGGCGAACGCCCGTCACGTCGAACGCCTCAAGAAAGGCAAGTGCACCATCGAGCTCGGTTTCATCCTTGCCGATGTGCTCAACAACTGCCAGCGCGCGTCCGACCATTGCTCGAACATCGCCGTGTGTCTCATTCAGACCAAGCGTGATGCTTTTGAAACACACAGCTACCTCAACAAGCTCAAGACCTCCGGCTCACAAGCGTTCAAGGATGCCTATTACTATTATGCGGCGCAATATGTGATGCCCGAAGAATAAATCCGCAGGGAGACTGTCTGCAGGCAGTCTCCCTTTTTGTGAACTTTGTGAAAATATCTGCAAAATATTCCCACTGTCCTCTTGCTATTCTTTTGAAAATATTGTATACTAAAGGTAACCATGAAAAATGGGTTACTTTAGGAATCTTTTAATATTGAAAGGAGATAGAATCCCATGGCTCTTACTACCAACAAGTCTGTGCTGTCCTGGATCGACGAGAAAGTCGCGCTTGTCAAGCCCGATCAGATCGTCTGGATCGACGGCAGCGAGGAACAACTCGAAGCTCTGCGTGCCGAGGCCTGCGCCACCGGCGAAATGATCAAGCTGAACGAAGAAAAGCTCCCCGGTTGCTATTATCACCGCACCGCTGTCAACGACGTGGCGCGTGTCGAAGGCCGTACCTTCATCTGCGCTCCCACCAAGGAAGAAGCAGGCCCCACCAACAACTGGATGGATCCCGCGGAAGCCTACAAAATGCTCGACGATATCGCTCGCGGCAGCTATCAGGGTCGCACGATGTATGTCATCCCCTATTCGATGGGCCCTGTCGGCTCTCCCTTTGCCAAGTACGGCATCGAGCTGACCGACTCCATCTACGTTGTGCTCAATATGGTCATTATGACCCGCGTGGGCAAGAACGTTCTTGACGCACTGGGCGACAGCGAGGACTGGATCCGCGGTCTGCACTGCAAGTGCGACATCGACGAGGAGAAGCGTTATATCTGCCACTTCCCGCAGGACAACACCATCTACTCGGTCAACTCCGGCTACGGCGGCAACGTGCTGCTGGGCAAGAAGTGCTTCGCGCTTCGCATCGCCTCCTACCTCGGCCGTAACGAGGGCTGGATGGCAGAGCATATGCTCATCCTCGGCGTCGAATCCCCCGACGGCGACATCAAGTATATCGCGGCGGCGTTCCCGTCTGCCTGCGGCAAGACCAACCTTGCTATGCTCATTCCGCCCGAGTACTACAAAGGCAAGGGCTACAAGGTGTGGTGTGTCGGTGACGACATCGCCTGGATGCGCATCGGTGAGGACGGCCGTCTGTGGGCGTGCAACCCCGAAAACGGCTTCTTCGGCGTGGCTCCCGGCACCAATATGAAATCCAACCCCAACGCCCTCATCTCCACCCAGAAGGGCACCATCTTCACGAACGTGGCGCGTAACCTCGACGACAACACCGTGTGGTGGGAAGGTCTCGACAAGAATCCGCCCACGAACGCCGAAGAGTGGAAGGGCGGCAAGTGGGATTACACCGACGGCACCAAGGGTGCTCATCCGAACTCCCGCTTCACCGCTCCCGCGAAGAACTGCCCCTGCGTGTCCTCTGAATTCGACTCCCATCAGGGTGTGCCGATCTCGGCGATCGTGTTCGGCGGCCGTCGCGCCAAGACTGCTCCGCTGGTGTATCAGTCCCGCGACTGGAACCACGGCGTGTTCGTCGGCTCCATTATGGCTTCTGAGACCACTGCCGCCGCTACCGGCGCTGTGGGTGTTGTCCGCCGTGACCCGATGGCAATGCTGCCCTTCTGCGGCTACCATATGGGCGACTACTGGGCACACTGGATCGCTATGGGCGCAAAGCTCGGCGACAAAGCTCCCAAGATCTTCAACGTCAACTGGTTCCGTACCGATGACGAAGGCCACTTCATCTGGCCGGGCTTCGGTGACAACCTGCGCGTCCTGAAGTGGATCCTCGACCGTTGCGAAGGCAAGGCTGACGCCAACGAGACCGCGATCGGTTATGTCCCCAACGCCGAGGACATCGACCTGACCGGTCTGGACTTCGACATCGAGACCCTCAAGGGCATCCTCGAGGTTGACAACGACCTGTGGAAGGCGGAGATCAGCGGCATCGAAGAGTTCTATGCGAAGTTCGGCGACAAGCTGCCCGCAGAGCTCAAAGCACAGCTCGAGATCCTCAAGGCAAACCTCGGCTGATTGGCTGTATAAAAAAATCCCGTGCGAGAAGTCGCACGGGATTTTTTTGTTTTACAGGGGACGGGAAACCCGTCCCCTACAAAGCACGCCGCGAGACGGCAACTGCATAGTAGAAAAGGTGGTCTTTCTTGCCTCCCTTGTCAAAGGGAGGTGGATTTTGGCATCGTTGGATGCCAAAAGACGGAGGGATTCTTTTGGTTGCTTCATTGGAATCCCCCCGATGCCTTCGGCATCGACCCCCTTTAACAAGGGGGTCAAGGATTGAGGGTGCTTTCCGCCTTGTGGAAAACGGCGGTCTTCTTGCCTCCCTTGTTAAAGGGAGGGGGACCGACGCGTAGCGTTGGTGGAGGGATTCTTTTGGTTACTTCATTGGAATCCCCCTGTCACGGCATATGCCGTGACATCCCCCTTTAACAAGGGGGACAAGAGGTTGGGGTGCCTCCTGCATAGTAGGGGCGGCTATCAGCCGCCCGCATACGTTGCATTCGGGTTTTTCGATACTCTTCATTTTGGAGACGATGTCCGTAAATAGTCCCGCGTCAGAAGCGCCAAACAGCTTTCCTTTGCTCCTTGTGTAAAGCAGAAACGAAGGAATTGTTGTCGCGTTCCGCGCGACCGTTCCCACAAGGGAACGCGGCGGGAGCAAGCCCCCGCCCTACGGAAAACCGTGGTCTTTCTTGCCTCCCTTGTTAAAGGGAGGGGGACCGACGCGTAGCGTTGGTGGAGGGATTCTTTTGGATTATTCAGAAGGAATCCCCCCGAGAAAAAGACGGGCTGTTGCATTTGCAAATACAACAGCCCGTCTGCGTGATGATCAATCTTCGGTGGTTTGGGCGCTTGTGTCCTCGGCACTTGTGTCCTCGACACCTGTGTCCTCGGCACTTGTGTCCTCGGCGCCCTCGTCAGCACCCTCCGTTTCGGTGGGCTTGACGGTCTCGGCGGTCTCGTCGTGCGGGGCGGTGACCATCGACACGATCTTCGTTTCGTCGGCAACGCGCATAATGCGCACACCCTTGGACGGGCGGCGGCACTGGCGGATCTCGGAGATCACCATACGGATGAGAATACCGTCGGAAGAGATCAGGATGAGGTCATCCTCGGGATCCACCACCAGGATACCCGCGATCTTGCCGTACTGGTTGACGTGATAGTTCTTCAGACCCTTACCGCCGCGGGACTGCACGCGGTAATCGTCGAACGACGACAGACGGCCGTAGCCCGTTTCGGCAACGGTGAGGAGCAGCTTATCGTCGGAGCAGGTGACCATACCGACCACCTCGTCGCCGTCGGCGAGGTTGAGCGCACGCACGCCGCGCGCGGTTCTGCCGATGACGCGGGCATCGTTCTCATCAAAGCGGATCGCCATACCCTCACGGGTGGCAACCAGCAGTGACTGATAGCCGTCGGTCTCGAGCACCTGCACCAGGCTGTCGCCCTCGTCCAGATCGATCGCGATCAGGCCGTTTTTGCGGGAATTCTGATACGCATCCAGACGCGTACGCTTGATGATGCCGTGCTTGGTGATCATACACAGATAGCGACCCTCACTGCTCATATCGGACGGTACGCCGATCATCATCGTCACCTTTTCGTCCGACTGGAGCGGCAACAGGTTAACGACGTTCATACCCTTCGAGGTGCGACTGCCTTCGGGGATCTCGTAGCCCTTCATACGGTAGACGCGACCCATATCCGTAAAGCACATAATGTAATCGTGGGTGGAGCAGATGAGCATCTTGTCGGCAACATCCTCCTCGCGGGTAGTCATACCGCGGATACCGCGACCGCCGCGACGCTGTGCCTTGTAGACATCCGCCGCCTGACGCTTCATATAGCCCATACGGGTCATCGTGACAACGCAATCCTCCTCGGGGATGAGATCCTCGATGTCCACTTCACCGCTGACCATCGAAATGGAGGTGCGGCGCTCATCGCCGTACTTGTCGCGCATCTTCAGGCATTCATCCTTCACGATGGCGAGCACCTTGCCGTGGTCGGCAAGGATGCTTTCCAGCTCGGCGATCTTCATCTGCAGGTTACCGAGCTCATCCTCGATCTTCTGGCGTTCCAGACCGGCAAGCTGACCCAGACGCATCTGCACGATCGCCTGCGCCTGCACATCGTCAAATTGGAAGCGCTCCATCAGATTGGCTTTTGCCGTGGGGATGTCGGGCGCGTTGCGGATGATGCGGATGACCTCGTCGATGAAATCGGACGCTTTTTTGAGCGCCTCTAAGATGTGTTCGCGTTCCTTCGCCTTGCGCAGATCAAAACGGGTGCGGCGCTCGATGACCTCGCTCTGGAATTTGATGTATTCCTCTAACATTTCCTTGAGCGTCAGCACGCGCGGAATGCCGTTGACGAGCGTCAGCATAATCGCGCCGAACGTGACCTGCATCTGCGTGTATTTGAACAGCTGGTTGAGCACCACCTGCGGGTTGGCGTCCTTGGCAAGATCGATGACGACGCGCAGACCCTCTCGGTCGGAGTGGTCAACAACGTCGCGGATGCCCTCGATGCGCTTTTCGTCGGCAAGCTCCACAATGGTTTTGACCAGGTTGAGCTTGTTGACCTGATAGGGGATCTCCGAAATGACGATGCGGAAGCGGCCGTTGGAGCCTTCCTCGATCTCGGTGCGGGCGCGCACGATGATGCGTCCGCGACCCGTCGCGTACGCCGCGCGCATACCCGAATAGCCCATAATGATGCCGCCCGTGGGGAAATCAGGGCCTTTGATGTAATCCATCAGCTCGAAGATGTCCAGATCGGGGTTGTCGATGAGCGCACAGATGCCGTCGATGACCTCGCACAGGTTGTGCGGCGGAATGTTGGTCGCCATACCGACAGCGATACCCGACGAGCCGTTCACAAGCAGGTTCGGGAAGCGCGACGGCAACACCACGGGCTCTTTGAGGCGGTCATCGTAGTTGGGCGCGAAATCCACGGTTTCCTTTTCGATGTCGGTGAGCATATCCAGCGACATCTTGTTCATACGCGCCTCGGTGTAACGGTAGGCGGCGGCGGGGTGACCGTCAATCGAACCGAAGTTACCGTGACCGTCTACCAGCGGATAACGAAGCGAGAAATCCTGCGCCATACGCACCATCGCATCGTAAACGGAGGCGTCGCCGTGCGGATGGTAACGGCCCAGCACCGCACCGACGGTATCCGCGCACTTGCGGTATGCCTTATCGGGAGTGAGGCTGTTTTCGTGCATCGTGTACAGAATACGGCGGTGCACGGGCTTCAGGCCGTCACGCACATCGGGAAGCGCGCGCGCGACGATAACGGACATCGAATACTCTAAAAAGGATTTTTTCATTTCCTTTTCGATGTCCACGGTCAGCAAGCGTTCTTCCTGCTGTTCGATCGGTGTTGTCTGGTCAGACATATGTCACAGCTCCTTTACTGTTATAAAACATAGTGGCTTTCTTGCCTCCCTCAAAAAGGGAGGTGGATATAGGCGTCAGCCGAAAGACGGAGGGATTCTTTTTGTTTATTCGCAAGGAATCCCCCTGTCACGGCATATGCCGTGACATCCCCCTTTAACAAGGGGGACAAGAGGTTGGGGTGCCTCCTGCATAGTAGAAAAGGTGGTCTTTCTTGCCTCCCTTGTTAAAGGGAGGTGGCGCGAGCGCAGCGAGTGACGGAGGGATTCTTCAAAGGGAATCCCCCTGTCAAACGCAAGCGTTTGACATCCCCCTTTAACAAGGGGGACAAGGGTTTGCGGCAACCGGCATGGAAAGCGGTCGGATTTATTTTCTGTGGTACGCATCCACCACGCGGCGGAATTCGTCAAAATCGTCAATGGCGCGTTTGGGGACGCGGAGCAGGTGTCCCCCGCCGTGGAAAAATTCCACGCAGTCCTCGCGCTCTACGGCACGCTCCACTCCCTGCCAACCGACCGTCATCCGTTGACCGCTCGGGGACATTTTCACCTCGATGCCGCAATCGGTCAGGGTCAGGTGGGTGCGGTTGGGGATCTCCCCCGCCTTTTTGCCGCGGGAACGTGCGCTCAGCACAGTCAGCAGCAGATAGCCGAAGATGATGCCCAGCGACACGCACGGGAACCACAAAATCTGCTCCTGCAGGATCGCCATCAGCAAGCCTGCCATCACCGACATTGCCGACACGGTCGGCAACGAGCGGAAATACTGCGACAGCGCGACATCCATATGCAGCTTGGCAAATTCCTTTTCATTATAGGCATAATCCACGGTGTACAGCGTCTGCGGCACGGTGCCCAGCTCACGGCGGGCAATGGGTTCGATCGCTGTGCATTCCATCCGCGCAAATACGCGGCGTTGCAGGCGCACATTGTCCGCAAACACCGCCTCGCGGATGCGTTTTGCCGTTTCGGGAGTCATACATCTGGCGGGAAGCACGATGGTGCGTTGCTGTCCCTGCGCGACAAACGCCATAAAGCCCTTGTCCTCCAGATACAGCGTGTGTTCATCCAGCGGGACAGACACCGTTTCGGTGCCGATGTTTTTCATCACCGCATACGGCGTGATATACAATTCGCCGTAGTAGCCGTTCCGACTGCCGCTCAGATAGCTTGCCTTGGCGGCTTTTTTAATGCGTCGCGGCATAATACCGACACACAGCGCCGCACAGATCACCGTCAGCAGTGCCACCACAAGCAGATACAGGCTGATCTTGCCGGTGGCGAGGTATTCACGGACAAAGGTGATGACATCCAGCAGCAGATACACGCCGAACAGAATGAGCATCGGCGTCTGTGAGCGAAGCGCACCCATTTTTTTGGCGACGGTCATCGAGAAATCGAGAAATTCCTGCTCGGTCAGGTCCACAGGATAGCCGTTTTCGGGCAGTTCCTGCGGTTGCAGTTCGTCTTGATTCATACTTGTTCCTTCTTATAGGTTGATAAGATCGATTCAAAGAGCGCGGTTTCTTCGGCATTCAACGCGCGCATCGGGATGCATACGGTCAGCTCCTTGCCGAACACCAGCGCCGTCATCGTTTTGGTCTGCAGAATATCGGTCAGTGCCGACAGCGGCACACAGCCCTCATAGCAAGCGGAGCGCACGGTCAGCGAATCGCGGCTCACCGTCACGGCGAGTGCACCCTTGAGCGCATCGCTGTTATCGTAGCGGCGACCTGCCGCACCCTTGCGTACCGTCGGAAGGATCAGCGGATTTGTCAGTACCAGCAGCATCCCGCACAGCAACAGCAACAGCGTGTGCTGATGCACGGTCTGATCCATCACACACAGCAACACGGCCGCGGCGAGCACAATCACACCGAGTATGGTCGGCAACGCCGTCTTTTTGTCAACGCGTGCATAAAATTCCATATATTCTTCGCGGGTGCATTTCACCGCAAGTGTCAGGCTCTCCACGGTTTTGTCCCCCTTATTTCTTCACATACCAGCGCGCAAACACATCACGCAAAAAGCGTTCGGTCGTGTCTTTTTCGCTAAAGCACGCTTTTTCCAAAATCACCATCGTGCCGTCATCGGTCAACAGCACAAACCGCTCGGCGGTTTCGATGCACAGACGCGTTTTCGCATATTCCACGCGGCGCGACAGGCATTCGCCTTTGACGGTGAGCTCATCGCTTTCAAACACAATGTCGGCAGGATCGGAAAGTGCCGCAAACGAGCGGTATTCCTGCGCGGCAACAAAGGCTTCTATTTTGGATGCATAATACAGCAAGACACACAGCAACACCGCCGACAGCAGCATCACGCCCGCTGTGAAATAATACGACGGGATACCGATGCCGCGGTAAACGGTGACGGCACTGCCGATCACCAGTGCGGCGATCAGCAACACACACGGCAGACGAAAACGCAACAGTCCCGCTTTTTCCTCTGCCGTCTTGTGCGCGGCAAGATACGCGTCTTTGCTGATCTGCTGTGTGTAGCCTTTTGGCGCGAGCATGAGCTACAGCTCCTTTCGGGTGGGTGTGGTGTCGGGACGGGAAACCCGTCCCCTACGATTGCACGTCGTTCTTCGGGACGGGAAACCCGTCCCCTACAATGCAACTACTCCGTGTTTTATCTTCCAGCTTAAAGGATTATTGTCTATGTACATCCATATGGAATCATAGTCTTCTTCACTACGGATAACATGATCATAAAACGAACGCTGAAATCGTTTTTGTCCGATTATACCGTGCACACAATTTATTTGCTTTGTGGCATTATATTTTAACCATGCAACTGCCTTTCCCACCGTAGGGGACGGGTTTCCCGTCCCTTTTTCAACCCGGACAAGTAGATGAATATGGTCAGGCATAAGTATATATCGGTCAATTGCTATGGCGGGATATTTTTCGGGAACGGAAAGAATTACATTTTCAACAATTTGTCCTTCTTTTGTTAATATAGGAAATTCCTCTTCTTTACTTATTTTTGATAAAAAAGGTTTCCTTTTATGTGTACAGATTGTCAAAAAATATGCCCCGTTTTGACTGTAATCATAAGAAGATAATCGGTTTTTCTTTCGCTCTTTTCGTTCCATTATTTATCCTTCGGGACGGGAAACCCGTCCTCTACGATTGCACGCCGTTCTTCGGGACGGGAAACCCGTCCCCTACATCACCATTTCCCTGTTTTTTTGGCGGGGGCGGCGGTGAGCTTGTCGGTCAGAAACAGCCATTGCTCATCGGTTAACAGCGCTTTTGGGACAACAATGATATCGTCGTTTGGGAATTTGAACACCAATGTCTGTTTGGTTTTTTCATTGGGCATCGCCACGAAAAACGTGTGATACGGATAATAGGCGTAGTCGGGTTGCTCTTCACCGAAATCCACGCCGTCCTCAAACACCCACATCTGCGGGGCGGCACCGTTATCCGCCATTGTCTGCGCCAGCGAATTCATCTGCCAGCGCGGCACAAGCCACATCACGGGAATGAGCACCAGTGCCGCAACACCGATCAGCGCGGACATCGTCTCTTGCATACCCGTGCCGAAAAATGCGGCAAGCGACCACGCCGCCACCAGCGCCAGTGCCACCGTCTGCGCGATCAGGCGTCCTTTGCCTGCGCGACGAAGCGCGGCGCGCTCAATGCCGTCAACGATCTCCTCTTTTGTCGGTGTCAGGCGCACCCGAAACTTCAACATAACCGTTACCCCGATCAGATATCCAGATTGGTGACATACTGTGCGTTCTTCTCGATGAATTCCTTACGCGGCTCGACCTTGTCGCCCATCAGGATGGTGATGGCCTCGTCTGCCTCGTTGAAATCGTCGAGCGTTACCTGATACATCGTGCGGAAGGCAGGATCCATGGTGGTTTCCCACAGCTGTTCGGGGTCCATCTCACCGAGACCCTTGTAGCGCTGGACATCGGCATTGCCGCCGAGTTCCTCGATGTACTTGTCGCGCTCGTCATCCGAGAACGCGTAGCGCACCTGCTTGCCCTTGAACACCTTGAACAGCGGCGGTTGCGCGATATAAATATGTCCCTCTTCGATGAGCGGACGCATATAGCGGAAGAAGAAGGTCAGAAGCAGCGTGCGGATGTGCGAGCCGTCAACGTCGGCATCCGCCATAATGATGACCTTGCCGTAGCGGAGCTTGGACAGATCAAAATCGTCGCCGATGCCGCAACCCAGCGCGATCACCATCGGGGTGAGCTTGTCGTTGCCGTACACCTTGTCGATGCGTGCCTTTTCGACATTGAGCATCTTGCCCCACATCGACAAAATCGCCTGGAAATTGCGGTCACGTCCCTGGATTGCCGAGCCACCTGCCGAATCACCCTCGACGATGTACAGCTCGGTACGTTCGGGATCACGCCAGATGCAGTCCGCCAATTTTTCGGGCATACGCATCGAGCCGATCTTGTTGCTCTTACGGGCGTTGTCGCGCGCTTTCTGCGCCGCCTCACGCACACGTGCGGCGTTGATGGCTTTGTCAAGGATGGCACGTGCCACCGACGGATTTTCCTCTAAATAGGGCGCGAATTTTTCATTGAGCAGCTTGGTCATCAGCTTACCGATGGAGGTGTTGCCGAGCTTCGCCTTGGTCTGGCTTTCAAACTGCGCGTCCTTGAGCTTGACACTGATGACAGCGGCGATACCCTCGCGCACATCATCGCCCTTCAGACTGCTGTCGTTGTCCTTGAGCAGCTTGTATTTCTTTGCATAATCGTTGAAGATACGCTGAAGACCGCGCTTGAAGCTGTCCTCGTGCGTACCGCCGTCGATGGTATGCATATTATTGGCAAACGAAATGATCGTTTCGTTGTAGCTTCCCGTATATTGGAGCGCGACCTCTGCCGTGGCATCACCGTCGGTCAGGCTGATGTGGATGACCTCCTCGTGGATGGGCTCGTTGCCGCGCGTTTTGTTGATGAATTCCACAAATGAGGAGATACCGCCCTCATAGCAATAGGTTTCCTCGACCACCTTGTCCGCATCGCGCAGGTCGGTCAGCGAAATGCGCAGACCCGCGTTGAGGAATGCCTGCTCGCGCAGACGCTTTTGCAGGGTATCGAAATCGTATTCGGTGGTATCGGTAAAAATGGTCGCGTCGGGCTTGAAACGGATAAAGGTGCCGTCGTGATCCGATTCCCCGATGACCGTCAGGTCGGACACGATGTTGCCGCGCTCAAAGCGCTGGGCATACACCTTGCCGTCACGGGAGATCTCCACCTCTAAATATTCCGACAGCGCGTTAACGACCGAGCTACCCACGCCGTGCAGACCGCCCGACACCTTGTAGCCGCTGCCGCCGAATTTACCGCCTGCGTGAAGCACCGTCAGCACCACCGTGACCGTGGGCAGACCCAGTTTTTCATTCATACCGACAGGAATACCGCGGCCGTTATCGCGCACGGTGATGATGTTGCCGGGCAGGATCTCCACCTCGATATGGGTACAATACCCCGCAAGTGCTTCGTCGATGGAGTTATCGACGATCTCATACACGAGGTGATGCAAGCCTTTTTCACCGGTCGAGCCGATATACATACCGGGACGTTTACGAACCGCTTCCAGTCCTTCCAGAACCTGGATCTGACTTTCGTCATACGCCTGTTCTGCCACATTGCTGATCTGTTCGGTGCTCATAGGTTTGTCTCCTTTTACTTGTCTTGATTGAGTTGATCTGTCATACTTTCTCTTGCAATTTCTTTTACGGGATTTTCTTCGGGACGGGGATTACGTTGTTTCCTTGGGACGGGAAACCCGTCCCCTACTCCCACATTGTAAAAAAAGCGGTCTTTCTTGCCTCCCTTGTCAACGGCCCAGGCCGGCCTCTCTTGTCCCTTTGGGACAATTCACCTTCAGGGAGGTGGATTTCGGCGTCAGCCGAAAGACGGAGGGATTCTTCAAAGGGAATCCCCCCGATGCCTTCGGCATCGACCCCCTTTGACAAGGGGGTCAAGGAATGTGCACACCCCAATCGTAGGGGCGGATGCCCACATCCGCCCGCATACGTTGCTTTCGGGGTTTTCGATACGGGACGGGAAACCCGTCCCCTACAAAGCACGCCGCGAAACGGCAACCCCTTTGTCCGCGTTGCGGACATTTTCCCTGACAGGGGAATCGCCTTTAACAAGGGGGACAAGGGTTTGAGCATTGCACAAATTTGCGACGTACACCGTAGGGGCGGCAACCTGCCGCCCGTTTGCGACACCGCTGATGTGTACCGCGGGCGGATACTATCCGCCCCTACTTTTAGCAGGATATGGGCGGCGGGAGCAAGCCTCCGCCCTACGGTGTTGCCGCGTGTTTGCGGTATACTGTCGCAGAGCCATAATCCTTGCCTCTCCCAAAGGGAGAGGCAAGAATATTATACAATCTCACAGTAGCTGTCTACTTCCCTACGCCGCCATGTTTCCAGCGTTTTCGCAGTGTCGCGGTGGCAACCTGGCTTAAATACACGCGTTCCTGCCCGTATTCATCCACACACAGCACGTAGGATTTAAAAATATCGTCAATGATGCTGATGACGCGTCCCTGCTTTTCACAGCGATGGAGAAATTCCCGCGTGGAACGACTTAAAGTGGTGTTGTCGGAATCAAAAATCCCGATCACCTCGCAGGTGCGCACAACGGTGTCCTGCCCTAAATGCAGATACATCGCTCACGCCTCCCCTATTTCGCCGTTTTGCACGTGAAACACGCGCCCGTCGGCAAGCTCACTGACCGCAGACGGATCACAGCAGGTGATGAATACCTGGAAGCCGTCAATGC
Organism: Oscillospiraceae bacterium; assembly: GCA_015065805.1. Taxonomy (GTDB): domain Bacteria; phylum Bacillota; class Clostridia; order Oscillospirales; family Acutalibacteraceae; genus RGIG1959. The sequence continues at coordinate 16,352 of SVPN01000020.1, read as the reverse complement.
GGTTTAAAATATATTCCTGACGAGAGCGGTCAAGCTCACTCATCACATCGTCAAGCAGAATGACGGGTTTTTCTTCATATGCCTTGGCAAGCAGGGATGCCTCCGCTAACTTGAGTGCCAGCACCGCCGAACGTTGCTGACCCTGCGAGCCGAACAGACGCGCCGACGTGCCCGCAATATTGACGGGAATATCGTCGCGGTGCGGACCGACGGTGGTAAAGCCCGCTTTCAGGTCGGTCTGCCGCGTTGCCTGCAGCTGTGCAAACAACTCCTGCGGATCGATGGATTCCTCGTACATCACGCTCAGTGCTTCCCGACCCTTGGACAGCTGATCGTAGATCTCGCACGCTGACGGCTGTAACTGACGGATATACGCCGTGCGGTATTTTCGCACCGCCGCACCGCTTTGCGCCAACTGCTCGTCAAACACATCGAACAGCATCGCATCGTACGGCTGTTCCCCGCTTTTTACGCCTTTGATCAGCTTGTTGCGTTGCGACAGCACGCGCGTATACTCGCTGAGTACCTTCATATACAGCGGACGGAACTGACAGCACGCCGCATCCGCAAAGCGGCGGCGTCCTTCGGGGCCGTCCTTGATGAGCGACAGATGGTCGGGAGAAAAGATCACCGCGCAGAAATGTCCCGTCAGACGGTTGGCGGCGGGTTGCGCAATGCCGTTGAGCGTTGCCTTGCGGCGCGCTTCAATATCGATGCGCGCGGTCTGCTCTCTCCCCTGTGCCACAAACGATGCCTGCACGCAGGCTTTGTCACAGCCGAACATCACAAGATCGGCATCCTTTGTGCCGCGGAAGCTCTTGCCGCCCGTCATCAGCCACAACGCCTCCAGCAAATTGGTTTTGCCGTGTGCGTTGTCGCCGTAAAACACATTCATCCCTGCAGAGGGTTCAACGACGACCTCTTTCAGATTGCGAAACTGTGTCGCCGAAAGCTTTTTGACCGTCATTTATTCGCCGATGACCTCCACCACGTTGCCGTCATAGCCGACCTTGTCGCCCTGACGGACCTTTTTGCCGCGCATCAGACAGGTCTCACCGTTAAAGGTGACCTCCCCACCCTGAATGACGGCTTTGGCTTCTCCGCCGGTCATAACAAGACCGGCTAATTTCAATAAGGCATCCATACGGATAAATTCCGTGCGGATGGTAACTTGTACGGTATTCATAGGTACCTCTTCACTTGTATGGTTTACTGTCCTTTGTTGCCGCCGGGCATTCTCACGGGCAGCACTAAGAACAGGAAGCTGTCACCCTCAGGCGGCAGGATCTTCATCGGTGACAGCGAGCCGTTGAGCTCGATGCGAACCTCGTCGGTTTCGGTGTTTTTAAGTGCTTCCATCAGGAACTGATGATTGAAGCTCATCATTTCCTCCTTGCCGTCGATCGCCGCCTTCATCTCGTCACTGGCACTGCCAAGCGGTGTCGAACAGCTGACGCGGATGCGACCCTCCGCAAAACGGCAGATCAACGGCGATTTCACGCGGTCATTGATCACGATCGCCGCACGGCTGACCGATTGCATCAGCTCACGCGTATTGACGCGGATGGTGGTGTTGACCTGCGGCGGGATCGCCTTGCGATAGGCAAGAAATTCGCCGTCGAGCAAACGTGAGATCATCACATAGCCGCCAACCTCGATGAGCACGTGGCGCTTGCCCACCACAATGGAGGTGGGGGTGTCCTCATCGTCAAGCAGCTTGAGAAGCTCGCTGAGCGTCTTGCGCGGAATGACAAACTGCAGATGCTCCTCGCTCTGGATCGGTTCACTGCGGATGGCAAGGCGCGCACCGTCTAAGCTGACAAGATTAAGCATCTTGTTCTGGATCTCAAACAGCGTACCCTTGTGCACGGGACGGCTGGAATCGGTCTGGGACACGGCGAAGATCGTCTGGCGGATCATACTGCGCAGTGTCGCGCGAGGCATCACAAAGCCGACACCGTCGGGAACCGTGGGGATCTCGGGATATTCCGCCGCGGAAATGCCCATAATTTCATATTCGGCAAGACCGCTCTTGATCTTGACGTTCATTTTATCGTCGGTGGAGAGGGACACGGTATCTCCCGACAGACCTCTCATAATATCACCGAACAGCTTCACCGACAGCACAATGTCGCCGCTTTCTTTCACCTGCGCTTCAATGGAGGTGGTGATCCCGAGCTCCATATCGTAGCCGGCAAGATACAGCGAATAGCCCGATGCGCGAAGCAAAATGCCTTCCAGCGCCGGCAGGGTGGATTTTCCCGAGACGGCGTGGCTGACAGTGCTGACGGCATCCTGCAGGGCGGCGGTATTACAAATGATATTCATAACGGTCTCTCCTTTGTGCAAAACGTAATGGTTCGGTTCTCTTCCTACGGCGTCGCCGTTCCCAATACTATCCTTACTTTTTCATCATAATAATAAGCGCTGTGAATTTGTGTAAAAGGGGTCGGAAGGCTTGGTACAGCTCAAAAACGGCGGTGAATAACCGCTGTGAGCGGATTGGGGAAAAGTGGAAAGAAAAAATGGGGGTAACGCGATGTTCACAGCGTGTGAAAACGTGTGAGTGAAAAGTGTATAACAATGTGGAAAAAGTGGATAATTCACATTCTTTCCACAAGGTTTTCACGTGGATATGTGAAAACGCGGGTTCAGCTGTTTTCGCTCAGGTTTTTCACGATGTCGTTGACCAGATTCTTGAAGGACGGATCATTCATCATCAGGTCATCGACCTTGCGCAGTGCGTGCATCACGGTGGTGTGATCGAAGCCGCCGAATTTCTGACCGATCTCCTTGAGATTCAGCGAGGTGATCTGGCGGGTGACATACATCGCCACCTGACGGGCACGTGCAATCGGCTGATTGCGCGATTTCGAGCAGATGTTTTCGGTGGTAACGTTGAAGGTGCGCGAGACCTCCGACAGGATCAGGTCGATCGTCACGGGGGTGGGTTGCGCGAGCGCACGCATATCGCGGATAGCGTTTTGCGCCATGGCGAGCGTGGGGGAGTTGCCGCCGATCATATACTGTGCGTGGATGGTTTTCACGACACCCTCCAGCTGACGCACGTTGGTCTTGAGATTGGAAGCGATGTATTCGCACACCTCATCCGAAATGTGCATATGCAACAGGAACGCCTTGTGTTTAATGATGGCAACGCGGGTTTCAAAATCGGGGGGTTGCACGTCCGAGGTCAGACCCATTTCAAAGCGGGAGCGAAGACGGTCGGACAGTGTTTCGATCTCGCGGGGAGGTCGGTCGGAGGTCAGCACGATCTGCTTACCGGCACTGTGCAGGGTCTCAAAGGTGTGGAAGAAGTTTTCCTGAACACCTTTGCGGTTAGCAAGAAACTGCACGTCGTCCACGAGCAGCACATCCGCACTGCGATACGCCGCCTGGAATTCGGGAATGGTCTGATCGCGCACCGCCTGAATGAAGTCGTTGGTCATTTCCTCGCACTTGGTGTACACGATGTTGGCGTGCGGGTTGTTTTCGCGGATGCGCGCACAGATGGCATACAGCAGGTGCGTTTTGCCGAGACCCGAGCCGCCGTAGATGAACAGCGGGTTGTATTTGCCTGCGGGGTGGGTGGCGACCGCCATTGCCGCGGCGTGCGCGAAATGGTTGGAATTGCCGACAATGAAGTTTTCAAAGGTGTAGTCGCCCGTTTCCACGTTACGGTGGAAGAAGAAATTCGACCCGAAGCTGTCGTCGGTGCGGGGGACAGGGTCGATCACGGGACGGCGTTCGGTACTGACAATGTTGAGTGTTACTTCAAAGCCGAGCACGTGCGAGAACGATTGGCGTAATTTTTCACCGAATTGCTGTTCGATGATGTTTTTGCGAAAATCGGTATCGACTTCCAGATAGACGATGCCGTTTTCAATGGATTTCAGGGACAGACAGCCGATCCACATATCAATGGCGGTTTCGCTGAACTGATAGGTGTCCTGCAGGTACTGTACCGTGTAAATCCATACTTGGTAGATGGAATTGATCGGTTCGGACATAGGTTAAAAACACTCCTTCAAGTGATGAAAAATACAAAGGACTATACGTTCCTATTATAGATATATAGTATATCATAGATATATATATTTTTCAACCTTAATTTATATATTAAGACAAACTTTTTCACCGACGCGACAACAAAAGTGGAAAAGAAAAAGTGAAATTTTCGTCATTTTTTACGGCTACCACAAAATATTGTGGAAAATGGAGGGACAAACCACAAAAATTTAAAAAAAGTTTACAGGTTTGCGGAATTTGCTGTTGACTTTTTGAGGGAAGATAGTATATAATGTATCCTCGCAAGGCTATGTAATTGTTTTGATGCGGATTCGGCGCATCATAACATACCAAATTCTGAGCGCACACGCGTTTTACGAAAGGAGGAGCATACGATGCTTCGTACATATCAACCGAAAAAGCGCCATCGCAAGATGGAGCACGGCTTCCGTAAAAGAATGGCCACCGCCAACGGTCGCAAAGTGCTGGCGCGCAGACGTGCAAAGGGAAGAAAGCAACTGACCTACTAAAAATGGCCACCTTCGTGTGGCTTTTTTTTATAACCACAGGAGGGTCACCGCACCATGTCTAAACAAAAGGCAGCCGTATTAAATCAGAACAAGGATTTTCGCACGCTGTATTATCGCGGCCGTTCGCAGGTCAGCCCGTTTCTGGTGATGTATGTCCGCAAAAATAAGCTGGGCATCTGTCGGGTGGGCATCACGACCGGTAAAAAGATCGGCAAAGCCGTACAGCGCAATCGCTGCCGTCGGCTCATTCGCGAGGCGTACCGTCTGTTACGCCCTGCGATCAAGGGACACTGGGATATTGTGTTTGTGGCACGTGTCAGAACAGCAACCGCCTCTATGCATCAGGTAAAAAAGGCAATGGAGGAGCAATTTCGTGCTCTTTCGATGATGTAACCTTACGACAGGGTGAGGATAGAAACCGTGAAACGTTTTTTTATTGCCTGTATCCGCTTTTATCAGCGGCACATTTCGCCGCTGTTTCCGGGTGCTTGCCGCTACTCACCGACCTGCTCGGAATATGCCGTGCAGGCGATCGAACGCTTCGGTGCCTTTAAAGGCACGGCACTTGCTGTCTGGCGTATTTTACGTTGCAATCCTTTCGGAGGTCACGGATACGATCCGGTTCCCGAAAAAACCGAAAAAAAGAAGAGCCGACACGATCAAGGTAACAAAAACGAGTAGGAGGATCGGCCTTGGATTTTTTAGGATTTCTCGGTAAACCTCTTGGTGCTGTAATGTCGTGGATTTACAGCCTGGTACCGAACTATTTTGTCACGATTTTCTTGTTTACGTTTGTGATTCGTCTGATCTTATTCCCGTTGAATCTCAAACAGCAAAAGGGCGCGATGGACCGCGCCAGACTTGCTCCTGCGCTGGAGCGTCTGCAAAAGAAATACGCCAATGACCGCAACAAGCTGATGGAAAAACAGCAGGCACTGTACGAAAAGCACGGTGTCAGTATGACGGGCGGATGCCTGCCGATGCTGTTGTCCATGATCGTGCTGTTCGGCGTTATCGCGGCGATCTATGCGCCGCTGACCAATCTGTCTTCGCCTTCGATGTCCGAAGAGATCATCGGTGTCGCGCAATATGCGATCATCGGCGAGGGCGAAGGAAAGCTGCCTGAAAACGATTTAAAGGGCTACTACGGTGAATTGCGTCTGATGACCTACGCCGAAGCCAATAAAGAGGATATTCTCAAGGAGCTGACGACCCCGTCGGCAGGCGCTCTGCAAAGAGCCTATCCCAAAGCGGATATTCTCAATAACACCGAGACTTATGAGAGCTACAAGGCCATTTTCGAAAAGGAGATGGGGGACCGTTCCGCTGAGGAAGTGTACAACCAGCTGGTGGAAATGAAGGATCAGTTCTCGGTGATGAACGGCAAATTCTCGCTTTTGGAGCAGCCGTGGAACAGCAAAGGCTTCCTCGGCATCAACTGGCTGTGGCTGATTCCGCTGATTTCGGGTCTGACCTCGTTTGCGGTGAGTTACATCTCGCTGAGCTACAACAAGAGAAGTATGCCGCAGGATCAACCCGGTCAGGGTTGCACCAACAATATGATGCTCATTTATATGCCGGTGTTCTCTACGTGGATCGCCTTCACGGTCCCGGGTGCTGTCGGCGTCTACTGGATCTTCAGTAACGTGCTGTCGGTTGTGCAGACGGTGCTGATGAACAAAATCTACGATCCTGCCAAGGCGCGTGCCGAAGCGGAGGCAAAATATCTCGAACGCCGCCGTCAGAAGGAAGAGGATAAAAAGCGTCTTGCAAGAGCCCGTCAGCGCGAGGAAGCGCAGGCGCGCAAGGAAGAGCAGGAGCGTGAGCGTCAGCGCGAAGAATCCCGCGAAATGAATAAGAAAAAGAAGAAAAAAGGCCACAATACGGGCACATCCTCCGCACAGGCAGAGGATGCGGATGCACAGGACGGACAGGACGCTGTCACCGAACCGAACAGCGACGAGGCATCCGAGGACTAATAACAGAAAGGAATTTCTTATATGCGTAAGGAATGTGTGAAAGAAGCCGCTACCGTTGAAGAAGCCAAAGCGTTGATCGCGGCGGAAATGGAATGCGATGTGGCGGACATTACGTTTGACGTTGTACAAGAACCGCAAAAGAAGACCTTCGGTCTGTTCGGCGGTGCCAAAGCCATTGTGAAAGGCGTCGTGGAAACCGAGCAGTCTCCCGCGGAGCTGGCAAAAGAGTATCTCCTGCAGGTGCTCGCCACGATGAATGTGGAAGTCGGCGTGGACATTCAGCAGGACGAGGATGAAAACGGTTGCACGCTGATGATCGACGGGGAAGACCTCGGCTTCATCATCGGTCGCCGCGGTGATACGCTGGATGCGTTGCAGTATCTGGTGGGTCTGGTTGCTAATCGCGGTCGCGAGGCTTACTACCGTGTGACGCTGGATATCGGCAATTACCGTGAAAAGCGCGAGCAGGCTCTCAAGGGTCTTGCTCACAAATTGGCGGCGCAGGCGGCCCGTACGGGTCGCAAGCATTCGCTTGAGCCGATGAATCCTTATGAGCGCCGCCTGATCCACACGGCAGTGCAGGAAGTCAAGGGTGCAACCTCCTGGTCGGTGGGCAGTGAGCCCAACCGCCACGTGGTGATCGGTCCTTCCGACGATAACCCGAAGAAAAATACGCGTTCGCGCCGCGGCGGTAAGGGTCACGGTAAGGGCGAAGGTCGCGGACAGGGCGGAACCCGCCGCGAGAAGCCCCGCGACAGCGAATATGTGATCAAACCCCCCGAGCGCAAGGTTCGTGAGTTTGTGCCGAGAAGCAACCCGCTTCCCGTTGCCGACGGTGCGACCCCGCCCGAAAGAACCAAATCCCCTGCGGAAGAAACCGCTACGCTGTACGGTCGCATCGATCTGTAACAGCCGATAAACAACCAAGTACAGCCCGAATGTTTCACGTGAAACATTCGGGCTGTTTTGTCTATGTTACCCTGTTACCTTTGCCGTAGGTTTGTGTCAGGGAGATTCCAATGAAGCAACCAAAAGAATCCCTCCACCAACGCTACGCGTCGGTCCCCCTCCCTTTAACAAGGGAGGCAAGAAGACCGCTGTTTTCCACAAGGCGTAAAGCACCCCCTTAATCCTTGTCCCCCTTGTTAAAGGGGGATGTCGCCATAGGCGACAGGGGGATTCCTTGCGAATAAACAAAAAGAATCCCTCCGTCTTTCGGCTGACGCCGAAATCCACCTCCCTGAAGGTGAATTGTCCCAAAGGGACAAGAGAGGCCGGCCTGGGCCGTTAACAAGGGAGGCAAGAAAGACCGCTGTTTTCCACAAGGCGGAAAGCACCCCAAAATCCTTGACCCCCTTATTAAAGGCGATTCCCCTGTCAGGGAAAATGTCCGCAACGCGGACAAAGGGGTTGCCGTCTCACGGCGTGCTTTGTAGGGGACGGGTTTCCCGTCCCGTATCGAAAAAACTGAAAGCAACGTATGCGGGCGGCTGATAGCCGCCCCTACTTGACCCCCTTGTCAAAGGCGATTCCCTTTGAAGAATCCCTCCGTCTTTTGGCATCGTGAGATGCCAAAATCCACCTCCCTTTAACAAGGGAGGCAAGAAGACCGCTTTTTCTACTATGCAGGCGGCAACCCAACCTCTAGTCCCCTTGTCAAAGGGAATCCCTCCGTCTTTCGGCTGACGCCGAAATCCACCTCCCTTTGACAAGGGAGGCAAGAAAGACCACTCTTTTCTACTATGCAGGAGACACCCCAATCTCTTGTCCCCCTTGTCAAAGGGGGATGTCGCCGCAGGCGACAGGGGGATTCCAATGAAGTAACCAAAAGAATCCCTCCACCAACGCTACGCGTCGGTCCCCCTCCCTTTAACAAGGGAGGCAAGAAAGACCACCTTCCCCGACAAGGCGGAAAGTACCGCAAAACCATGGCGTGCATAAGACTCCCTCAAAGAGGACAAAAGACTGCTGTATACGGTCTTTAAATGTTTCACGTGAAACATTTTGAAAAAAATCTCAAAAAGGGCTTTTTTTGTGCGTACACCTGTGCTATAATACCATTTGTACTTAAAAAAACACGAAAGGAGTTGTTTTGAATGGGAAAAATCATTGCCGTGGTGAATCAGAAGGGCGGCGTCGGCAAAACGACCTCTACGGTCAACCTTGCCTCTGCACTCGGTCTGGCAGGTAAAAAGGTACTGCTGGTAGATCTGGATCCGCAGGGAAACGCCACAAGCGGTGTCGGACAAAGCAAACGTCAGAACAACGCCTCTGTATATGATCTGTTGATCGGCGATGCCAAGCCCGAAGATGCGGTGATCCACACCGCGTTTCAGAATTTAGATCTGCTGGCATCGGGTATTCAGCTTGCAGGCGCGGAAATCGAGCTGATCGAGCTTCCTCGCCGCGAAAATCGCTTGAAAGCGGCATTAGCGCCGCTCCGTTCACAGTACGATTACCTGCTGATCGACTGTCCGCCGGCACTCGGTCTGCTGACGCTCAATGCGCTTTGCGCGGCAGACAGCTTCCTTGTACCGATCCAGTGTGAATATTACGCGCTGGAGGGTCTGGCGCAGCTGATGGATACCGTTCGCCGTGTGCGCCGTATGTACAACGAAACGCTGGATATTGAGGGCGTATTGCTGACAATGTACGACGGACGCCTCAATCTGACACAGCAGGTTATCGCAGAGGTGAAGAAATACTTCCCGAAAAAGGTCTATGCCACGCCGATTCCGCGCTCGGTGCGCCTGGCGGAGGCACCCAGCTTTGGGGAACCGATCCATTATTATGACAAAAACAGCCGCGGTGCCAAGGCTTACAAGGCCGTCGCGGACGAATTGATTGCAAAACAGAGGTGAGAAGATAATGGCAGTGAAAAAGGGCGGTCTCGGCAAGGGATTTGATGCCCTCTGGAAGGAAAGCAGTACCGAAGACGCGGGAAAAACCGTGAGCTTGCGTCTTGTTGATGTGGTGCCCAATCCCGATCAACCGCGCCGACAGTTTAAAGAGGACGAGCTTGCGGAGTTAGCGGCATCCATTGAAAAGCACGGCATCCTGCAGCCCTTGCTGGTGCGTCCGATGCTGGACGGATCGTATCAGATCGTCGCGGGTGAGCGACGCTGGCGTGCGGCACGGATGGCAGGGCTTACCGAAGTTCCCGTGGTGATCCGTGAGCTGTCCGACCGTGAAACGGCGGAGCTGGCGCTCATTGAAAACCTGCAACGTGAGGATCTCAACCCGATGGAAGAGGCTCTCGGATATCAGCGCCTGATGAAGGAATACGATATGACGCAGGAGGAGGTCGCAACGGCAGTCAACAAATCCCGTCCTGCTGTGGCAAATGCCCTGCGGTTGCTCAAACTCCCGCAGGCCGTTGCCGATATGGTGGCACAGGGCACACTTTCGGCGGGTCACGCGCGCGCCTTGCTGTCGCTGGAGGAGGAAGCATTGATGCTTGCCGCCGCCAAACAGTGTGCGGAGCAGGAGCTGTCGGTGCGCGAAACAGAGGCACTGGTGAAAAAGCTCAAGGCAACGCCGAAAAAACCGTCCGCAAAGAAGGAATTTACCGCTTCCTTCGGTGCGGAGGTGGCGTTGGCACTCGGCGAGCAGATGGGACGCAAGGTCAAGGTCAACGCCGGCAAAAAGGGCGGCATCCTGCAAATCGAGTATTTTGACGAAGAAGATCTCCGTTCGCTGGCAAAAGCGCTCGCGGGAGACTGAGAGGACAACAGCGAGACCCTTTTTTAATCGTTGACCCCTTGTGAAAGGGCGTCGGGGATTCCTTTGAAGAATCCCTCCGTCACTCGCTGCGCTCGCGCCACCTCCCTTTAACAAGGGAGGCAAGAAGACCGCTGTTTTCCACAAGGCGGAAAGCACCCCAAAATCCTTGACCCCCTTGTCAAAGGGGGTCGACGGTGCAACAAGCACCGTCGGGGGGATTCCCTTTGAAGCAACCAAAAGAATCCCTCCACCAACGCTACGCGTTGGTCTGCCTCCCTTGTCAAAGGGAGGCAAGAAATACAGAAATAATACTTTTTAGAAAGAAGTGTTTTAGTATGGTCGATATTAAACTGGTACGCAGCAACCCCGATTATGTGAAGGCGGCTGTGAAAAAACGTGAGATGGATCTGGACAGCGTCATCGACGAGATCCTCGCTATTGATGAGGAGCGTCGCGCGCTGACCGCGTCCGTGGAATCGCTCAAAGCCCGTCAGAATGCGGCTTCCAAGAAGATCCCGCAGATGAAAAAGGCGGGCGAGGACACCACCGCACTGATGGCGGAGATGAAGGAGCTGTCCGAAACCGTCAAGGAGGAGACGGCAAAGCTGTCCGCCCTTGAGGAGAAGCAGAAGGAGCTGATGTTCTGCATCCCCAATCTGCCTGACGAGGATCTGCTGGCAGGCGGCAAGGAGAACAACGCCGCGGTGCATTACTTCAAGGAACAGCCCGTGTTTGATTTTGAGCCGAAAAACCACGTGGATCTGTGCGAATCGCTCGGTCTGATCGATTATGAGCGCGGCGCGAAGCTGGGCGGCAACGGCAGCTGGATCTATCGCGGTATGGGCGCACGTATGGAGTGGGCACTGCTCAACTTTTTCATCGACGAGCACATCGCCGACGGCTATGAAATGATCCTGCCGCCGCATATGCTCGGCTACGAATGCGGTTACACGGCGGGTCAGTTCCCGAAATTTGAGGAAGAGGTGTACTGGATCGGCAATCCGACCAGCTCCGAGAAGCGTTTTATGCTCCCGACGGCGGAAACCGCGCTTGTGAACCTGCATCGCGGCGAGATCCTGACCCCCGACGAGCTTCCGAAGAAGTACATCGCGTACACGCCCTGCTATCGCCGTGAGGCGGGCAGCTACCGCTCGGAGGAGCGCGGCATGATCCGCGGTCACCAGTTCAATAAGGTGGAAATGGTGCAATACACCACCGAAGAGGGCTCGGATGCGGCGTTTGAGGAGCTCGTGCGCAAGGCAGAGACGCTCGTGCAGAAGCTCGGCTTGCATTACCGCCTTGAGAAGCTCGCCGCAGGTGACTGCTCCTTCTCAATGGCGCGCACCTACGATATCGAAGTGTGGATCCCCAGTATGGGTATTTACAAGGAAGTCAGCTCGGCGTCCAACGCACGCGACTATCAGGCACGTCGCGGCAACATCCGCTATCGCGGTGAGGACGGCAAAATGCATCTGGCACACACGCTCAACGCTTCGGGTCTTGCCACCAGCCGCGTGATGCCCGCTATTGTGGAGCAGTATCAGAACGCGGACGGCTCGGTCACCGTGCCGGAGGTTCTGCGTAAGTATATGGGCGGCATTGAGGTTATCAAATGATATGCCCCGAAAACATCCGTCCGATGTATGAATGGCACACACAGGTTGCAACCTACGATGTCGGACCCGACCGTCTGCTCACCCCGTCCGCTCAGCTTCGGCTGCAGCAGGAGGCGGGTGAGCGCCATTTCGGCGAAGGCGGACTGAATTTTGAGGGTGTGGCATCCTTCGGGATGGCATTTGTCGTGTTGCAGAACAACGCCGTTATCACCCGCCGTCCGTCCATCGGCGAAGAGATCGTGATCAAAACCTGGAGCCGTAACGTGAAGGGGATGCGCTTCTTCCGTTGCTACCGTTTTGAGGACAGCAAGGGCAACACGCTCATCGACAGCGTTGCGAGCTTTGCGCTGGTGGATATCCACGCGCATACGCTCCTGCGCCCGACGGCATTTCCCGCGCAGGTGGAGCATCACGCGGAATTTGCGCACGGCTGTCCCGATCCCGCCAAAATCAGGCTCCCCGAAGCGATGACGGTCTGCGGAGAGCACGGCGTGGTGCTGTCCGAGCTGGATTTTAACGGGCATCTTAACAACACCCGCTATGCCGACATCGTGTTTGATCATCTGCCTGCCGATACGGCATCGCGGATGACGGGCTTTTCCATCACCTTTTCTCACGAAGCGAAAAGCGGTGATCGGCTGATCGTCTCGCGCGCGCAAACGGAGGACGGCACGTGGGTGCTGTCGGCGCAAAACGGCGATCAGACCTGCTTCACAGCAGAGGTGCGAGAATAAGAACATATGTTCGCGTATAAAAGGAGGATCTTCCTATGAAACGCTCGATTACGGTTCTTGCGGTGTTGCTTGCCGTGCTGCTGATGTTTGTCGGTTGCGGCAAAACCAAGATCCTGCACTGCGATCACTGCAACAAAGAAGTGACGGTGGAGGAAAGCTCGAATATGGAAGAAGGGTGGATCATCTACTGCCCCGAATGCAACGAAGAGCTGTTCGGTGACGATCCCGTTGTCGGTGACGGCACCTCTCCCTGATACATACACAGTAAAAAAGCAGTACCGCGCTTCGGATGTCCGAAAACGCGGCACTGCTTTTTTAAAGGGATACAAAAAAGAAAGGAAAGGAAAATGAAAAAGCACAGCCGTCGAACGCCACCACAACGTCTGACGGCCACAATAATATAAACAACGCATCGCACCCGTTTTCGCAAGGAGAGGGAAGTTTTTTAAATGAACACCGAAACAGGTGATCAACTTTCAAGCAATGGGTGTATACCGGTGATTTTAATCAGGGAATCCACGAATTCTTTGACACTATGATAAAGAAAATACGGTAAGGAAAATGTATCCTGTAGAGAGCGATTGTTAAACTGGGAATTCAGTGATGTAGGAAGAACGATATCGTCAAGATATGCTAAAATCATTTCGCCGCCTCGGAAGCAAGCATACAGAAATTCAAAATTACAATATCTACTGTCGATAAAAGGCTCAGATATAAAGAATAAAGCACAATGGCAATTCCGAATTTTATATTCATGAAGATCACGAAAATCTACAAAGAGCAAAATTTCCTCATCAAACCAAATGCGAATTCCATATTCCTGAAGTAAATTGATTATTGGTAAAACGCGATCCCTATCTTTACGAGAAAAACTTATATAAATATATGGATCTTGATCAACACCGAGCACAGAAAGAGAACCCGGCTCAGCATTCACTTTAAGGGCAGGATATGCTTTGTAAATGCATTGTGTTATTTCACGGAATGTTTGATCAGGTAGTGCAAAATAGGGGAAAATCTGATAGTTTTGTAACATAAAGGAATAGCTTGGAGAAAGAGCGAATTCCTCGATCATAACCGGAAGAATGAATTTGCCTGACGAAATCGCTTGTTTCAGTTCCGATTTGACCCAAGGAGATGCCTCAACGTTTTCGGAAAGCACCAGCAAAAAGAAATGACAGTCGTCGATCGCCTGAGGAATTTCGTCCACATAATCGGTGCCGAGATGAATATCCCGACAGGCGATCCAGCAGTCGATCCCTATCGATTCGAGGCGTTTGACAAACGCAAGTGATAGTGTCTGAACTTCGGATTTATAGCTGACAAAAACCGTTGCCATAGCCAGATCCTCCTTGTTAACGTTAATTATATTATATAATAAGCGATGGAAGTAGTCAAGAATATGTGGTCACACCAACAGTAATGCATCGGCGGTCTTTTTTCTGCGATAACCCGCTTTCGGCGCAAAAACAGCGAAAGATTGCCGTTTGCAACCGCAGGTTGCGCAATTTCCAAGCAAAGTTGGTGGAAATTTGTCGCGATATCGCGTATAATACAGACAGTGATCCCGATGGAAGGAGTGAAGGATATGACCGTTGGAAAGCGGATACTAAAGCTGAGAACGGCGGCAGGGCTGTCGCAGGAGGAACTTGCCTTACGGCTGGAGGTGTCGCGGCAATCGGTGTCCAAATGGGAGACGGATGCGGCACTTCCCGAACTTGACAAGCTGATAAAGCTTGCGGATATGTTTCACGTGTCGCTGGACGAGCTGGCGTGCCGCACCGCATCGGTGTCTTCGCCCGAGCCGAAGCCCGCGCCGTCAAAAGAGTCCGCGTTGCCGTTGTTGCATCAGCGCATCATCGGGTACATTCTGTTGGCGGCATCGGTGATCGCGGGCGCATTGTTGGTGGTGGTCGCAGACAGCGACGAGGAACGGCTGGCGCTGGTGGCGGCGGTCGCAGTGTTTGTTTGCAGTCTGATCTGCCTGTTCGTTCGTCGGGGCGCGTGGTATTGGTGCCTGTGGGTGGCGTTTGCGCCGCTGATATTGCTGACACCGTTTCTTGTCGGGATGGGGCACGTCGTTGTTGCAAGTGTTCTGCGATTGGTGTTTTATGCGGCAATGGCGGTCGTGGCACGAAAACGGCTTTACAGCACCGCCGTACAAGTGACAACAAAGCGCACCGCCGCGATCGCGGCGGGGTGGCTGGTGCTCATCGCGATGTATGTGCTGCCGATCGTTATGAAAACGGTGTATGACACCTGGATGGCGATGTTTTTGCGCTATTTGCTGATCTACGCAGGCATTGCCCTGATGCTGACCGTGACAATGCTGTATATTCCGAAAAAATAATAAAAAGAGCGGGATGTCCCCGCTCTTTTTTGATTATTTGATCACCTTGACAAACACAAGGATCGACAGGATAATGCCGATCAGGGCATACAGACCGATCAGGCTGCCGAGAACCGTGAAGATGATACCGATGATGGGCAGCTTGACAAGAAGACCGATCACAAGACCGCAGACCACATCGATCAGCACATAGATCACCAGCGTGACAAGAAGGGCGACGAGGTCGGTTGCTTTAAAGGCGTGGGGGAAATAGGTTTTCAACAGTTTCATAATAAACACTCCTTTTTGGAAAATGGGATACTGTAAAAGTATACCACGCGAAAAAGGCGGATGCAATACTATTCGCGAAAAACGACGAAAAACAGGACCGATCCCGACTGCCCGTTTCGCGGGAACCCGCAAAACCACAGCGGGGATGGAAAATAATCTTGTCCCCCTTGTTAAAGGCGATTCCCTTTGAAGAATCCCTCCACCAACGCTACGCGTCGGTCCCCCTCCCTTTAACAAGGGAGGCAAGAAAGACCACCTTTTCTACTATGCAGGAGGCATCCCAACCTCTTGACCCCCTTGTTAAAAGGCGATTCCCCTGACAGGGGAAATGTCCGCAACGCGGACAAAGGGGTTGCCGTCTCGCGGCGTGCTTTGTAGGGGACGGGTTTCCCGTCCCGCATCGAAAAACCGAAAGCAACATATGCGGGCGGCTGATAGCCGCCCCTACTTGACCCCCTTGTTAAAGGGGGTCGACGGTGCAACAGGCACCGTCGGGGGGATTCCAATGAAGCAACCAAAAGAATCCCTCCACCAACGCTACGCGTCGGTCCCCCTCCCTTTAACAAGGGAGGCAAGAAAGACCACCTTTTTCTACTATGCAGGAGGCAAACCAACCTCTTGACCCCCTTGTTAAAGGGGGTCGACGGTGCAACAGGCACCGTCGGGGGGATTCCAATGAAGCAACCAAAAGAATCCCTCCACCAACGCTACGCGTCGGTCCCCCTCCCTGAAGGTGAATTGTCCCGAAGGGACAAGAGAGGCCGGCCTGGGCCGTTAACAAGGGAGGCAAGAAAGACCACCTTTTCTACTGTGCAGGAGGCACCCTAACCGCTTGACTCCCTTGTTAAAGGCGATTCCCCTGTCAGGGGAAATGTCCGCAACGCGGACAAATGGGCTACCGTCTCACGGCGTGCTTTGTAGGGGACGGGTTTCCCGTCCCGTATCGAAAAAAGCGAAAGCAACGTATGCGGGCGGCTGATAGCCGCCCCTACTTGTCCCCCTTGTCAAAGGGGGATGGACAGGTTATCATTTGAAGTGCAACACTCGAAAAAAAGAAGACAATATGCTCACCTTAGTGTAAAATGTAGTTACCACACAAACAAACTACACGGGAGGTAAGCATATTGCCTTACACACATTTT
>SVPN01000055.1 GCA_015065805.1 Oscillospiraceae bacterium | reverse complement strand
TCCTTGTCCCAGAACAGTGCAAACGGTGCGCTCTTCCCCACCACCGACGCGATATCGGTCAGGTGTGCATACAGCGCCGTATTCGGCACGGGCGTGAGCGTGATATTCTGTTGCCGTGCGGCATCTGCAAGCACCTGCACCGCCTGCGGCGGTGCATCCTTGTTCCAGAAGCCGTTGTAGATGATCAAGCCTTGCATCGTGTCACCTCATCGGAACAGACACCCCACCTTACAAAAGGTGGGGTGTCTGTGCTATATCTTATTTCTTCGTCAACGTAAAGCTCGTCGCTTCAAAATCCCACAGATGCTTGAGGGCAATACCCGCATACATCAGCTCGTCGCCGCCGAAATCGGCATCCAACTCGTCGATGTGGTACACCGCATCGGGATCAAGGCCCTTGAACTTGAGCACCTTGACCGGGTCCGCAGGCAGATTGAGCTGGCGGACATACACCGCAAACGCCTTGCTCTTGTCGGGAAGCACAAACATCCACGCGCAGGCGTTGGTCTTGAACGGATTGACAAGGCGGTAGAAATCGCCCTTGAGCACCATATCGCTGACCTCGCGATAACGGTCGGTCTGCGTCTTGATCTGCGCACGCTCCTCATCGGTCAGGTGAAGCGGATTCAGCTCATAGCCGAATGATGCACTCATCGCGACAAGCGCACGGGTGTTGTACGGCGTGACGCGGTTCATCTGATGGTTCGGAGACGCGGACAGATGCGCGGTCATCGCCTGCGGCGGGTAGCACATCGAGGTACCGTACTGGATCTTCAGGCGCTCGATCGCATCCGAGTCATCGGATGTCCAGATCTGCGGCTGATAGTACAGAATGCCCGCATCAAAGCGACCGCCGCCGCCCGAGCAGCCCTCAAACACCACGTCGGGGAATTCCTTGACAAGGTAATCCATAAAGCGGTAGAGGTTGAGCACAAAGCGGTGGAAGATCTCGCCCTGCTGATCGGCGGGGAATGCCGTCGAAAATACCTCGGTGAAATGGCGATTCATATCCCACTTCACATAGGAGATGCGGTTGCCCCTCAGCACATCACCGACGGTCTTGCACAGATACTCGAGCACTTCCTCACGGGAAAGATCAAGGATCAGCTGCTGACGGCCGCGGCAGAAGGGTCTGCCGTCACCCTTGAGCGCCCAATCGGGATGTGCGCGATAAAGCTCACTGTCTTCGGAGATCATCTCGGGCTCAAACCACAAGCCGAAGGTCATTCCCTGCTCCTCGCACTTTTCGATGAGCGGCGTCAGACCGTTGGGGAGCTTGCCCGTGTGGACAAACCAGTCACCCAGCGAGCTGTTGTCGGTGTCACGGTGACCGAACCAGCCGTCATCAAGCACAAAGGTGTCGATGCCCAGACCCTTACAGCTTTCGATGATCCCCAGCAGCTTCTCTTCGTCAAAATCAAAGTAGGTCGCTTCCCAGTTGTTGACCACAATGGGACGGCGCACATTGCGCTTCTTGGTGTGACCCAGATGGTAGCGGAACGCATTGTGGAAATTCTGCGACATCTTGTTCATACCCTCGTGGGTGTAGGTCATCACCGCTTCGGGGGTCACAAAGCTCTCACCGACATTCAGCTTCCACGAGAAATCCGCAGGATGAATACCCATCTGCACGCGGGCACCGCCGAACGGGTCCACATCCGCAAGACCGATCCAGTTGCCGCTGTAGATCAGCGCCACGCCGTAGGCATCGCCGCGATCCTCATCGGTGTTCTTCTCCACAAAGGAGATGAACGGGTTGTGATGGTGGCTCGACGTGCCGCGACGGCTGCCGACCGACTGGATGCCGTGACGGAGCGGCGTGCGGTCGATCTGGCGCTCGCGGATGTGCGTGCCGTACAGACCGATCATATCGTAATCGCCGATGGGCAGATCCACGCTCATACTCAGCGCGCGGTTGACAAAAACCGTGCTCTTGGAGTTGTTGATGATTTTCGCGCTTCTGGCAATGATGTCGATGTCCTCGAACACCACATAGCGAAGCACCGCTTCCACGCCGCTGAATTCATCACGCACCAGCACCTCGAGCGTCTGATCGCCGCCCGACAGGCTCGGAAGACCGTCAAGCTCCTCGTTGCCGTCGGTAACGGTGTGCGAAACGTATTTGAAATCCACGTTGCGGCTGCCGTTTTCAAAGCAGATGCCGACCGCGGGGCTGCGGTAGTCACCGCCGCCGTAGGACGGATATTCGGTCGGAATCAGGTCCAGCGCATAGTCCACGTTGGGTGCGCCCTCGTAGTTCGGCGAGAAGCCCGACGGATACTTTTGCCACAGACGCTTCAGGTCAGTGCCCTCACGCAGACGGCGTCCGTAATAGGGGCTGTACAGATAATTGTTGTCGAAAATGCCGAACAGATAGCTGGTGTTCTTGGTGGTCAGATGAAAGAACTTGGTTTGCTTATCAAAGGTAATCGCCATAATGATCCTTCTTTCCTTTAAAATGCGGTCGAACACAAGACCATTATACAGGAAAACGGCAAAACACGCAAGATGTTTTGCCGTTCTTCTTACATAAAATGTAAAACGATTTCGTAAACTGCCGGGCCTAAAAGCGCGGGAAGCAGATTGGCAGGGGAAAATTTCTTGCCGAACGCCACGTTACAGCCGACAACGAAAATCAGCACCGAGCCAACGAGCGACAGATTCGCGATCAGGCGATCACTCATCCACGATGCCGCAAACGCGGCACACAACGTGATACCGCCCTGATACAGTCCCACGGGAATCGCCGCAAACAGACAGCCGATGCCGAAGGTCGATGCCATCACGATGAGCAGTACACAGTCTAAGATGGATTTGGTGAGCAGGGTCGAATAATCCCCCGTCAGCCCGTCCTGGAGCGATCCGACGATCGCCATTGCGCCGACGCAGATGATGAGCGTTGCCGACACAAAGCCCTCCACAAAATGGGCGTCGTTCTTCGCGCCGACCTTTGCTTTGATCCATTCACCGAGATTGTCGAGTCCCTGCTCGATCTTGAGCAATTCTCCGAGAAAACCGCCGATCACCAGCGACAGAATGAGCAGCATCGAGCCCTGCACGGTGATAGTACCGTTTTCGATGGCAAACATTTCCTTGAGTGAGCCGCTCAGACCGATCACCATCGTGCTCAGTCCCAGTGCCTGCATCAGGATCTTCTGAAAGCGTTCGGGAATCCCGCCGCGAAGCAACAAGCCGACGCCGCCGCCGATGAGCACCGCCACCACATTTATAATCGTTCCGAGTCCTATCATTACAGCGTTACTTCCTTTTGTTATTTGACCACGTTCTGCGGATCGCCCTCTAAAAATGCCGCAATATTGTCGCACACCAATGCCAGCAGGCGCTCACGCGTCTGGAGCGGTGCCCACGCCACGTGCGGCGTGATCAGGCAATTCTCCACACCGTAAAGCGGGCAGTCCGCCTTCATCGGCTCTGTTTCCAGCACATCCAGTGCCGCACCGCCGAGGTGTCCGCTGACCAGTGCCTCGCGCAACGCTTCTTCATCCACCACGCCGCCGCGGGAGGTGTTGATGAACAGCGCGCCCTGCTTCATCTGCGCAAAGGTCGCCGCGTTGAACAGCTTTGCCGAATCGGGATTGAGCGGACAGTGCGGCGACACGATATCCGCGCGGCGGAGAAGCTCCTCCAATTCCACAAACTCCACGCCCTCCGCCTGTCGCGGTGTGCGGGTGTAGCAAAGCACCTTCATATTGAATGCCAGCGCGATCTTCGCCACCGCCTTGCCGATGTTGCCGAAGCCGACGATGCCGAGCGTCTTACGGCTGAGCTCCTGCATTGGGAAGCAAAACGGCGAAAACACATCGCTTCCGATCCACTTGCCGTCATCGCAAAAACGGCGATAGTCCTCCACACGGCTCATAAAGCTGAGGATCATCGCAAATACGTGTTGCGCAACCGCATCCGTCGAGTAGCCGCCCGCGTTGCAAACGGTGATGCCGTGCGCGTTTGTATAAGCAAGATCGATATTGTTGTAGCCCGTGGCAAACAGACCGATATATTTCAGCTTCTTCGCATTTTTCAGCGTCTCAGCCGTCATCGGCGTTTTGTTGCACAGCACGATGTCCGCGTCCTGAATCCGCCCGGCGATCTGCTCGGGCGCCGTCAACGGATAGACCGTCACATTGCCGAAGCGTTCGATCGGTGCGGTGGTCAGATCGCCGTTTGTCACGGTTTTCCAGTCGGTGATCACGATGTTCATAACTATCGCCTCTTTTCCTGCCTATGGTTTGCGAGTATTTTAACAATGCAGAGGCGAAAATCCGCCCCTTACCATCAGGTTCGGATTTGTTTGCCTTTGCCTAAGCTGACGGAAATCGAACCCCTTTACGCCTGCAAATGAACATTTTCGGTGATAGATCGCCTCAAAACTTGAAATACGACAGTATGTCTACGTTTTGTCGGCTTCCTCTCACACAAAAATGTTCTTATTTGTAGGTCGGAGAGTTTCTGCCGTCGATTTATTTGTGCGGGGAAGTGCGAATTTGCCGCAAGGCTGGCGCCTTGCAAAAATGAGCGCAAACCCGCACGGATACAAGCGACGAGCGAAACCGTAAATGGTTCGATTCCCGTCAGCTTA
>SVPN01000054.1 GCA_015065805.1 Oscillospiraceae bacterium | reverse complement strand
GGGGAAGAATAAGAAGCGAAGCGAATCCTTGCCTCCCCTTGTCAGGGGAGGTGGATTTCGGCGTAGCCGAAAGACGGAGGGGTAGTCAAAGTTTTTCTCTCCCTCAGTCTCGCATTCGCTCGACAGCCGCTGACGGCGGCGGTCTCCCTTTGTCACTTCGTGACATTTCCCTCACACTGTGAGGGAATCTACCCTCGTCAGAGGGAGCCAAGAACAGCTTGAGCCATTTTTACCCGTTTCACGGGTGGCAGTGCGTGTAATGCGATAATAACAATTCAGCGCCCCTATAAGGGACTGTGCAAACCACCAGTAAACTGGTGGTTATGATTTATCATTCGCCGCGAATGCTTGCGGCAGAGCGGAAACTGTGATATAATGACAGCAAACAGGAGGTGCAGAGTATGACCGTCAATTATAAAAAGGATATGGTCGTCTATCAGATCTACCCGCGTTCCTTTCTGGATACCAACGGGGACGGCATCGGTGATCTGCGCGGCATCATCAAAAAGCTGGATTATCTGGCAGATTTGGGTGTCAATGCGCTGTGGCTGTCGCCGATCTATGTCAGTCCCGACGATGACAACGGCTATGACATTGCCGATTACAAGGCCATCCATCCGCAATTCGGCACGATGGCGGATTTTGATGAGCTGGTTGCCGAGGGCAAAAAGCGCGGCATCGGCATCGTGATGGATCTGGTGATCAACCACACCTCCGATGAGCACGAATGGTTCAGGCGCGCACTGGCAGGGGAGAAGGAGTATCAGGACTATTACATCATACGGGACGGCAAGAACGGACGCGTTCCCAACAACTGGGGCAATTTCTTTGCGGAATGTCCGTGGGCGCCGTTCGGTGACAGCGGTCGCTATTACCTGCATCTCTTTTCCAAAAAACAACCCGATCTCAACTGGCACAATCCCGCGGTGCTTGAGGAAGTCAAGGATATTTTGCGCTTCTGGCTGGATCGCGGCGTGATCGGCTTTCGCTGTGATGTCATCAACGTGATTTACAAAAACACGCTGAAAAACGGCAAACCGCGTATTGCCCTGACCGGTATGGAGCATTATCTGTCCACCGAGGGCTGTCACCGCATTCTGAACACGCTTCGCCGCGAGGTGCTTGATCAATACGGCGCGTTCACAGTGGGGGAAACCGTGTTTGTGGATCTTGAGGGTGCAAAAGCACTCACCGATCCTGCCCGCAAAGAGCTCGATATGGTGTTTGCGTTTGAGCATATGGAATGCGATCAGGTGTTTCTCAAGTGGTTCAAAACCCGCCTGTCTCCGAAGCGGTTGATGAAATGCCTTGTGAAATGGCAGACGGGTATGGACTGGAACTCCTGCTATTTTGAAAACCACGACCAACCGCGCTTTATTTCGCGCTTTGCGGATGCTCAAGACTTCCGCCGCGAAGCCTCCACGATGATGGCGGGTTTGCAGATGACCCTGCGCGGTACTCCGTATGTATACGAGGGGCAGGAGATCGGTATGCAAAACGGCGATTTCGCCGATCTGAGCGAAATCGAGGATATCGAAAGCCACAACATTTACGCCACTGCCAAAAAGCTGGGCATTCCAAAGGGAGTACGCTGGAAGATGATCACGCGCACCTCCCGCGACAACGCCCGCACCCCGATGCAGTGGTCGTCCGAGGCTCACGGCGGCTTTACAAGCGGTACACCGTGGCTGAAGGTCAACGGCAACTACCCCGACGTCAACGTAGAGCGGGATATGGCGGATGAGCAGGGCGTGCGCGCCTTCTGGAAGCGTATGATCCACCTGCGCAAAACCGACCCCGTGCTGATCGACGGGCAGTTTGAAGCGGTGTATACGGGACGGCAGGTGTTTGTGTATGACCGCGTGCTTGACGGCAAGCGGTATCGGGCATTTTGCAATATGAGCGGCAAGACGGCGAAGCTGCCCCGTCGGTTGGTCAGTGACAGGACTGTGCTTGCGTGCAACTATGCGTCGGGACACCCCGACACGATGCAGCCGTTTGAATTTCGTCTGATTTGTCAGGAGGAGGGATAACCGTGACACGTAACAAATATTGCTTCGGACTGGGCACACTCGGGCGCGATGCGGTGTATTCGCTTGTCAGTATGTATTTCATCACCTACCTGACCGAGGTGGTGGGTCTGTCCAACGCCCAGTTAGGCATCATCGGCGCGCTGATGGTGGTGTTTCGCGTGTTTGACGCGCTCAACGACCCCGTTATGGGTACCGTTGTGGACAACACCTCTACCCGCTTCGGAAAATTCAAGCCGTGGATCGTGTTCGGTGCATTGACGGCAGGTGTGCTCACCGTTTTGCTGTTTTCGGATATCGGCCTGCAGGGCGGCGGCTACATCGCGTTTGTCGCGGTGACCTACCTGCTGTGGGGGATGGCATACACCACAAACGACATTTCCTATTGGTCGCTGATGCCCGCTATTTCCAAGGATCAGAAGGTGCGCGAGGGCATCGGTGCGATTGCCCGCATCTGCGCGAACATCGGTATGTTTTCGGTCGTGGTGCTGTATACGATGGTGCCCGATCTGTTCGGAATGCCTGCCAAACAAAGCTATTTTTGGTTTGCGGTGATCGTGGTGCTGGTGATGTGGGTGTTTCAGGCGTTCACGGTGTTCGGCGTAAAGGAGGATCGCTCCTCCATAAAGCAACGGGAACACACCTCTCTTAAAGGAATGGTGCACGCGCTTGTAAAAAACGATCAGCTGATGGTCACGGCGGTGTCAATGGCGCTGTTTATGATCGGCTATTGCACCACCACCTCCTTCGGCGTGTATTATTTCAAATATGCGTATAAGGATGAAGGCGCGTATATGATCTTCGCCGCCGTACTCGGCGTGGCACAGCTGACAGCGCTGTCGGTGTTTCCGCTGTTCAGCAAACGCTTCAACCGCAAGCAGCTGTATTTCGGCTCGATGGTTGCGGTCGTGGTGTCGTATATCGTGTTTTTCTTCTCGTTTGAGAAGATGCCGCTGATCATCACGGCGGGTCTGGTGCTGTTCTTTGCGCAGGCATTTATTCAGCTTCTGATGCTGCTGTTCTTAGCGGATGCCGTGGAATACGGTCAGTGGAAGTTAGGCAAGCGCAACGAATCGGTCAGCTTTGCCGTGCAGCCCTTCATCAATAAGTTAGGCGGCGCGATCGGCACGGGCGTGGTAACGCTCACGCTGATCATTTCGGGCATCAACCCCATTTCTCAGCAGATCACGGAGCTGGAAAAAGCAGGTGCACCGGCAGAGCAGATCCATGCGATCATTCAGTCGGTCAACGGCAGTCCCATCTGGATTATGAAAATCGCGATGATGCTGTTGCCGCTCGTGTGCATTCTGGTTGGGTTCCTGATCTATCATAAGAAGTTCAAGATCGACGAAGAGATGTATGCAACGATTCTGAAGGATCTGAAAGCGAGGGAGAACGATGCGCCTGAAACTGAAGGATGATCTGCTTTTAGGCGTGGCGAGTTCCGCAACGCAGATTGAGGGCGGCGACGAAAATAACAACTGGGCGCGCTTTGCCGCCGAAGGAAAGATCCGTGACGGCACCTCGCCGCTTCGCGCCAACGATCATTACAACCGCTTTTGCGAGGATATCGACCTGATGGCGGAGATGGGCATCACGATTTACCGTTTCGGTATCGAATGGAGCCGCATCGAGCCCGAACGCGGTTGCTTCAACGAGGAAGCACTCGCGCATTACCGCGAGGAAATCACCTATATGCTTGAAAAGGGCATCCGCCCGATGATGACGATCCACCATTTCACCAATCCCCTGTGGTTTGAGGATATGGGCGCGTTTGAGAGCAAGGAAAGCGTCGATTGCTATATGGCGTTTGTCAAAAAGGTGATCGAGGCATTCGGCGATCTTGTGGCGGATTACATCACGATCAACGAGCCGAATGTGTATGCCACCCAGTCGCTGTTTTTCGGTGAATGGCCGCCCGAAAAGCGGTCGCTGTCTTCTCTGCTGAAGGCATTTTCCAATTTGACCGCCTGCCACATCGCGGCATACAACTATATCCATAAAGCCCGCCGTGAAAAGGGCTATACCGATACCGCTGTCGGGTTTGCCGATCACCTGCGGGTGTTTGTGCCGAAGGATCCCCGCAATCTGTGGCATCGCACAGCGGCGTTTCTGACCGATTGGCTGTTCCAGGGCGCGATCACCGACGCGATGATGACGGGACGTTGTCGCCTCCCCGTGATGCGGCACAAGAGCGTGAAAAAAGGGCGGTACTACGACTTCATCGGCATCAATTACTATGCCCGCAGTTCTGTCAGCGGCATCGGTGACGGGGTGGCGGAGGACGCGTTCAAAAACGACCTCGGCTGGGAGCTGTATCCGCAGGGACTTATTGAGCTGTCCGACAAGCTCTATGCCAAATATAAGGCACCGGTGTATGTCACCGAAAACGGCACCTGCGACAACAGCGATGCGTTCCGCTCCAGGTTTCTGTATGATCAGCTTGAGCAGATCTGCAACACCGACAATCCCATCACGCGGTATTATCACTGGAGCTTCACCGATAATTTCGAGTGGCGCGAGGGCGAAACGCCGCGCTTCGGACTGGTGCATATCGATTATGACACCCAAGCGCGGACCGTCAAGGACAGCGGCAAGCTGTATGCATCGATCATCCGCCACCGCGGCGTGACACAAGAAGCCTACGACACCTACGTTGTCCCACAGAAATATCATAAATAAAAAAAGGGGCTGTCGCGTTAAGGAACAATTGCACAATTCTCTTGGCTCCCCCTTTGGGGGAGCTGTCGAGCCGACAGGCGAGACTGAGAGGGTTTTCAACAAAAAA
>SVPN01000019.1 GCA_015065805.1 Oscillospiraceae bacterium | reverse complement strand
GAAAGGGAGCGGATTTTTGTCTGTGCGAGGCACAAAACGGAGCAAACCCTGTCGGGTTTGCGAGTATTTTAACAATGCAGAGGCGAAAATCCGCCCCTTACCATCAGGTTCGGATTTGTTTGCCTTTGCCTAAAGGAGGTCGATTCATTATGAGTTATTCGTTCCACCCGCATCACAATCATATCCCCGAATGGGAGTTTTACGGCTCCGGCGCCGAAACGGAGTATTTGCAGTGCATCGAGGAAGGACTTGATGTGGAAGCCTTCAAGGAGCTGTTTGACTTCACCTACCGTCTGCCGCAAAATGAGATCAAGCAAAAGTTAGGCGATGTGTTGTTTGATATTGTCAAAAACGCACCCACCGTGGACGGTTATCCCTATAATGAGCCTTCGGAGCTTGAGGTGATCCGCGTTCTGCGCAAGCCGTTCGCCTTTACCGCCACCCCTGTGCCTGAACGCGATGTGTTGCAAGACAAGATCTACGGTGCCTGGCTGGGACGCATTTGCGGCTGTATGCTTGGCAAATCCATTGAGGGTATCCGCACCTCCGAGCTCCATCCGTTTCTTATCGACACCCACAACTTCCCGCTGAACCGCTATATCCGTTTCAGCGATATCACGCAGGATATCCGTGCCAAGTACGGTTTCCCGTTCTCTGAACGCCCGTATGTCGATCAGAGCGACAGTATGCCGCCCGACGATGACACCAACTATACGGTTATGTCGCAACAGCTTATCGAAACGTGCGGACGCGATTTTACACCGCTGGATGTTCTTCAGGCGTGGCCGTACGCACAGCGTCGCACATCCTATTGCACCGCCGAGCGCGTTGCCTACTGCAACTATATGAAGGGGCTTTTGCCCCCCGAATCGGCGTATTATAAGAATCCGTACCGCGAATGGATCGGAGCGCAGATCCGCGCCGATTACTACGGCTACATCAACCCCGGTGATCCCGAAACAGCGGCGGAGATGGCCTACCGCGACGCCTCCGTCTCCCACATCAAAAACGGTATTTACGGTGCGATGTTTGTGGCGGCGATGCTGGCGGTTGCCGCGGTCAACGACAACATTGAGGATATCATCGAGGCGGGACTGGCGCAGATCCCGTGCAGCTCCCGTTTGTACGAAAGCATCCAGAAGGTGCTTGCGGATTACCGCGGCGGTATGAGTGAGCACGACTGGTTCGTCAACTTCCGTGCACAGTATAATGAGCATTACGGACACTACTGGGCACACACCGTCACCAACGCAATGATCGTGGTTGCCTCGCTTTTGTACGGCAACGGCGATTACGGCCGTTCCATCTGCATTGCCGTTGAAAACGGCTTTGACACGGACTGCAACGGTGCTACCGTCGGCTCGATCCTCGGTATGCGCTCGGGATCGGGCTGTATTGATGACGTGTGGCGCGAACCCTTCCATGATACGCTTCGCACCACTCTTTACGGCATTCCCTCCGCCAAGATCCGCGATCTTGCCGAAAAGACGATGCATCATCTTCCGTAAAACCGCAATAAGCGGCTGTCGCCTTCACGCGACAGCCGCTTTTTTATTTGTGATACAGTCTCTTGGTTTCGTACTGGGGTTCACAGCTGACATTGATCCCCAAACGACGCAGAAGCATCTCATCCTCTTCGCTGAGAATAACGGTGAAGTGCGCATCGCTCCCTTTCAGATTCGGAAGCTGCTCCTTTGCCTGCAAGGCAAGCGGATTGGTCAGCGCAGACATCGTAAGCGCCATCAGCACCTCATCGGTATGCAGACGCGGGTTTTTGTGAAGCAGATAACGGGTCTTCAGGTCACAGATGGGTTCAAGCACCTGCGCCGAAATCAGATGGAAGCGGTCATCGATCCCCGCTAATGCCTTAAGTGCGTTGAGAAGCAGTGCCGATGCCGCACCGAGGGTATCGGATGTGCGGCCCGTGATCACACGGCCATCAGGAAGCACCATCGCACCGGCGGGTGCACCGGTGGTTTCCGCCTTGAGCAGAGCCGCCGAAACCGCGGGGAAAATATCCGGCGTGACATTTGCCTGCTTCATCAGCAGCTCCAGCTTCGGAAGTTCGGCATCCTCCGCCACGCCGCGCAGACGCTTCACCCCCGCCGTATAGTAGCGACGCAGGATCTCCATACGGGATGCGTGACAGCACACCTCATCATCCACAATGCAGTTGCCCGCCATATTCACGCCCATATCGGTCGGAGATTTATACGGCGATTCTCCCTGAATACGTTCAAAAATGGCGTTAAGCACCGGGAAGATCTCCACATCGCGGTTGTAGTTGACCGCCGTTTCGCCGTACGCCTCCAGGTGGAACGGATCGATCATATTGACATCGTTGAGATCCGCCGTTGCCGCCTCGTACGCCAGGTTAACGGGATGCTTCAAGGGCAGATTCCAGATCGGGAAGGTTTCAAATTTGGCATAGCCCGCTGTGATGCCGCGCTTGTGATCGTGATACAGCTGTGACAGGCAGGTTGCCATCTTGCCGCTTCCGGGGCCGGGCGCCGTGACAACGATCAGCGAGCGCGAGGTCTCAATATATTCGTTCTGACCGAGGCCTTCATTGCTGACGATATGCATAACATTATGCGGATAGCCCGCAATGGGATAATGGCGGTAGCAACGGATCCCCAAGGCGTTCAGACGCTTTAAAAAGGCGTTTGCCGAGGCTTGTCCCGTATAACGCGTCAGCACCACACTGCCGACATACAGACCGAGTTCACGGAACGTATCGATCAGGCGCAGAACATCCTCGTCGTAGGTGATGCCGTAATCCCCGCGGATCTTATTGGCTTCAATGTCAGCGGCATTGATGGTGATGACCATCTCTACCTCATCCTTGAGCTGTTGAAGCATCCGCACCTTGCTGTCGGGTGCAAATCCGGGCAACACGCGCGACGCGTGAAAATCATCAAACAGCTTGCCGCCGAACTCCAGATAGAGCTTGCCGCCGAATTGCGCGATGCGCTGACGGATCTGCTCCGACTGCATCTGCAGATATTGTTGATTGTCAAAGCCGATGGATTTCATAAAACCGCCTCTTCAGTTTGTATTTGCCGTGTTATCAATGATGGTGGAGATCGCATCCACCTGATCCTCATCGCTGATACTCTTCCCATTTGCCTGCATCTGATACTTGGCAAGCACCAGTGCGGCGGCATAATTTTCAATGCCGTGATCCGCTTTCGAGAAATGACGGATGCGGTTAAAGCATACAAAGTACATCGCAATGAGGAAAATATAGAAAATAATGACCAGAACCGTGCTGCCCACAAACAGGCAATAATCGTAAAAGCCGTGCACCAGCACCGGGATCAGCAGACTCATCCACTTGCCGCCGTTGGGATTGATCGGGCGGGAGATCCTGATCGTTCCTTTTGCCGCAAGCTGCTTTTCGCCCTCATAGGCGCAGGTCGATACCTTCCAGATGCTGTAATATACGCCCATAAAGACGCCGAAAAACATATGTCCGGGAATGGATGTGACCGCACGCATCAAAACGGTACCAAGTCCGTATTGAAACGCGTACATCACGTTCTCCAGCGCCGCAAAGCCAAGCGACGCAAACACCGCGTAGATCACGCCGTCAAACAGCGAATTGAAATGCTTGCTTTTGCGGGTGAGCAGAATCAGCACCAGCCATTTGCCCAGCTCTTCGATCAGTGCCACGCCGATAAATGCCGAGGTGCCCTGATAGAGATGGTAGAACAGGGACGAAAACACCACATATTCCTGCCCGTTTTCCGTAACCGCCTGTCCGAACGGCGCAAAAACCGCATCGATCAGATCACCGACGATCCCCTCGACTATGCCGGCAGGAAAGCACGATAACGCACCAAGCGCCAGCAAGCCGAGCAACAGACCGAGCGGTTCTTTTTCGACACGATCCTTTTTGAAGACATACACACACAGAATGATGGCGGGCAACAGTGCAAGTGCGGTCAGCACCCAGGAATTTGACGCCAACTCATTTTCGACAAGCGACGTGGCAAGGCCCATTGCTTTCTCCTCATTTCAACAAAAAATCTATTATCAATTTTACCCTACCGCCGTATATTTGTCAACCTTGCACCAATAAAAAAGAGACAATTTGCCAAAGGCAAACTGTCTCTTTTCCGATTATTGTCTGAGAACCAGCTGGAGGATCTGACGGGCATCGGAGCTGTTGATCTGTGCATTGTCCGTGTGCACATTTGCCGCCGCCTGCTCGGCGGTGCTAAGCTCGGTCTGACCGAGGATATGCTTCATCACCTCACGCACATCGCGGGAGTTGATCTTCGCATCGCCGTCGATATCCGCCTTAACGATCGCCACATACGTGACACCGCTGATCACGACCTTATAGCCCGTGCCGACAAGTGCCGCTCCGTCGGGAGTGTTGCCGTTCGGATCAGTCAGCGTCACCGTGCCGTACTGCTGAGTCGCGTGGGACATAAAGGTCTGTGCCGTCTGTGCAACGGGCACACGCCACAGCACATTTTCTTTACCGCCGTCGGCGTCTGTCCAATTCTTTTGATTGGAATAATACGTGTGCTCCTCACCCACAGTCGCGTCTACATCAAAATAGATCTCAAAATGACGGTCCCACGGGAAGTAGAAATTGCTCAGTGTGATCGAATCAATGTCCGCCGTCTGTACCGTGCGGTTGAAGTTGGTGTACATCTGATCGTCAAGCAGTTTGTTGACGATGTAATCCGCCGTTGCGGTCGGCGCAGTATAACCGCTTCCGACATAGTTCGACGCCTTGCCGCGCATAAACGCCTCAAGTGCCTTGTTGACAAATGCGCGTCCCGCGGTGACATCGCCGTCGGATCTGCCGTCATAGCTATCCATATTGTTGACGGTGCCTGCCGTTTTATCAAGGAAGAAGTTGTTGTCATACCAGCCCTGCGTATTGATCAGCCAAACATGGAACGAATTCGCAGCATAATGATGCCAGTAGTTGATCTTGTTACGGGCATTGTAGGAAATATCCTTGACAAATGCATAGGCAAGGCTCTGCAGCTGCCAGATGTGCGACTGCTCCGTAATAGATTCCGCATAATCGAGGTAGGTGTAGCGTGCCACACCCATACCCAGCGCGATACCGATCGAGTTGCCGACGGTGTTCCAGTTACTGTACCCCATCAGGCGACCGATCTCCACCTTGTTGAGCAGCTCATCCTGCAGGTTTTTACTGCCGTTGCCCCACGCATCAATGTATTGCTCGGAAACCTCAATCACAATGGTCGGGATATGGCTCTGAATATTGCTGTTGGCTTTGCTGATCAGCGCATCGATGTTATCCTTGTAGCTCTGATCCGTGTAGGAACTGTCAGGCTGAGTCAGCACGAGCACCTCAACATCCGCACCCGACGACACCGAGATCGCGTTCAGGCATTCGATGTGCGTATCGACATTCTTGCGCAATGTGTCGTTGCCGTAATCGTCGGTCGCGTCCGCCTTGTTACCGTAATACCGCACCTGCACCTTCGGGCGCACGCCGAAGCGGTCGTTGATGCAACGTGCCACCGCCATCAAGCCGATGGAGTCGGTGTCGGACATACGGACATAGTCGAGTCCCATCACATCCGCACGAGCATCCAAGAACATCAGCTCGTTCCACTGAATGTTCTTATTCGGGCTCGAATCGTCTACACCGACGAGATAGGTCGTGCCAGGATTCATATACTGAATCATCAGGTTCATCAGCGTCATCTTACGCTTACGGAACGCCAGATACTCTTTGACGTTTGCTTCCGTCAACGCCGAGGTGTTATAAGCAAGAGTACTGCCGTTAGCACCCTTGCGGTAATTCGACGCGATCGCATCAAGCTGAGCGACCGAGGTGTTATAATCGGTCGTGAAAAACGGCTTGGTGTCCATCACCAGACGGTCGAGCGCGCCCCATTCACGCAGAGCGCTGTATTGCGCCGACTCGTAGCCCTTGTAGCTGCCCGTAGAGGCAAGGCGCATCACGATATCAATGTAGTACACCTTGTTGGAGGGATCGTTGGAGATCGCCAGCAGACGATCCATAATATCAAGCTCTTCCTGAGTCACCGTTTCGGAGTCAGGGTGACGCGAGCCGACAAGACCACCCGAGAACATCTGATCCAGGTGGATGATGTAAGTGTCACAGCCGCTGTTCTCCATTTCCTCCAGCCAGTCCATAATGGCCGCGCCGTCACCGTGCTGGGATCCATTGATGCCCGTGCCGCCCTGGCCGTCCAGCTTGGTCATAAACAGCTCTTCATCGGGCACGCGGATATCAAAGCCCGATGCACCTGCCGCCATCTGCACACGCTGATACACAACCGGACGGTTATCCAGCGGGACATACGCCAGCATCGGTGCATTTTCCGCGGATGCCGTTGTTGTCTCGGCACCCGAAACGGGCACCATCAGCATTGCCGCGCAAAGCAGACACGAAATCACGCTTTTCCAAAAATGCTTCATAGCGATTTCTCCTTACACAAAAAATCTATACAAGTTTATTGTAACAAAAAATTCTTCAAATTACAACTGCTTTTTTAAAAAAGAAAAACGGCTATCGTCCGATAGCCGTTTTTGCCGCATATTGTTTACGCTTTGAGTACATCCTGGAGCAGACGACGGGCATCGGTGCTGGACACGGTTCCGTCACCGTCGTGATCCGCCGCTTCACTCTGCGCCGCCGAATAGGTCACAACGCTGAGCAGATTTTTCATAATACCGCGAACATCGCCGGAATTGATCTCACCGTTGCCGTCGGTATCGCCGTAGATGACAACCGCGTAGCTCGTGCCGTCGGCAATGACGGTGAAGCCCGTACCGACCTTCGCATCGCTTGCCGCCACAGCACCGTTCATATCCTTGACAATAACCGAGGAAACGCCGAACTGCACTGCCGCACGGTCCGCAAATACCGAGACCGTTTCCAGCGCGGGAACGCCCGTCACAAATTCGCCGACACTGTAAAACCGGAGTGTAACAAAAATATCAAACGTGATCTCAAACTGGCGGTACCACGGGCAACGGAAGTTGTCAACCGTTACATTATCGATCCCCATAGATGTCACGCGACCGCTGAGGTCGGTGTAGATCTCACCTGCCTTGATGGCGTTGAGCACCTGTTGACCGCAACCGGTGTAGGCGGTGGGGTTGTTCCCCATCATCATACACCACGTCAAGCCGTTGTTGACCGTATGCTCGCCGTCGCAAAGCTCCCACGAATCGCAATTGCCGCTGTCCTTGTTGCCGTCCGCCTCAAACATATAGGCATAGAAGTTCATATTTGTATGAGCCGTACCGTTTGCCTTATTATGAACATTGATCTTGTCGGTGAGCCAATACTGGAACTGCCAGGTGTAATCGCTCATTTTGTTACGCGCGTTGTAGGTGATGTCCTTCATATATGCGTAGGTCATCGCCTGCAGAAACGCTTCGTGCGAAGCGGCAGTGATAGCCGTCTCATTGACAAGGTAACCGTAGCGTGCCATGCCTTGACCGATCGCAATACCAAGCGTATTACCGACGGTGTTCCAGTTGGAGTAGCCGAGCAGCTTGGTGATCTCAACCTTCGTCAAAAGCTCGTCCTGCAGATTGAGAAAGCTTGAATCGGAGTTCCCCTTGACCCAGGAGCTGCGGTAGTTGGATTCCGTCGAGCAATCCACGATGATCGTGGGAACATTGTTCGCAATATTGGTTTGTGCTTGCTTGACAAGAGCGTTGATATTCGAAACATACGCACTGCTGTAGCCGTTATTCTGAATGGTATGCGAATCACTGATCTTGGTGAGCACCAGCAGCTCCACCTCGCCTGTACCGTCCGTC
The DNA here is from genome assembly GCA_015065805.1 of Oscillospiraceae bacterium. Taxonomy (GTDB): domain Bacteria; phylum Bacillota; class Clostridia; order Oscillospirales; family Acutalibacteraceae; genus RGIG1959. The sequence goes on along the minus strand of SVPN01000019.1, from coordinate 29,016 downwards.
ACCACACCGTTGGCGCATTCGATGTGCGACTGCACATTGGTGCGCAGTGTGCCGATGTCGTAGCCGTCCGCAGGCTTGTCCGCCATATCGCCGTAGTAGCGGACCTTGACGGGGATCTGTGTGTCGTTGTAGTAATCGGTCACCAGACGGGACAGCGCCATCAGACCTGCCGAGTCGGTATCCGCAAACAGCGAATATCCGATGCCCATCGCCTTCATACGGGCGTGGATAAAATCGATATCGTTGGTCTGGATCGTGACCTCGGGGCTGGCATCGTCAACGCCGATGATGTAATACGACGACGGCGCATACTGCATCATATAGTTGATAAGACGCATCTTGCGCTGGCGGGCAAGATTGTACAGCTTGATCTGCTCATCGGTCAGCCCCATCGTATCCAGCGTTGCCCAGTTGTCACCGACGTTGTAAAACCGGTAAATACTGTCTTCGGGGTGGGTCAGTACATTGCACGCCGTCTGGTAATCGGTGGTCTCCCACCAGATTTCATCCAGGTCAAAGCGTGCCTGCTTGGCATATGCACGGATCTTATCGTACATCGCGCCCTCATAGCCCTTGAAATTGCTGGTAGACGCAAGGCGCATCACCGTATCTACATAGTACACATTGTTTTCGGGCTTTTCGCTGATCGCCGCCAGACGCTCGGCAATCGCTAACTGTTCGGTAATGTTCAGGTAGCCATCCGTGTCATAATGCGTATCGGGATAGCGCGAACCGACAAGACCGCCCGAGAACATCATATCCAGATGGATGATGTAATAATTACAGCCGTCCGCTTCCATCTCTTCAAGCCAGTCCATGATCGCCTCGCCGTTACCGACCTGGCGCTCATCGGTGTACTTGGTGTCGGGATTGTCTTTGTTGACAAGCTGGTTGTCAAGATGCGTCTGATACAGCGATGCATCCGGCGGGAGCACAATGTCAAAGCCTGCCGAACGCGCACCGTACACGACACGATCCACCACAACAGGACGGTCGTCGAGCGGCACATACGCAAGAAGCTTGTTCTCGGTTGCCGCTGTCACCGTCGCGGGCGACAACTGCATCGGGATGACGAGCATTGCCGCAACCAGCAAGTATGCCGTCAAGCGCTTGAAAAGCTGTTTCATATCGTCTTCCTCCTTTGTCTGTCTTAATTTGCAGACAATTTCATTATATTTTACCATATTCTTTTAAAAAATACAACCAAAATCCGCATTCTTCTTGACATTTGCCGTAAAAAACGGTATAATAGCGGCAATATTTCAGGCTGTGACAAGGACAAGTAGCAAAGATCCCCCCTTTTGAACAGAAAGTTGCCGGCTGATGAGAGGCGCACAAAAGCTCTTTGCGAATACACCTTCGAGCCTCGCACCGAACCGCTTTGCGCGCAGTAGGCTGCGACGGGATGCGCCCGTTACCGCGCGATCGAGGTCACCGCAGACGGTGACGAATTAAGGTGGTACCACGGGAATGCACTCTCGTCCTTTATCGGACGGGAGTTTTTTTATTTTTGACTCATCCACAAGGAGGCTTTTCTTATGACATTATACGAAGAACTGGTGGCACGCGGTCTGATCGCGCAGGTCACCGACGAGGACGAGATCAAGGAAATGATCAACAACGGCAAAGCGACATTTTACATTGGCTTTGACCCGACGGCGGACAGCCTGCACGTCGGTCACTTTATGGCGCTGTGCCTGATGAAGCGTCTGCAGATGGCGGGCAACCGTCCCATCGCTCTTATCGGCGGCGGCACGGCAATGATCGGTGACCCCTCGGGGCGCACGGATATGCGCCAGATGATGACCACCGAAACCATCGCGCACAACTGCGAATGCTTCAAAAAACAGATGAGCCGTTTTATCGACTTTTCCGACGGCAAGGCACTGATGGTCAACAACGCCGACTGGCTCACAAAGCTCAACTACATTGAGCTTCTGCGCGATGTAGGCGCCCATTTCAGCGTCAACCGTATGCTGACTGCCGAATGCTACAAGCAACGCCTGGAACGCGGTCTGTCGTTCCTTGAGTTCAACTATATGATCATGCAGAGCTACGACTTCCTCGCTCTCTACGAGAAGTACGGCTGTAATATGCAGTTCGGCGGCGACGATCAGTGGAGCAATATGCTCGGCGGCACGGAGCTCATCCGCCGCAAGCTTGGTAAGGATGCTTATGCAATGACCATCACTCTGCTTCTCAATTCCGAGGGCAAGAAGATGGGCAAAACGCAGTCGGGTGCCGTGTGGCTGGACCCCAACAAGACCTCACCGTTTGATTTCTATCAGTACTGGCGTAACGTGGCGGATGCCGATGTGCTCAAATGCCTGCGTATGCTGACCTTCCTGCCGCTCGAGCAGATCAACGAAATGGATGCGTGGGAAGGCAGTCAGCTCAACACTGCCAAAGAGATCTTGGCCTTTGAGCTGACCAAGCTGGTGCACGGTGAAGAAGAAGCCGTCAAGGCACAGGAGGGCGCACGCGCACTGTTCGGCAGCGGCAATGCGGCAGATATGCCTTGTGTGACGCTCCCTGCGGATGAGCCGACCGACATCCTCTCGCTCCTTGTCGCATCGGGGCTTGTTCCCTCCAAATCCGAAGCGCGCCGCGCTGTGGAGCAGGGCGGTGTCAGCGTGGACGGTGAAAAGGTCGCCGACATCAAGGCAACCTTTGAGGTAACCGCGGACGGCATCGTGCTTCGTCGCGGCAAGAAGAAATTCTGCAAGGTGATCGTCGGATGAACAAGGACGAACTGAGAGAGCTGCATCTTCCCGCCTATCGGGAACTGCCGCCCATCGGGCTGTATCTGGACCAGGCTGTGCGGTATATCAACAGCTATCTGATGCCGTTCGGATTCCCTGAGCTGACCACCTCGATGGTGAGCAATTATGTCAAGCTCGGGCTGGTTGATCCGCCGATAAAAAAGCAGTATCACGCCGAACAGCTTGCCTATCTGTTTTTCGTTGCCGTTGCCAAAAACGTGGTATCTATGGACAACATCAAGGTGCTGTTGCAGATGCAAAAAGCCACCTACCCCACGCCCGTTGCATATGATTATTTCTGTGACGAGCTGAAAAATATGGTCTGTTTTGTGTTCGGACTCAAAGACACGGTTGAAAAAATCGGCACACGCAACAGCGAAGAAAAAACCATTTTTCGCAGCATCATCATTGCCGTTTCGCACATTCTGTATGTGCAGCATCAACTGGAACAGCAATCATAACAAAAGCCCCGTGATCCACACCGATCACGGGGCTTTCGGGTTATACAGAGAATTTTCGTCGCACAACAACGTAACAGATCATATGCGCACAAAGCGTAACCGCCCAGCTGACGGGATAGGTAATATACAGCATACCGATGGAATGAAAGGCGGGCAATTGAAACACCGTGGCGATCCACACAAGGCGCAATGCGCATACACCGCCGAGTGATACGATCATCGGCATAATCGAATAGCCCAGTCCGCGCAGACAGCCGACCATTACATCCATCATTCCTGCCAACGCCATTGATGCCGCCATCACCCACAGACGCTCAAGTCCCGCCGTTACCACCTCAACTTTATTGGTGTACAAATACAACAGCGGTTCACCGAACAACAGCAGTACACCGCCTACCGCCAGCGCCGTCACCGCTACGCAGGCAAGCGCCGTCCTTGCGATACGTCCGATGCGTTCCTGACGTCCCGCGCCGATGTTCTGGCTTGTAAATGAGATCGCCGCCTGGTGAAACGCGTTCATCGCCATAAAGGCAAAGCCCTCCAAATTTGCCGCGGCGGCACTGCCCGCCACCACGATTTCACCGAAGGAATTGACCGTAGACTGAATGACCACATTCGAAAGCGAAAACAGACTGCCCTGTATGCCCGCAGGCAGACCGATCTGCGTGATCTTGATAAATTTGTCGCGCCTGATGCCCAACGACTGCCATTCAAGTCTGATCGCACTCTTTTCACGCATCAGACAATACACCACGCATACCGCCGAAACGGTCTGGGAAATCACCGTAGCAATACCGACGCCGAACACACCCCAGTGAAACACAATCACAAACAGCAGATTGAGCGACACGTTGACAACGCCCGCGCCCATCAGGATCCACAACGGCCGGGCAGTGTCGCCCACCGCACGCAGGATCGCCGCCGCAAAATTGTACACCATCGTCGAGGTCATACCGATAAAATACGTGCGCAGATAGATCACTGCTAAATCCAGCACCTCAGGCGGGGTTTTCATCCAGGTCAGGATCAGCGGTGCCCCGAGCATTCCGATGACCGTCAGCACGATTCCGCACAGAAAGCTGAGCGTCATAGCCGTGTGGACGGTTTCCTTCACCTCGCGATCCTGTGAGGCACCGAAATACCGCGCCGTAAGCACATTTGCGCCGATGGACAAGCCGACAAACAGATTGGTCATCAGATTGATCAACGAGGTTGTCGAGCCGACTGCGGCAAGCGAGCTTTCTCCCGCGAATTTACCGACGACCATCACGTCTGCGGCATTGAACAGCAGTTGTATGATACCCGACAGCATCAGCGGCAGAGCAAACAACAGCATCTTTTTCAGCACCGAGCCCGAACACATATCCATTGTATGAGCGGATTTTTGCATAAGGAAAGCCTTCTTTTACACCAATTTTTCCAACAGAGCCCTGCATCCCTCTTCGATATCACGGTAGCAGGTTTCAAAATCACCGCTGTACCACGGATCGGCAACATTCCCGTGACGCGCGGTATGATCCATCAGCTTGCTGAGCTTGCCGTCGGGATCACTGCACAAAATACGCAACGCATTGCGGACATTGTTATCGTCCATACAGATCAGATAATCAAACGCCTCATAGTCGCTTTTCCGCAGTTGCACGGCACGTTTACCGTCGCAGGAAATACCGTGGCGGGCAAGCTCGCGCTTTGCAGGCGGATAAACGGGATTGCCGATGCCGCCGATGATTTCCTCGGTGCTCGTCGCGCAGGATGCCACCGAAAACCGCTCTCCCACACCCCGCTCACGAGCCAGATGTACAAACACAAACTCCGCCATCGGCGAACGGCAGATATTGCCGTGGCAGATAAACATAATTTTCGTCATAAACCCAACCTCGCTTTGTATCCATTGTAGCACACTCTTTACAAAAATTCCAGTGATTGAATCAAATAAACATCCACTGTAAAAGCAACAGCCGCCCGCTTTATCAGCAGGCGGCTGTTGTTGACCGTACTATCAAAAGAAGACTTTGTCGCGTTAAACCGATTCCCGCACAACACATATTTCCCGAAAAACGCCGTCGCAGCAGCTGTCATACCGCAACAAAGCCGATTTCGGTGAAACGCAAGATAGGTTTGCGTCGGGCTTGCGTTCACACGGCAGGTCTTTCTTTATGCCGTGATCGTAGATTTGATGATGGCGCGCACATCGGAGGTGTTGATGTCGCCGTCAGCGTTGTAATCGGCCGCAAGCAGGGCATTTTCCGTGAGTGTTGCGGAACCGATGAAGTATTTCAGCAGCTCACGCGCATCCGTAGTGTTGACCGCGCCGTCCTCATCGACATCCCCCGGGACAAAGGCGGGATCCTCAGGCTCTGTGGGCGGTGCGGGAGGTTCGGACGGATCCACATCGGTGATCACATACAGCGGTTTGCCCCACAGACCGGGCTGATAATCGTCAATACCGTTTTTGTGGCGATAGATCACGCGATAGAGCGTATTCGGGGTCAGACCCGTGAATGTGCCGTTTTCGGTCTGCCACGTTTTGCCGCCGTCGATGCTGACATCGTAGCCCGTACGCGGGTTGACTTCAATGGTGTCGTGTGTCTTGGAGAGCAACGGCGGCACCTGCGAGGTGGCGGTCGTCTTTTCGCTGTAATCGATGATAACGCCTGCGCTTGTCAGCGAACCGCGATAAGAGCTCTTTCCTGTCACCTTGACGGTGATGGTGGATCCGACCTGCGCAACCGTAGGCTTGTAGGTCTGACTTGTCGCACCCGAAATAGCCGTGCCGTTTGCGTACCACTGATAAGAAACGGACGCACCGTAGGGCTTGACTGCCAGCGTGCTTGCCGTCAGCGTTTCACGGTATTCGGGAGCGCCGAGGATCACAACCTCACCTTCGAGCGTTGTACCGCTTGCGGGAGCATAGCCGAACTGCTCATCCATCCACGCAATACGCGCCGTCATATAGTTGCGCAGGTAGTCGGGTTGCACCTCCCAGTCATCGTTGGACAACTGAATATCGGGAACCTTCAGCCAGCCTGAGCCGTTGGCGTTTGCAACATAGTTGTCGTGCCACTTGGCATAATTCTGATGCGCGGCATCCGCCACATAGGTGCTCAGGCGATCGATGTCGGTAAAGATGCCTTCCAGAATGCCCTCCTCGTGGAGCTGAGCCCAACGGGCTTCCACTGCCGAGGAGAAGGACTCCATCTCAAAGAGATTCACATACCAGTCGGCACGCTCGTCCTCGCGTGTACGCCAGCCCGTGGGGTTTTCGATCTTGCTGTATGCAACCGCGCCCGAGCCGAGATCAAAGTCCCACACGGGGCCCATAAACAGCTTGCTGTCCTTATCCTTGAACATCTTCACGCTCGACAGGAAGTTGGAGTCGGTGTTCTTGAACACCTCGTTGATCAGATACCAGTCGATAAAGCCGTCCATATCGATATACTCCCACACCCGCTCGTCCTGCGCGCGGATGAGATCGTTGACGGTCTGTAAGTAATCCGTGATATAGGCGAGCTGTTCATCGGAAGGCACCTCAGGCACCTTGACCTGTACATACAGCTCGTTCTTGGAATAACCGCCCGAATTGTTGATGATGAAATAGGCGGCACCCTCGGTTTCATATTCGGGAATCACGCGGGAGGAATCCTCGATCTCCAGATAGTAGCCGACGTTACCCTCGGGATGAAGCTGTACGCCGTTGTCGTCAAAATCCTCGCCGCTTTCATCAATGTTGATGCGGGTGGAATCCGCCTGCACGTGGTCACCCATATCGTACAGACCGAGGTATTCGCCGTTGAGAAACACCTCCACGGGACGCATACGGGGCACATACACCCGGAAACCCGTTGTACGCGCCGTCATCTCACTCAGGCGCGCGCCGAAGCTGTAGGCGATCTCATTGCGGATCGCAGAGGGATCCAGATAGTTTGCCAGCAACACCCAGCTCTTGGCTTTGCCGAGACCGAAGATGTTTTGCTTGCTGTCAAACTTGATGCGGTAGGGTTTCTTGTCATACAGTGACGTAGAGTTGCCGCGCAGCTTGATACCGCCCGTCGCCGCATAAATATCCTTGCCGCCGTAAATCTCCGAGCCTAAAAGCGTGATTTTCGTCTGGACATAGTTGATTTTATCAGGAATGGCGGCACCGTCGGTATCGATCAGCACCGTCGGGATACCGTTGTTCGCCTCCGTTACCGACACCTGATACTCCGCACGGGTGCCGTTGCCGTAAACGATCAGCTCATTCTCCGCCTGCAAGGTGATCGCCGTCACCTCCGAGGTGATCTCCTCGCCGTTGAAGGTCACGCGGTCACCCTCAAACGAAAACGTCGGGACAACCGACTGCCCGATAAGGCGCGCGTGATCCTTTGCGGTTTCCAGCACGCGTCCGTCGCAATAGGAAGTAAAGGTCACATCCCACATCAGCCACGGATTGAGCGTTTTGGAAACCTGCAGAGCGGTCAGGCGACAACCTGCCTGTCCCTCGTACACCACGTATTGATCGAACGCCAACACGCTTGTCGGGAGCATTGTGACGAGCATCAGCACCGTCAGCAAAAGTACTGCCATCTTTTTCATAAGCATCCTCCTGAAAACAGACAACCGTCGGTTACCCCGTAACCGACGTTGCCTGTAATTATACTTAGTCGCGATCGTCTTCCGTTTGTGCCGAAAGCACCTCACCCGTTACGGCATCCACACAATATTCAAACTCCGTGTCACCGCATCGGAATTCGATCTCATACACCGCCGCACCGTTTTCGACGTCCTCCTCACAATCATACTGGATAACTGCCGTTTCGTCAACTCCTGCGTGCGTCAGCACGATGGTTTTGACGGCATCCGGTGCGATATATGCTTGCTCGGATTCGGGAAACACATCGTCAGGATCGTCTTCATCGTCCGATTCTTCCGCTTCGGATTCGGTTTTAAGAATCTCACCCGTTGTGGCATCGATCTCGTATTCATACTCGGTGCCGTTGTACACAAACTCGACCTCGTAGCACATTACGCCGTCTTCACAGTCAAACTCCGTTTTAAGCATCGCAACCTGCTCAGCGGTCAGAGCGGCGTGTGTAAGTGCCGTCTGTGTTGCCGTTTCTTTAGCAATATAGGATTTGTCACTGGCATTGCCGCTGGCGTGGATACCGGGCATCGCGGTCGTGTTGCAAAGGAGATTCAGGTCATTGATGGACAGCGCGGCAAGCTCCTCAAAAGTCTTGAGCGGATCAAGCCCTAAAAGATGCCGGATCAGCGTTGCCTTGCCGTAGCTGATGCCGTAAGCATCCGCCTGCTGACGAAGAGCGTCGTCTGCGGACAGCGTCTGGCTGAGCACCGCGCCTTCAAAGCCGCCGTCTGCCAGAAGCGTCTGCACCTCTGCGGCAAGCTTCTGCTCCAACGAAGCAGCACGTGTCGCATCCGTGCCGTCCACACTGATCAGCACGGAATTGGCGTTATCGTTCAAATACCCCTCTTGCACCATCGCCTGCACGAGAGCACCGACAGTGGCATCGACGGTCGTTCCCGCCCACTCATCCTTGCCGACAAGAACCGAACCGTCTTCGTTGAGCGCATTGACCGCCACGATGTTTTCGCTGTCGTCGATTTCCAGCAGAATGCTCGGGTTGACATCCAGCGACACCTTCATCGAAGCTGTCGGGACAGCGCGCTCGGGCCACAGCAAAATGCCCGTCAGCACCAATGCCAGCACCGCCGCCACGGCAACCAACGGTCGCCACAGCGCGACTGTGCGTTTGCGCGGGGTTGCGGTTTCTTTTCCGGGAACGCACGCCTCAAACACATCCTGCGGAAGTGTCTTTGGAGATGCGTGTTCAAACGCCTCGTGCAATTGTTGTTTCAGTTTGCGGTTTGTCACGATCGAATCACTCCTTATCCAGAACCGTTCTGAGCTTTTTGAGAGCGCGATGATATTTGGACAGCACTGTTGCCAAGGGCAATGACATCGCTTTGGCGATCTCGCGGTGTCGGAACCCCGCCACCGCGTGAAGCACCACGATCTGCCGCTCTTCGTCGGACAACCGCTCCATACACGCCGTAAGCGTCAGGCGGTCGTCCGCGTTCATCTCTTCACAAAGCTCAAAGGAATATGCCTGCGCATTTGCCTCCCCGTCGGTTCTCCGACGCTGACGCAGTTGCTGCAAGCAGATATTTTTTACGATGGTAAAGACCCACGCCATTGGTTTACCTTGGGATCTGTACGCCCCCGCATTGCGCACGATCAGCAAATAGCAGTCGTGAAGCGCATCCTGCGCATCCTGCTCGTTTTTGAGCACCGACAATGCATAGCCGTACACCGCACCGCGCGTTTGCTCATAAAACCGTGCAAGCGCATCGCGGTCACCCGCGGCAATGCGGGACAGCAAGGCATCCAAAGCGGGCGAGTTGTGACTGTCTGCTACCGACGTCAAGTAGAGTGTCAGCACCTTCTCAACCCCTTTCACCAATGTAATTCACGGACAGTCCTTTTTATTGCACACGATTTAAAAATTTTACAGCCGCCACCGTACAAATCTCGGTGACGGCTGTTATCATTCTTCGTTCTTCAAAAATGCTTCCAGTGCCGGGCACTCCGCATTCAGATCCGATAATTCATAGAAGTAGAGCATCGTACCGGCGAAAACCGTGCGGCGGCGACGGGTATTCCAAAACCGACTGCGCCGTTCCCACTTCCAGTACCCCTTCGGGTGATGAAGCAATTCCTCGGCAACCAGTCGGAATTCTCCGTTTTCCAGCTTCGATGCATAGCCGCGCCACAGCCACCATTCCCGCACGGCAAGCGTTAAGCAAAGTACCGCCAACACCACCAAAACCAGCGAAATCCAGAAGACCGCCTTCACACACACCATTGCGATCGTTCCCAGCACCGCGGTCAGCAGCATTTCGCCCATCATCCACAGCGCGAACCATTTCAGACGACCGATGATGCGCGACACATCCTTTTCACGGTCGGCATCGGCGTGTTCCTTCTCGCAATGCTCACAAAGTGTTCCCCACGTTGCCTGACGGCGTCCGCATTTTTCACAAAGCACCGTTAGCCCTCCCCTGTCAGTTTCACGGTTGTCACCGTGTGATGCATTGCCGGCAAAACGGTTTCAAACAGGTCTGCTGTTTTCAGCTTCAGGCTTGCCGTATTGACACACGGATGACAGCCGACCGTTTCACTTTCAAGCAGATCCTCATCCACAAGCAGATGAACCGCATTGCCGTGATCGTTCATCAGCCCCAACACACTGACAGAGCCCGGCGTGATATCCAGATACTGCTCCATATGCTCCGCCGTTGCAAACGACAGACGCGAGGATTGGATCTGCGCGGAAAGCTCCTTGGTTTTGAAGGGCTTGTCGGCAGGCATCATCAACAGATAAAACACCGTTTGCTGACGGTTGCACAAAAACAGATTCTTGCAGATCGCGGCACCGAGCGCTTCATCGATCGCGGCGCACGCTTCCATTGTATCGGCACGCTCGTGATCGATGCGCTGATAAGATATCCCCAGGGAATCGAGCAGATCGTAACAGCGGCGTTCCTTATCCGCGCGTAAATCGGCATCCGCGGGTCTGCCGTTTTGAAGAATAAGCGACATTTCGGGATCTTCCCCTTTCGAGTAACCTACATATATTGTCATTATATCATACCAATTTTAAAAATGCAATTTCGCAAATCTGTTGAAATTTCAACATTATGTGGTATACTATGTCTTGAACGATTTTGTAAACCAAAGGAGTGTGTGATATGAACAACAAGTACGATGCCCTGTTCACCCCGTGGAACATCGGCAAGATTGAAATCAAGAACCGCATTGTGCTGTGCCCGATGGGCGGCACCTCGCTGTTCGGCTGGTTTGAGCTGGGCGGCTGTCATTTTGACAAGGAAGCGGCGAACTTCTTCTTAGAGCGTGCCAAAAACAATGTCGGCCTGATCATCCCCGGTATTGCGCCGCTTCGCGATACGTTCTGGGGCAAATGGCTGTGGCAGAACCCGAAGATGTTTGAAGAGCTCAAGGTCTTTATGGACGAGATCCACAAAACGGGTGCCAAGCTGTTCATTCAGCTGACCGCGGGTATGGGTCGCTCGTGGGCGATCACCGAGCTGGTGGCACCGCTTCACAAGAACAAATTCACCCGCGCGCTGATCAAGCCGATCATTGACACCTCGCACGAGCTTGCCTGCCCGAGTCCCCAGCCCTCTCGCTGGGCACACGATATCGAATGTCCCGAAATGACGGTGGAGCAGATCCACGAGATCATTGAGGCGTTCGCCAAAACCGCCAAGCTCTGCCGCGATGCGGGCGTGGACGGCGTGGAGGTGCACGCGGTCCACGAGGGCTATCTGCTGGATCAGTTCTCGATTGCCTTCTTCAACAAGCGTACCGACGAATACGGCGGCAGCTTTGAAAACCGCTACCGTTTTGCCGTCGAAGTGGTCAGCGCGATCAAAGAGGCGTGCGGAGAGGACTTCCCCGTGTCCCTGCGCTATTCCGTGGAATCCAAAATGAAGGGCTTCTGCGAGGGTGCGATGCCGGGCGAGGAGTACACCGAGGTCGGCCGCAATATGGAGGAATCCGAAAAAGCGGCGAAGTATCTGCAGGACGCAGGCTACGATATGCTCAACGCCGATAACGGTACATACGATTCCTGGTACTGGGCACATCCGCCGATGTATATGCCGCAAAACTGCAACTTAGAGGATGTGGCACACATCAAGCAATTTGTGGATATTCCCGTTGTGTGCGCCGGCCGCATGGAACCCGATGTCGGTGCTCAGGCGGTCGCAAACGGCAAGATCGATGCCGTGGGTGTGGCGCGTCAGTTCCTGACCGATCCTCAGTGGATCACCAAGCTGATCGAAGACCGCCTTGAGGACATCAAGCCGTGCATCTGCTGTCACGCGGGTTGCTTCAACTTCTCCTCCTCCAAGGGTCACGCCAACACGCAGGATCTCACCGACACAATGGGACTGGCGCGCTGTGCGCTCAACCCCGAAACGATGCAATCGAAGAAGTATTATGTTGCCCCTGCCAAAAAAGCCAAGACCGTCGCGGTCATCGGCGGCGGCATCGGCGGTATGGAGGCGGCGATTCTTGCCGCCAAGCGCGGTCACAAGGTCACGCTGTATGAAAAGAGCGACAGGTTAGGCGGTGTATTTATCGCCGCGGCGGCACCCTCGTTCAAAGAGAAGGACCGCGATCTGATCGCGTGGTACATCCGTGAGCTGAGCAAATACCCGATTGAAGTGAAGATGAACACGGCAGTAACCGATGTGAAATCGCTCAATGCCGATGAGGTGATCGTCGCGACGGGTGCTGTGGCGAAATCCATCCCCGTCAAGGGTGCGGATACCGCCGTGGAAGCGATCGACTTCCTGCTCGGCAACAAGACGGTCGGTGACCGCGTGGTCATTGTCGGCGGCGGTCTGACGGGCTGTGAAATCGCCTACGAGCTGTATCTGCAGGGCAAGAAGCCGACCATCGTCGAAATGCAGGATGACCTGATCACGGGTAAGGGCATCTGCCTTGCCAACACCAGCTTCCTGCGCGATTTCTTCAAAACCAATCAAGTGCCCGTGCATCTGGAAACGGCACTCTGCTGTGTCAATGACGGGTCAGTGACCGTCAGAGGCAAGGACGGCAACACCTTTGACATTGACACCGATTCGGTCATTCTGTCGATCGGCTACAACCCCGCACCCGTTGCCAAAAAGAGCAAGCACGTGCACGTGATCGGTGATGCCTGCAAGGTTGGCAACCTGCGCAACGTGATCTGGCAGGCGTGGGACGTCGTGATGAAACTGTAAGAAAGGATGAACTGCAATGGAACTGACCAAAGAACAACAGGCGATTCTTGACGGCGAAAAGGGCGAGACGCTTGCCAAGGTTATGAAAACACTCGTGATGTACGGCGAGCTGTTCGGCGCCACCAAAATGGTGCCCGTTACCTCCAAGCACAACCACCTTGTCACCTCGTTCGGCCTGAAAGCACTCGGCCCTGTGTATGAGATGATGAACGAGCTGATCGAAGCAGGCGCCGTGTCTCAGCAGACCTTCTCGGCCGATCCCCGTCCGCTGGATAAAAATGTGCCGTCGAATTTTCTGCTTGATTTCATCTTCAAAAACTTTATGTATTCCCGTCAGGACTTCTACGAAGGACAGCTTCAGAAGCTCGGCCTGATGGATAAGGACGCCTTCACCTGCGCGTGCTATCTCGACGAGGTCGGCAACAAGCCGCAAAAAGGCGAGATCCTCTCCTGGGCGGAATCCTCCGCCGTCGTGTACGCCAACTCCGTGCTCGGCGCACGTTGCAACCGCAACTCCGGGCTCATTGACCTGATGGGCTCGGTGGTCGGCTTTGTCCCCTATTTCGGTCTGCTGACCGATGAGGGTCGAAAAGCAAGCTGGATCGTGGAGATCCGCACCGCCAAGAAGCCCGAAGCACAGCTGCTCGGCTCCGCCATCGGTATGAAGGTGATGGAAGATGTGCCGTATGTCAAGGGACTTGACAAGTGGCTGGGCACCGAGCTTGATGATGCCGCGTGCACCTACCTCAAGGATTTCGGCGCGGCGACTGCATCAAACGGCGCTGTCGGACTCTACCACATCGACAATCTCACTCCCGAAGCCAAAGAGCTGGGCGAAGCACTCATCAAGGACGGTGCGCAGGTGTATGTCATTGACGATGCCGAGCTTGAACGCGTGTACAAAGGCTATCCCGTGATGTGGAAGAAGGAAAACCAAAAGCCGAAGCTGTGCTTTATGGGGTGCCCGCATATGACCTTGCAACAGCTCAAGGACTGGACGGACAAGGTGGAAGCGTCTCTCAAGGAAGCCGGCAACAAAAAGGTGCTGATCCCCACCGTTTTCACCGCTCCCACAGCGGTGCTCAAGGAGTTTGAGAAAACGCCGTACGCCGCACGGCTGAAGGCAACAGGTGTCATCACCTCGTACATCTGCCCGCTGATGTATATGAACAATCCGCTCGCGGGCAAAATGCCCGTCATCACCTCATCGAACAAACTGCGCACCTACACAACGGCGCGGTATTACACCGACGAGGAGATCCTCGCTCAGATCACGAAAGGAGGCAAGGCGTGATGAAGGTATTCAAAGGACGCGTGGTCGCTCCCGGTACGGTGAGCGCAAAAGCCGTTGTTTCGCACGAAGGTCTGAATACGCTCGCCTCCTTCCAGAAGGCGTTGCAATTCGGCGACAAAAATGCCACCTGCGGCGATCAGAACAACCAAGACCTCTACGGCAAGCAGATGGCAGGCAAGGCGCTGTGCCTGCCGCAGACCATCGGCTCGACAACGGGCGGTCTCGTTTTATACTGTGCGTGCTCGATGCACCGCCAGCCCGCGTGTATGCTGTTCTCCAAGCCCATCGACTCGCTTGCCGCGGCAGGTGCCGTGCTGAGCAGTGTGTGGCTTGATGACGTGACGATGCCCGTCATCGACAGCCTCGGCGAAGACTTCCTCGCCTATGTCAAGGACGGTATGACGGTCACCGTCAAGGACGACGGCACAGTGGAAGTGGAGTAAAGGGCAGAAATTTAACGATAAACGTTAAATATTAGTTGACAAATATAAAACCTCCTGCTATGATGTAGATAAAAAATCACAGCAGGAGGTTTTTGCTATGTCAAAGCTCAGCAAGACCGCATCGCATCTGGACAACTTTCTCAAGATCGGTTTTTGGTGTATACTTGTTTTTACGGGAATCGCCTTGCTGATATCGATCCTCGCTCTTTGTGTTCCTGTCTCTGAATTCGACGCGTTCGCACCCGATCTCACGCTCGGCAACATCACCTTTACCGTCGCGAACAATCAGGTACATCCCTCTGCGCATAAAGCGAACATCCTGCTGATCACGGCTACGGGACTTCTTTCTTGCGGTTATGTTGTTTACACCGTTCACACCCTGCGCCGCATTTTGGCACCGATGATCGACGGCGAGCCGTTTCACAAAACCGTGTCGATTCGGCTCAAGCGGTTGTCGTGGGTCACGCTCATCGGCGGCGGTATCCTGAGTATTCTGAACACCGTGCTTGATTACATACTTCTGAATATGTACGATCTTGATGCCCTGTTTCTCAGCAAGGGCATCGTGGATTACACGGTCAAATTCAACACCGACCTCTCCTTCATCGTCGCCTTCCTTGTGCTGCAGTTGCTGGCATTCATTTTCAAGTACGGCGCCGAGCTTCAACAGCAAGCTGACGAAACTTTGTAAAGAATGGTGATAGCAATGCCGATTATTCTGCGTCTTGACCGTGTGATGGCGGATCGCAAAATGTCATTAAACGAGCTGTCTGCCCGCGTGGGCGTGGCAAATGTCAATCTGTCAAAGCTGAAAACAGGCAAGGTCAGCGCCGTGCGGTTTTCAACGCTCGAAGCCATCTGTGATGTGCTGGACTGTCAGCCGGGCGACATTCTGGAATTTGTGCGAAGTGCAGACAAAAAGGAGGATGCCGTTGATGAATAAAAAAGCCTTGGTCGTCGCCGTGCTGCTTGCGGTCGCCGTGATCGTTTGCGGTAATGTGCTGACTCATCTGCAAAACCGCGTGGACTTTCCTGCGGAGCTGCAGGAGTGGTACACCGCAAATGCGGAAATCCTACATAATACCGAATGGTTAGCAGAACACGGGTTTGAATATAACGGTGTTTTAAAAGGCTGTAACCGCCTCTTTTCGACAACGGGCGGCTACACCTCGGTGACGGTGTTTGATGCCGATCACACTGCCGCCGTCCGTTTTCAGGCAGATTGCGACTATTACAGCACACGACAAGAATACACCTATCAGTTCACCATCGGCACCGGAAGCAACGACTGTGTGTGGATCAATATTTTTGCCGACAACAAGGCAAACGCGAACACAGCCGTTAAGGAGATCACACAACAGTTGAACGATATGCGGTGATGGTAATGCACCGTCTGTTTGCACAACGGTTATGTGACTTCTCATGAATGTGACAGTCCTTCTTTTATCCCTTTACAAAATGCACGCGGCGCATACGGTTGATCAGAAACAGCAGCTCCTGCTTGCGGGGGAGATCGAGAAACCGCTCACAAGTGGTGAAATACGCGGAATAGATCACATCCAGCCCTTCGGCATCGATCTTCCCGTACAGGGCATCCGTCTTCGCCGCAAGATCAAGCTTGTGATCGCTGTTGGTAATCATCAGGTATCGGAGCATAAAGCCGAGTGCATCAAGCTGACGTGTACTGACGATATCGTGCAATCCGCGCACATCAACTGCTTCATTGCCGATCAGGATAAAGCCCATCTCCGACACCTCCAGACGCTCACTTCCGACACCCGACGGGTAGGAGGTAAAGCCATCCGCATACAGGATGCGGGACTGTTCCCACGAAACAGTCGGTGCGGGGGCGGCACGTTCTCCATCGCAAAGCATCTTTGCCCGCGCCGTTACATCGCGGATAGCGTAATCCTCCATCATATACACCTTATCCGCCACCGACAGATATTCCCCGCTCCCCCCGATGACCAGGATCGTCGATACCCCCTGTGCGGTGCAGAGCTCCCTTACGCGGTCGGTGAACGGTGTGATCGGCTCTTTGACGATCAACTCTTTCATACGGCGATCTCGGATCATAAAATTCGTCGCACTGCGATCCTCGTCGATCAGTAACAAGCCTGCACCGCTGTCGATCGCTTCCATAATATTTGCCGCCTGCGAGGTTGAACCCGAGGCGTGTGCAGTGGAAAAATCCACCGTATCGCCGTTAGGAAGCCATTTGATAAACGGCGATATATTGACGTGGCTGACGCTCCTGCCATCCTCGGCACAGATAGTCACCGCCGACGGATCGGTGATGCACAGCTCGCGCCCGTCACCGAGCACGTGGTCGTAAATCCCCGCGGCAATGGCATCCAGCAACGTGGATTTGCCCGAATATCCGCCGCCCGTGATAACGGTGACACCCTTTCGGATCCCCATACCGCGTACACCCGCGATCTCAATCTCATCGTCAGCTGCCGACTCAAACGGCACAGCATTCCTCAACGGCTTATCCGTTCCCTTCTCACGCGGAAGAATACTGCCGTTCGCGATAAACGCGCAGTAGTCGCTGTCTTTGAGCCACGCGCGGATCGCCGCCTGACGCTCAGCAAGAGCAAGCGTTTGCTCGAATCGCGCACGATCAAAATCGGCGATCATTCGCTCCACGGCATCAGGCAGATCACGGCACAGCATCTGCACCACCTTGCGAAGCTTGCGTCTCGGAAGCTGTACCTGTATGCGGATACACAGGCACATTTTTGCAGAAATCGCGGTCTCATCATGTAACAGATAGACCGTTGTGCCGTTACCGTTTTGGTAATCCTTCTGCGGGCACATCGCAAAAAAAGCGGTATTTCGCAAAACGATCTCACCCCCCGGCTCGCACAGATAGTATTTGCCGTTTTCGTTGTCGGGACGGTTGCGGTTGTACAGCTCGGCATTAAGCGCGTCGATGTAGGGCTTGAACGCGCGCAGACAAAAATCCGCGGCGGCATCGGTACAGACTTCAATGCCGAGCAATTCGGCGGGAATGCGGATGGTCACGGTGGGTTTATCCTGTGCGCGTTTGTGCGTACCCGTAAAATGGAAGCCGATCTGACCGCGATAATAGGTCGGATCTTCATCGGGGATCGGCAACATCCCCGGGCAAGCGGGATCGACCGCCGACAACGGCCCTGCATACAGACCTTGGTACGTGGCGGTGTTTTGTTCCATAGACAGTAAAATATTTTTTAATCGTTTCAAGGCATCACACTCCTTTGTAATAAAAAAAGCACATCCCTGAACGGATGTGCTTTGCAGGCAACAATATGAATTTAAAATCGCCGAGAGCGATCCTTATGACATCCGATTCGGTATAGAATTGTCATAATCATCGCCTCCCTTACATATTTTCAAATATACTGTAATACGGAAAACCGGATTTGTCAATCAACCGTTGGTTTCAATCGGTCGATTTATAGCCGAGCAGTTCGTCCACCGTCACATCAAAATACGCGGCAATGGAAGGGAGCAAGGCAATATCGGGGCAGGATGTGCCTTTTTCCCATTTTGAGACTGCCTGCGGGGATACACCGAGTGCCGTGCCGAGTTCTGTCTGACTGACACCGCGCGCCTTGCGCAGTGCCGCGATCTGTTAGTGGATTGTAATGGACATGGGATTCGCCTCCGTTTTTGTGTTAATACGGGTGCGAACCGCCGGTAAAAAAACAAACAACACACCCGCCGCAGTGCGGATGTGTCGCCAAAAGCACGGTCAACGGCAACCGCCGCCGATGATGAACGCAACACCCGCTCTATGCTTTGTATCGTGGTATACCTGAAATGTCACGTTCATCACCTCCTTGAAAATTTGATTATCCATAGAATACCACATCCCCTATAGGTTGTCAATCAACCATTGGTTTCAAAAAAATGGTTTTTACGGTAGAAAAATGCAGGAGAGTGTGGTATACTGAATTAAAACTCTAAGGAGACCGCCTTATGTACACAAAAGATCAACTGAAATCTCACCTTGCCGCTATGGGCGTTGACCCGAACGGCACGCTTCTGGTGCATTCCTCGATGAAAGCCATCGGCGAGGTCGAGGGCGGTGCCGACACGGTACTGGACGCCCTGTGCGAATATATGCAAAACGGACTGCTCATTCTGCCGACCCACACCTGGCGACAGATGAACGAACACTATACCGTGTTTGATTCGCGCACCGAGCCGTCGTGTGTCGGACTGCTGACCAATCGGTTTTTAAAGCGCGAGGGCGTTGTCCGCTCGCTTCATCCGACGCATTCGGTCGCAGCATACGGCAAGGATGCCAAAGACTACACAGCGGGTGAAGAGCTGACCCGCACACCCTGCCCGCGCAACGGATGCTGGGGCAAGCTGTACGACCGCAGGGCGCAGATCCTGTTCCTTGGTTGCAATCTCAAAAGCAACACCTATCTGCACGGTGTGGAGGAATGGGTCAACACCCCCAACCGCCTCAAAGCCACCACGCAGGATTTTACCGTGATCGACAGCAACGGCGTATCCCACACCGTGCCGCAGTACCGCCACCACACCGAAAATCCCGTTGTTGACCCGTCGGAGCATTACGACAAAATGGAACCGATCTTTGTTGCGGGCGGTGCGGTGAGCTACGGACAGTTCGGCGATGCACGGTGCATCCTCGGTGATGCCGTGAAAATGGCGGATCTGACGATCCCGTATTTACAGCGCGATCCGCATCTGTTTGACGACGATGAACCGGTTGCGGTATCCTGAACCGTAGGGGACGGGTTCCCCGTCCCGCGCATCAAAAGATGCGTCGTGCTATGTACAACAACACCTCATCAGTCGCCTGCGGCGACAGCTTCCCCTCAAGGGGAAGCCTTTTGGAAAACACCATATATTACAATACAAAGGAGACATACATCATGGCAAAATGTTCGTTTTCAAAAGTGCCGCTGAGCGGCACGTGGGAGCCGTACTGGCCGTTCGGCACCGAGCTCCACGCACGTCTGCTGTATATTCAGACCGATAAAACCGAGGTGCTCATCACCGCCTTTGAAACGGGTGATACCTCCCGTCCCGCCACCGCGCAGTTCCGCCGCGAGGTTTCCGAAAAGACGGGTATCCCCGCCGATAACATCTGGTTCCACGAGCTGCAGATCCACGCCGCTCCCGGTGCGGACACCTTATTCGGCGAGGTCATCACGAACATTTCAAATCGCGTTGCCGACGAGGTCAATGCAATGAAAACACGTGCCGTTCCCTTTACCTGTGAGGTATCGGAAGCGTATGCCGGTACGAAATTCTCCTACAACCGCGAGCAATATGTCCACGGACTCGGCGGTGTGACGGTGTGGGCAGGTCTGAAATACGACGAAAACGGCAAGCCCTATTCGCAGGATCCCGGTCGGATGCTCCTGCGCGGCTACGAGCCCGATCTGCCTGTGTTTGACAGCCCCATCTATTTTGACAACCCCAACGATCCCCTCGCCTATCTCTTTGTATTCAAAGACGAAAGCGGCAAGATCATCGGCACGATGTCCCGCTTTGCGGCACATCCCGATGTGGCGGTGCTGTTTGAATCCCACCACGTTGCCGATTATAAATACAACTATGACTGGCCGGGCTATCTCTGCGAGGTGATGGAAAGCGAATTTGACGCACCCGCGATGTACATCAACGGTCCGTGTGCGAACCTTGCCATGAAAAAGGGCTTTGAGGGCATCGTGACCTATGACAGCTCCGCCGCGGAAGCCAAACGCATCGGCGAGGAATTCGCAGCATTTCTGCTTGACAATTACCGCGATCACCGCGCACCGATGGGCGATCCCGACAACTGCAAGACCGCCCGCTACGAGATCCGACTCCCGATGCGCGACAGCCTGCCGCATTCCCGCGACGAATGGAACGATGAGACCAAGCGTCTTGCAGAGGAAGCCGCCGAAGCCGCGATGCGCGACGCCATCGAAAAGGGAATGCCTGCTTACGAGGTCAAATCCCGCATCGATGACCGTTACCGCGCCACCTATTCCCCGTTGTTTGTCTATCGCACCTGCTTCTTCACCGATGAAGAATTTGCCGCGCGCAAGGGCACGGTGGATTTTAACATCCTGCGTCTGGGTGATTATCAGTTTATGGGCATCCCCGGCGAAAGCCTGGTGGAGATGACACACTGGATGCGCTCGACCTTCAAGGGCGCGAAAACCGTCACGCTGGATCAGGTCAACGGCTATTACAGCTATATGGCGACCCCCACATCCCTGACGCTGGGCGGCTACACCTACTGGTACAGCTGGACTACCCGCGACTCCATTCCGACACTGAAGGACGAAATCGTCAAGGCGATGGAAGATTTCAATAAAGACTGACCGAACAATACTATCCCCCGCAGTCCAAATTGAACTGCGGGGGATTTTTTCTTGACAAATCGGTTTATAGGGTGTAAACTGCTAAGTGTGGTTTATTCATTATAAACCACATTATCCGCTGATGATCCGATGATGGCTATCGGTGAACATAATGCGCCAGCCGTTTTCCGTGAACGTGATGCCCGCACCTGCATAATAATGCTCTTTATAGGTGCCGCCGATCACCAGCGGACACGGTTGACCGAGGTGATCGTATTCCCCGCCGACGGGAAACACCTGCGTCAGGTGCTGATGACCGCTGAGCATCACATCGGGGCGGATGTGCTCCTTGATCAGACGCGCCCACTCGCGATAGAGATCCGTTTCGATATCGAACGGTGACGGATTCACGTGCGTGAACGGGTTGTGCGAAATCAGCACTCGCGTTGTAATGCCGTCCGCTTCGTATGCCTTTTGTGCGATGACCGCCTGCAAAAATGCCGTTTGCTCTTCACGGAAGGCACGGCAACAGACGGTCGAACCGTATTCGGGATGATCGTCGGGCTTATCCTCCGCACAGTCGAGAATCAACCCCCAGATGCGTCCGAGGCGGAAGGTGAAATACGGCTTGCCGTTTGCAAGCGGCGTATACGCGGTGCGATGCTCGGCAAAGCGACCGCGCAGGTCGTGGTTGCCGCGGGCGTACACCACGGGAATCCCACCTTTGGTGATGGCGTCCATAAGCGCAAAGACGCCGTACAGTTCCTCTTTCTGATCGCAATAGCTGATCAGATCGCCGTTGAGAATCAGAATATCGATGTC
Organism: Oscillospiraceae bacterium; assembly: GCA_015065805.1. Classification (GTDB taxonomy): domain Bacteria; phylum Bacillota; class Clostridia; order Oscillospirales; family Acutalibacteraceae; genus RGIG1959. The sequence goes on along the minus strand of SVPN01000019.1, from coordinate 7,107 downwards.
GCCAAAGGCTTTAGCGGCCTCGATCGGCTCTGTGACAAGGCCGTGTGCATCGGCAATGTGATACGCCCGTATATTCCCTTTATCGGGAACTGCGCGAAACGAAAACGTGTACGCTTCCTCTCGGGCAGTCTGTGTGAAATAGGGCTTGCGCTCCGTGACCGGCTTCACGCGCACCGTATAGCTGCCCGCTTCGTCGAGCACCTTCATCGGTACAGTCACGCGATGCACTTCGGTATCCGAACGCATCACGCCGTTTTGCTGATCGCCGTATACGCCGTCCCCCACCTGCACCCAAAACAGACAGGGTGCCTTCACAAGAGCGATGATCTGATAAGTCTCCTCCACCGCGAACACCGCGGGAGAATATGCCAGCATGCCGATCTCTCCTTTTGCGAAAACGCTTTACTGCAGTTGATATATACTATAGCAGGGTCAACGCTCGGTTTTCCAGAAATAACACGAATACGGTGCCAACTCACTGCCGCCGCCGAAATCGTGCGGCTGACCCGTGAGAAGATCCACCGCTGTTCCGCATCCCGCATCAAAATGGGCGTAAAACGGTGCGCTGTCGGCGTTGATCGCCACGATCACACGCTCACTGTCACAGCGGCGTTCAAAGATCAGCTGATTGGGTTGCACCACCAAATTCTTGTAGCCGCCGAAGCACAGCGCGGAACTTGCCGTTTTCACTGCGGCAAGACGCGATATAAACGCGGTCAGTTCATTCGTCTGCGGCGCCTCAAAGCATTTGCGCAATGTCGCATCACCGTCGGATTTGTTGGCTTTTTCACCCCATTCACTGCCGTAATACACCGACGGCACACCCGGCATACCGAACAGCATACCGTAAATCAGCGGCAGATGCTTCTCATTTTCCAGAATAGACGCGATACGGGTCACGTCGTGATTATCGACAAAGCTCAGCAGATGCTTACCCGTGTACAGGCACCAGTGATCCGCACCGAACTGACGGTGCAGGCTGTAAGAGATCTCGTGCATATTGGCACAGTTGAAGCTGGAATACAGCCCTTTATAGCATTCATAGTTTGTAACACTGTGGCAGGCGTTGTCGTTCATCCAGCGGTTGTAGTCGCCGTGAAGCGTTTCACCCATCAGCACAAAATCGGGTTTGAGACCGTTTGTGAAGCGACGAAGCTCCGACAAAAATTCGGGTTGCAGGCAATATGCCACATCCAGGCGAAGACCGTCAATACCGAATTCGTTGACCCAGAAGCGAACCGCCTCAAACAGATGCGCACGTACATCGCCGTTCCAAAGATTCAGCTTGACAAGCTCAAAATGCCCTTCCCAGCCCTCGTACCAGAAGCCGTCGTTATACGCGGAGTTGCCGTCAAAGGAAATGTGAAACCAGTCCTTGTACGGGCTGTCCCATTTTTTCTCCTGCACATCGCGAAACGCCCAGAAGCCGCGTCCGACATGATTGAACACACCGTCAAGCATAACTTTCAGGCCGTTTTCGTGCAGGCACGCGCACACATCCTTAAAATCCTCGTTGGTACCCAAACGGGTGTCCACCTTGAAATAATCACGGGTATCGTAGCCGTGTGCATCGCTCTCAAACAGCGGGTTGAACAGCACGCAGGTTGCCCCGAGCGATTTGATATGCGCCACCCACTCTTTGATCTTCGGCAGTCGTAACACCGCAACCCCATCATTTTGAAGCGGTGCACCGCAAAAGCCAAGCGGATAGATCTGATACACGACAGACTGGTCAAACCACATAGAAATCACCTCATAAGGAATCGTTGGTATTGTGATTATTATACAAAAATCAACCAATTTTGTCAACATAGTACGGTTAAAGAATCGACAACTTATTGCTTTTCTTTGACGAACGTGCTATAATGATATATCCCATAAACCCAAAAAAGAAAGTATGGTGTATGCAAATGATCTGTAAGTTCTGTTCTCAAGAGATGGCAGACGGCGTCACGTTCTGCCCGAATTGCGGAGCCGCGGTCGCGCAAGATCCCGCTCCCGCTCCTGTCGAAGAAGCACCGGCGTTTACCTCGGAGCAATTCAACCCCAATCCCTCTCCCGCTCCCGAAGAGGTGCAACCCAAAAAGAAACGCCCGGGCATCGCCATCGCGGTGATCGCGGTTGTGGCTGTGCTTGCATTGGTGGCCGTGCTGAACTGGAGCGCAATTTTAGGTGCTTCCGTCAAAGCCTTCGGTTCCCCGCAGGATTATATGGTCTTCACCGAAACCAAGCAGCTTCTTAATGCCGGTGACAGCCTGATTGGTACGGTAAACGCTCCCTCTGACGGTGCCGGCATCGATCAGTCGTTCAAGCTTTGGTTCCCTGAGGATTCCTATCTGGCATCGGTCATCAGCGAAGACATCACCTTCAATATGAATACCCATATGAAGGGAAATCTGCTGAAATACGTTTTCGACATCCGCTACGGCGAGGAAGCCCTCCTGTCGCTGGAATGCTGCGGCGATACCGACACGCAGGATCTGTACTTCGGCATTAAAGAACTCAACGAGAAATATCTGTACATCAAGGGCGAGAACGAAACCGCGGTTGATCCTGACTCCTTTGTTCTTTCCGAACAGGATCAGGAGCAGCTTGCAGAGCTTCTCGGTGACTGCTTCAAAACGTTTGTGAATTCGTTTGACAACGTCACCAAGGAAGACAACAGCTATGTTGTCAACGGCGTGGAGCAGGGTTGCACCGTGCTGAGCCTGCACGTCACCGAGGCGGAGCTTTCCGATGCTTTGAAAGAGGTCCTTGTGATGCTCAAAGACAACAAGGCACTCAAAGAGCTCACCGTCCGTCACAGCAGTGAAGAGGATTACACCAAGCTTTGCGATTCCATTGATAAGGCTCTTGAATCGTTGGAGGATGCCGCAAAATATCTTGACGGCGACACCGATATCCTCACCTACAACTCCTATGTGAACGGCAAGCACGAGATCATCGGTCGCGATCTGGTGATCGACGGCGAGGACATCTTCTCCTACAAGACTGCCAAGGACGGCAACACGACTCATTCGCAGTTCAGCCTTTCGACGATCACACTCAACGGTGAGATGACCGACAAAAACGGCACCCTCAACGGTATGTATTCGTTGCTGGTCAACAACAAGGACTGCGGCTCGCTGACCGTGAGCGATCTGAACACCGAGGCGTTCAGCGGCGAAATCCGTCTGATCCCGACGGGCGATCTGCTCTCCGCGTTTGATCTGGACCTCGGTAGTTCCGGTGCACTTGTTGCCACACTCTCCAAAGACAGCAACACCTACTCCGTCAAAACATCCGCCCAATTCAACGAGGAAACACTGCTGGGTCTTGACTATACAATGACCCTTTTAGAAGGCAAGGATATCCCCGATATCACCCTTCCCTCCAAGGAGCAGACGGTTGACGGCACGGACACCCTTGAGGTTGCCAAATGGTGCTATGAGTGGACGATCGATCCCCTTGTCGAAAAACTGAAAAACGCCAATCTTCCCGAGGAGCTCCTCAGCGGTCTGAAAAGCACCCTGCTGAGCACCCGTCTGGGTTACCTGGAGGATACTCCGTACTACGAGGAAGCGATGGCCGAATATCTCAAAGAGCTGTTCGGTGATTACGGCGACATCTACGGCGATTACGGCGATGACCCTTACTACGGTGACTTCGGTGATTTCGAAGATGATCCCTACTACGGCGACTTCGGTGATTTCGAAGATGATCCCTACTACGGTGACTTCGGTGATTTCGAAGACGACCCCTACTACGGTGACTTCGGTGATTTCGAAGATGATCCCTACTACGGCGACTATGACGATATGTTCGGCTTGTAATCCGCTATGATTCTGATTGCTTGTCTGGACGATAACGGCGGGATGATGTTCAATGCCCGCCGACAAAGCAAAGACCGCTTGTTGCGAGAGCATATGCTCCGTGCGTGCGACGGCATCACACTGTGGATGAGTCCGTATTCTGCCGCGCAGTTCAAGCCCAACGCACCCGTGCAGGGCGACGAGCACTATGCACAGCTTGTGAAGGAGACGGATGCGTGCTTTGTGGAGGACGGCGAGTTCCCGCAAAGCACGCCCGATACCCTGCTTCTCTATCGGTGGAACCGCCGCTATCCGGCAGACCGTTATTTCCCGTTTGATCCGATTCAAACGGGATTTCGGCTTGTCTGCACCGAGGAATTTGCAGGCTCCTCCCACGATAGGATCACCGTAGACCGCTATGAAAAGGAGGACGCTGTATGACCATCCTCCGTCGGATTTCGGTACTGCTCCTGTGCGTCCTGCTCTGCCTCCCGGCAGTCGGCTGCCAACCGATAACCCCCTCGGCTCCCGACATCGACTCGGACGATATTCCTGCATACCGCGGTGACCCGTATGTCACACTCAATGACAATCGGCCGCTGTTTACACAGCGGCATATGACGGTATCTGCGTATGAGTATTACAGTCCGCAGGATCTGCTCGGTCGGTGCGGGTATACGGTAGCATGCTTGGGTCCCGAGCTGATGCCGACCGAAGAGCGCGGCAGCATCGGCTCTGTCAAGCCCAGTGGCTGGCAGACGGTCAAGTTCGATTTTGTGGACGGCAAGTATCTCTACAACCGCTGTCACCTGATCGGATATCAGCTTTCCGGCGAAAATGCCAACGCCTGCAACCTGATCACGGGTACTCGCTACCTGAATATCGAAGGTATGCTTCCGTTTGAAAATATGGTAGCGGACTATATCCGCGAAACCGGCAACCACGTGCTGTACCGCGTTACGCCTGTCTTTGACGGGGGCAATCTCCTGGCAAGCGGTGTAACAATGGAAGCCTTTTCGGTGGAGGATAACGGCGAGGGCATCTGCTTTTTTGTGTACTGCTACAACGTACAGCCGTTTGTCCGCATCGACTACACAAACGGCAAAGCAACCTTCAACAAAGACATCCTACCCGCAGTGCCGTACGATGACGCCGCATACATTCTCAACACCAACTCCAAAAAAGTGCACAAATCCGCCTGCACTTCCGCAAGCTCCATCAGTGAACACAACCGTCAGGGATATAACGGTGACTTGGAAGAACTGCTCCGACAGGGCTACGAAAAAGCCTGCTGCTGTTTTGAATGAAATTCAGTACCCCCGAAGCGATTGGCTTCGGGGGTAATTTTTACGATATTTTCAGTTGCAGGCGGAATTTATCGGAGATCATCGCGATAAATTCGCTGTTGGTCGGCTTACCCCGTCCGTTATGGATCGTGTACCCGAAATAGGAATTGAGCACATCCACATCCCCTCTGTCCCATGCCACCTCAATGGCGTGACGGATGGCACGTTCCACACGCGATGACGTGGTTGCGTGTTTTTTGGCGACAGCGGGATACAGCCGCTTTGTAACCGCGTTGATGATCCCGTCATCCTCGATCGCCATCAGAATCGCATCGCGCAGGTATTGATACCCTTTTATATGGGCGGGAACACCGATCTGATGAATGATATCGGTCACGCGGATCTCCAGATTGCTCGCATTATTCTGACTCAGGCGATCAATACGCGGCACATCCGCACGTTTGCGGCACAGGCTGATGATGCGCTCGGACATATCCGCCGCATCAAACGGCTTCAGGAAATAATATTCCGCTCCCGCCCGCATCGTCTCATATTCGAGATCCGCGTTGTCAAATCCCGACATCACCATAAAATGCGGACGTTCCCCCTGGCAACGGTTGGTCGCCTCGCGCATCACGCCGATGGCATCCAGCCGCGGAAGAAAGACATCCATAATCACCACATCGGGCGATTCCCGCACGATGGTATCCAGCAGCTGCCGTCCGTCTTTGGGAAGAAGCTGAACATCCAGCCCCTTGGATCGCATCACCTGCGCACACGGCTTGCCGAATTGCTCACTGTTGTCGGCCATTAATACCTTGATTTGTTTTTCCATCATCCTTGTTACCTCCGGTCAATGTTGTAGTTTGCTGTTCTCTGCAAGAAGATATTACCATTTATTGGTAAATTATGCAAGAGTTTGGCAACAGATTTTTACCAATAAATGGTAAAATTTTGATACAACAATGACCTCGTTGTAAGAAAAACGGAGAAACCTCGCGAAGAAGCGTGCAAAAGGTGAAAATTCTGTTATCTGCGGATTTTTGCGCAATTCCGACACCGTCGGCAAGATGACCAAAACTTTTTTGCTTGTTCGACAAACTTTTTTGTGTTTGGCAGTTGTACTATTGCGGTTTTTGTGATAAAATGTATCCATTGAATTTTTCCGTAAAGGAGATTACCTCTTATGAAAAAACTGTATGAAGGCAAAACCAAAGATGTTTATGAGCTTGAAAACGGCAATGTACTGCTCAAGTTCAAGGACGATTGCACCGGTAAAGACGGCGTGTTTGATCCCGGCGAAAACGCCGTCGGTCTGACCATTGAGGGCATCGGCAAGGCAAACTTAGAAACCTCCATCCACTATTTTGAGCTTCTCAAAGCCGCCGGCATCAAAACCCACTATGTCAGCGCTGACATTGAAAACGCCACGATGGAAGTCCTCCCCGCCACCGTGTTCGGTCACGGTCTGGAGGTCATCTGCCGTCTTGTGGCAACGGGTAGCTTCATCCGCCGCTACGGCGAGTATATCGCGGACGGCACCGTGCTTGAGGGCGGTTACGTGGAATGCACCTTCAAGAACGACGAGAAGGGTGATCCCCTTGTCACCGGTGAAGGTCTTGCGGCTCTCGGCGTGATGACCCCCGAAATGTTCGAAAGCATGAAGGAGCAGACCCTCAAGATCACCAAGATCGTTGCGGACGATCTCAAGAAGATCGGTCTGGATCTGTGGGACATCAAGTTCGAGTTCGGCTACAACAACGGCGAAGTCATTCTCATCGACGAGATCGCTTCGGGCAATATGCGCGTCTACAAGGACGGCGTGATCGTGCCTCCCGTGGAGCTGACCAAGCTCATCCTTGCGGCTTGCAAGTAAGAAACACAAAAAAGCTCCCGATGCATAATGAACTGCCCCAATTTGTGCGGACAGTACAAAAACACCCCTATGGCAGGTAATATTAAGTTTTAACAAGCAAACTGACTTCGTTGTTCGAGCGGAGTCAGTTTTGTTTTTAGCTGAATACGATCAT
>SVPN01000018.1 GCA_015065805.1 Oscillospiraceae bacterium | reverse complement strand
TCCGTAAGAGCCTCGGCCTCTGCAAGTTTTGCTCTGAATTCGGAAAAGAGCGCTTTGTGCTCTTCATCAGGATAAATCTTCTCAAGCTCATCGGTAAGCAGCATGATCTCATCCACCAGTCTGCCTGCGCGCGCATAGCCGACACGCAGACGGCGCTGAAGCAACGAGGTTGACGCCTGACCCGCTTCCACGACCGCTTCGATCGCCTGCGCGAGCATCGGATCGGTGGTATCGTCATCATCGGCATCTCCGCCTTTGGTATCCGCTTTGTCGGTCGCCGCCGCCTGACGGTCGATCTCTTCCACAACGTGTTCGTCATACTGCGCGGAGGACGAGGTCTTCAGGAACTCGACAACCGCCGCGATCTCATCATCCGAAACAAAGCATCCCTGCACACGGATGGGCTTGGGAATACCGACGGGATGGAACAGCATATCGCCGCGACCGAGCAGCTTGTCGGCACCGCCCGTGTCAAGAATGGTGCGGGAATCAACAGCCGATGCCACCGTCAGCGCCAGACGGCTGGGGATGTTCGCCTTGATCAGACCCGTGATGACATCCACGGACGGACGCTGAGTCGCGATAACCAGGTGCATACCCGCCGCACGCGCCATCTGTGCCAGACGCACGATCGCATCTTCCACTTCCTTGCCCGCCGCCATCATCAGGTCGGACAGCTCATCGATGACGATGAGGATCAACGGCATCGTGGGCAGATCCTCGCGCTCCTTGGCAAGCTTGTTATACGATTTGATATCACGCACACCCGTCACCGTGAAGGTGTTATAGCGGTTGAGCATCTCCGTCACCGCCCAGCCGAGTGCACCCGCCGCTTTACGCGGATTGGTGACAACGGGAACAAGCAGATGCGGAATGCCGTTGTACATACTGAATTCGACCTGTTTGGGGTCGATGAGGATCATACGCACCTCTTCGGGCGAGCTGTTATACAGAATGCTCTGGATCATCGAGTTGGTGCACACCGATTTACCCGAACCGGTGGTACCCGCAATCAGCAGGTGAGGCATAGAAGCAAGGTCGGCGGTAACCACCTGACCGCTGATGTCGCGACCGAGTGCCACCGTCAGGCGACTGGGTTGCGACGAGAAATCGTCGCTGTCGATCAGCTCACGCAGGCACACCGAGCCACGCACCTTGTTAGGCACCTCAATGCCGATGGCGGGCTTATTGGGAATGGGCGCTTCAATACGCACGCCCGTGGTTGCCAGACGAAGAGCAATATCATCCGCAAGCCCTGTGATGCGGCTGATTTTCACACCTGCATTGGGCTGCAGCTCATACCGCGTGACGGACGGTCCGCGGCAAATGTCGATCACCTTGGCACTGATGCCGAACTCTTTGAGTGTCTGCACGAGCAATTCGGAATTCTGGCGCATTTCTTCGCGCGCCATACGGTCATCCACCGCCTTCGGACGACTCAGGAGCGACAGCGGCGGATATGTATAGCTTTCCTTGGGTTGCTCGGCCTGTTCCACCTCTTTTGCCATTTCCGCTTCTGCTTCCCGCACCTCCTGCGGTGTCATACCCGGAGCAGGATCTTCGGGAGCGGCATCGGTCGGGGTATGCGCTTCTTTGTTGTCGATCGCACGCCCGATAATATCGTCAATGCGGATCTGAGGGCGTTCCTGCTCTTCCTGCACACCCTCGACCGCATCTTCAAAACGACTGCGGGGATCCTGCGCCGGTTTGCTTTCGGGATACCCGTCTCCGAGCTCCACATCAATGCGCGAACGCGGCTGATGTCCTGCGGTTTCTCCGGGCGCGGGAGTTGCCTCAACCTCCGTCTCCGCTTCATCCAACGCATCGTCGATCTTATCGCGGGTACGTCGGATCTTATCACGGGTGAAATCCGCCGTCTTTTTGACAGGCTTCCACAGCGACAGCAACGTAGAGCCTGTTGTCAGCATCACGATGACAAACAGCAACAGGATCAGCGTGATTTTGGCACCGACATCGCCCAGCAGATATTCAATAGGCCAGCCGATGATCGCGCCCAGTGCACCGCCGTTCACGCCGCCGTCCGCAAACAGTGCCATACCGCGTGTAAACGCCATTGCCACCGCACTCCAGAACGAGCCGCTCACCGACGAGACGAACACCTCCAGCACGGCATCAAACAACAGCATTGCGCCGCCGAAGATCCACGCGGCTTTCGCGATGGCTTTCACCTCTTTGTCCATCGCCATCATCACTGCGATCCAGCCGAGCATAATCGGCACGACATATGCACAGATGCCGAAAACGCCCAGTGAGCCGACGTGCAACGCATTCCAGAGTGCGGCTTCGGGAGCGGGAATCAGCGCCGCAAACAGGATCAGCAAGGACACGGCAAACAAAATGACCGCCGCACCCTGCTTGCCGATGCGAAGCTTGGATTCCTCCTGCGGTGCAGGAGCAGCCTTCTTGGCAGTTGTATCAGGTTTCTTTTTCGTTGTTTTTTCCTGTTTTGTTCCGTTTTGTTTTTTGGTAGCCATATTTTTCTCTCCTATGTGGATACAGTTTCCTATGTAAGGCGCCTGCGCGCCGTTTATACCTGCCGATCGATCATCTCGTACAATGCCTCAAATGCATCCGACAGTGAGCCGAGGGAATCGATCAACCCTTCGGCGACCGCCTGTTCCCCTTCGAGCACCGTACCGACATCCGTGACAAGCTCGTCCGTTTCCATACACAGCTCGTCAAAGCGCGAAAAGGACATTTTGGAATTGTCCGTGACAAACCGCGCAATGCGTTCCTGCATTTTCCGGAAATACGAAAACGCCTGCGGTACGCCGAGCACCATCCCGTTTGTCCGCACCGGATGAAGCATCATCGTGGCGGACGGTGCAATAAACGATTTTTTTGCCGATACCGCCAGCGGGACTCCGATAGAATGCCCGCCGCCGAGCACCAGCGACACCGTCGGCTTTTTCATTCCCGCAATCAGCTCCGCAAGTGCCAAACCGGCTTCGATATCACCGCCGACCGTATTGAGCAGGATCAGAAGTCCGTCAATGGACTCACTTTCTTCGATTGCCACTAATTGCGGAATAACGTGCTCATATTTGGTGCTTTTGTTGTCGGGGCTCAACGCATAGTGCCCTTCGATCTGGCCGATGATGGTCAGGCAATAGATCATATGCTGACCGTTGAATGTCGTGACCGAGCCGGTTTCCACCAGATCTTTGAACTGCGAATGCAACAGGATGCTTTCCCTTGCCGCCTCCGCTTCCTGCGACACATTGTTCAGCATACCGAATCTTGTTTTTTTCATAAACCGCGCCTCCTCTTTGCTGTTAGCGTAGCCCGATGTGCGCGTGATTATGTAAAAACAAGATATTTAATTAAGTATACCATTTCTATCAGCAATTCACAAGTGTTTTTTTCGCAATGGCAGAAGAATTCTTTTCCCCTTTCGATGATGTTTCTGCGCTTTTTTCATTGACAAAAAGGGGGTGTTTACGCTATAATAAATCGAATATCGTATTTTTTTATCAGGAGTGATACCTATGGGTTTGACTTTAGCACAAAAATGCATCCGCGATCACCTTGTCAGCGGCAAGATGGTCGTCGGTGAAGAGATCGGTCTGCGCATCGATCAGACACTGACGCAGGACGCCACGGGTACGATGGCATATCTGGAATTTGAAGCGATCGGTGTACCCCGCGTCAAGACGGAGCGCTCGGTTGCCTATATTGATCACAACACCCTGCAAACAGGCTTTGAAAATGCCGATGACCACCGCTACATCCAGTCGGTCTGCAAAAAGCACGGCATTTATTTTTCGCGTCCCGGCAACGGCATCTGCCATCAGGTGCACCTGGAACGCTTCGGCATTCCCGGCAAGACCCTGATCGGTTCGGACAGCCACACCCCCACAGGCGGCGGCATCGGTATGCTGGCGTTCGGCGCAGGCGGCCTGGATGTTGCCGTGGCGATGGGCGGCGGCACATATTACATCACGATGCCCAAGATGGTGCGCATCAACCTGACAGGCAAGCTCAACGACTGGGTTGCGGCAAAGGACGTTATTCTGGAAGTGCTTCGCCGTATGTCCGTCAAGGGCGGTGTCGGCAAGATCATTGAGTACGGCGGCGAGGGCGTTAAGACCCTGACCGTTCCCGAGCGTGCCACCATCACCAATATGGGTGCAGAGCTGGGTGCTTCCACCTCCATCTTCCCCTCCGACGAGATCACCCGTGCATTTATGGAAGCACAGGGTCGCGGCGAGGACTGGGTTGCGCTTCAGCCCGATGAGGACGCGGTGTACGACGAAGTGATCGACATCGACCTCTCGTCACTCGTGCCGATGGCGGCTTGCCCCCACTCCCCCGATGCGGTCAAAACGCTTGCCGAAATCGGCGAGATCAAGGTGGATCAGTGCTGCATCGGTTCGTGCACCAACAGCTCGCTGTCCGATATGCTCAAGGTGGCGGCGATCCTCAAGGGCAAGACCGTGCATCCCGACGTCAGCCTCTCCATTGCCCCCGGCTCCAAGCAGGTGTACAATATGCTTGCACAAAACGGTGCCTTGGGCGATCTGATCGCGGCAGGCGCCCGTATTCTCGAATGTGCGTGCGGTCCTTGCATCGGTATGGGTCAATCTCCCAACAGCAACGGCGTTTCGCTTCGCACCTTCAACCGTAACTTTGAAGGCCGTTCGGGCACCAAGGACGGTCAGGTCTATCTGGTCAGCCCCGAGGTTGCCGCGGCTTCTGCTCTGACAGGTGTGCTGACCGATCCGCGCACCTTGGGCAAGGCTCCCGCCATTGCGATGCCCGAGCAGTTCCTGATCAACGACAATATGGTGCTTGCACCCGCTCCCGAAGCGGAAATGGACAGCGTGGAAATCCTGCGCGGTCCGAATATCAAGCCCTTCCCGCAGACAGCACCTCTTGCCGACAGTATCGAGGCAGACGTGCTTCTCAAGGTCGGCGACAACATCACCACTGACCACATTATGCCCGCAGGCGCCAAGATCCTGCCGCTTCGCTCGAACATCCCCGCCATCTCCGAACACTGCTTTACCCGTTGCGATGAGGAGTTCCCCGCCCGCTGTAAGCAAGCCGGCAAGGGCATCATCATCGGCGGTGTCAACTACGGTCAGGGTAGCTCCCGCGAGCATGCGGCACTGGCTCCTCTGTATCTCGGCATCAAGGCGGTCATCGTGAAATCGTTTGCCCGCATTCACGTGGCAAACCTCATCAACGCCGGTATTGTTCCGCTGACCTTTGAAAACGAAGCGGATTACGATGCCATCAGCCTCGGTGATGCACTTTGCCTGCCGAATATCCGCGAAAAGCTGCAAAACGGCGAACCGATCGTGCTCGAAAACAAGACGACCGGCAAAACCATCCCGCTGTGCAGCGGCTTCTCCCAGCGTCAGATCGATATGCTGCTCGCAGGCGGTCTGCTGGATTACACACGTGAGCAGAACAAGAACTGAGAAAGAGGTTATGTATGTCCAGATCGAACGACATCTCCTTGGCGGTGATCCGCCGACTCCCTCGCTACTACCGCTTTTTGGATGAGCTCCTCAAAAAGGGCGTTGTCCGCGTCAGCTCGGGTGAACTGTCCGCCATCCTCGGCCTGACCGCCTCCCAGATCCGTCAGGATCTCAACTGCTTCGGCGGATTCGGTCAACAGGGCTACGGCTATCTGGTGGAACAGCTTCACGACGAGATCGGAAAAATTCTTGGACTTGACCGCATCGCCGATGCCATTCTGATCGGTGCGGGCAATCTCGGACGTGCCATTGCCAACCACCTTGATTTCGAACAGCGCGGCTTCCACCTGACGGCGATCTTTGATGCCGCACAGGATGTGATCGGTCAACGCGTGGGCGATCTGACGGTCAGTGATATGGCGACACTTGAGGAGTTTTGCCGTTTACATAAGCCGTCACTTGCCATTCTTTGCGTGCCCTATGACGCGGCAAAGGCCAATGTGGACCGTCTCAAAAACAGCGGCATCCACGTGTTCTGGAATTTCAGCCACTACGATATCGGTGTGGATGACCCGGGATGCATTGTCGAGAATGTACATCTCGGCGACAGTCTGATGACACTTTCCTACCGTATGAAAAACGCATAAACCAATCTGAAACGGGTCTGTTTTTGAATTTAACAGACCCGTTTTTATTTTTTCTCTTGATATTTTGCCGCATATGTTGTATAATATAGTGAAGTGAGTGAGCCCACTGAAAGCAAACTATGTTATAAGGGGGTCCCGATTGTGCAGCAAAAGAAGCTTATTCAATCTGTTGTATCGCATTTTGTTCTTCCCGGCGACTATGTGGAGCACCAACCGATCCGCGCGGGTCTGATCAACCAGACATATCTGGTGATCCTGTCCGACGGTGAATCGACCTATAAGTACGTTTTCCAGAAAATCAACACCAACGTGTTCAAGGATCCGTATCACGTGATGGACAACATCATCCATGTCACCGAACACATTAAAAAGCATATGCTCGAAACCGACGGTACCTATTCCAGACGCGTTCTCTCTTTTGCACTGTCTAAAGACGGCACACCGTATTTTGAAAGTCCGGAAGCCGGCTTCTGGCGTGCCTACGAATTCATTGACAATGCCTTTGCCTACAACATCGCTCCGAGCGGTGATCACTTTTTTGAAGCGGGGCGTGCATTCGGTGAGTTCCAGCTGTATCTGACCGATTACGACGCCACCACGCTGTTTGAAACGATCCCCGATTTCCACAACACCGTCAAACGTGTGGAAGCCTTCCGCGAAGCCATCGCCAACGACAAGGCAGGTCGCCTGAAGGACGTGGACGCAGAGGTGGATTTCCTTCTTTCCCGTGCCGATGAAGCACACCTGATCGTGGATGCACTGGAAAGCGGTGTCATTCCCTACCGCGTTACGCACAACGACACCAAAATCAACAACGTCCTGTTTGACAACGATACCGATAAGGCGATCTGTGTCATTGATCTGGATACGGTTATGCCCGGTTCGTCTCTTTACGATTTCGGTGATGCTGTCCGAAGCGGAGCCTGTGCCGCGGCAGAGGATGAGCCCAACCTCGACAAAGTGGAAATGGATATCGAAAAATACCGCCTGTTTACCAAGGGCTTTATCAAGGGTACCCACAGCCTTCTCACCGAAAAGGAAATCGAGATGCTTCCCATCGGCGCCAAAATGATGGCATATGAGCTTGCTGTTCGTTTCCTGACCGACTATCTCAACGGTGATGTCTACTTCCACACCGACTACAGCGGTCAGAACCTGCTTCGCACGCATACACAGATGAAGCTGGTTGCCGATATGGAAAAGAAAATGGACGCTATGCAGGGCTTTGCCAAGGAATACGCTGCGAAGTACGCCGAGCGTTTCGCTAACACGCCTACATTTGCCGAAGGCTGATACGTTATAATAAAAACAAGTCCTTCTCAACCATCGTTGAGAAGGACTTGTTTTTATATTGCTTTTTACCGCTCTTCGCGGAAATACGGCAGTCCGAGACCCTCGGGAGGCTGATGCTCACGCTTCTTGCGCATACTGGTGATGATCAACACCAGCAACGTCGCCACATACGGAAGCATATAAAACAGCTGCTTGGTGGTACCAAGACCCTCGGCATAAAATGTCACGTTACACAACGCGCCGAAGAAGAAGGAACCGAAAATTGCCATTGTCGGCTTCCACAGCGCAAAGATGACCAGCGCAATTGCCATCCATCCGCGATCGCCGAACGCATCGTTCGACCACACACCGTTGGCATATGCCATCACATACTGCAAGCCACCCAGACCCGCAACGGCACTGCCGATGCAGGTTGCCACATATTTATACTTGGTGACATTAATACCTGCCGCGTCGGCTGTTGCGGGATTCTCGCCCACCGCACGCAAATTCAGACCGATACGCGTGCGATTGAGAACATACTCCGCCAACAGCGCAATGGCAATCGCCACATAGGTCAGAAAATCGTGAGACAGGAAGACCTCGCCGAACCAGCCGAGATCATCCGCAAACGGTAAGCTCGCGCGGAAGAAGTTACTGGTGCGCGTCAGCGCAATGGAAGGCATATCGGTGTTCGTCAGCTTGATCAGCGAACCGCCGAAGAAGTTACCGATGCCGATGCCGAAGGTGGTCAGCGCAAGACCCGTAACATTCTGGTTGGCGCGCAGGGTAACCGTCATAAAGCTGTAGATCAATCCCATCAGGATCGCGCCGCAGATAGCGGAAAGGAACGGGATCATAATCGCCAGAAACGGAATCAGTACGTTGAAAAAGCCGCCTTTTTCCATAAGCGACAGTGCTCCCGAATTTTCAAACAGGAACGAGCCGATCACGCCGCTGATACCGCCCACATACATAATGCCGGGAATGCCGAGGTTCAGGTGACCGGATTTCTCGGTAATGATCTCACCGGTCGAACCGAACAACAGCGGAACACCCAAAGGAATGGAGCTACTGATAAAGGAAACGATCATGCCTTCCCCTCCTTCCTGTTGCGACGGATTTTCACGGAATAACGGATAAAGAATTCACAGCCGACCAGCATCAGAATGACAATGCCGACAGCAATTCCCGAAAGTGCATCACTGATAAAGGCATCGTTGGCGACCTTAGCCGTACCGAGCTGCAGGAAGATGACCAGTGCGGACATCAGCGCCATCACAAACGGATTGAGCTGACCGAGCCACGCGATCATAATAGCGGTAAAGCCCTGACCGCCGACCGTGTTTTCGTTGATGGAATGATCGGTACCCGCCACAAGAAGCATACCCGCAACGCCGCACAAAGCACCGGAAATCAGCATCGTGCGCATCATCACCGTCTTGACGTTGATGCCGACATAGCGGGCGGTGTTGTGACTTTCACCGACAACCGCAATCTCATAGCCGTGCTTGCTGTACTTGAGATAAATGAACATTGCCACTGTCAGAACGATCACGATGAGAATGTTCAGCAGGTATTTCTGATTGCCGATCACGGGAAGAGCGCCCGTCAGCACCGGCTGAATGACCTGCGAGCCACCGCTGGAAATGTTGATGTAATACAGTACAAGCTGTGTCGCCACGTAGTTCATCATCAACGTGAACAGCGTTTCATTTGTGTTATAGTGTGCTTTAAAGATCGCGGGAACCAATCCCCACACAGCACCTGCCGCGATACTGGAAATGATCACGATCGGCACAAGCAACCATTCCGAAACCGTACCGCCCAACTTCATCATACAAACCATCGAAGCAAGACCGCCGATAAGCGCCTGTCCTTCCGCACCGCAGTTCCAGAATTTCATCCTAAACGCCGGTGCAACCGCTAAGGACAAGCAAAGCAGAATGGCTGTTTTCTGAAAAAACGGCCACACCATCATCAGGTTGCCTTCCAGCAAGCGACCGAAGGCGCCGCGAAACATCGTGCTGTAAATCTTGGCAAAGCCGCCGCCCGTAAGCGTCATAGACAGAATGCCGACAACCAGTATGCCGACAAGGATGGTTGCCACGCGAATGAGCCACGCTTTCCACCAGACCAGATCGTCGCGCTTGGAGATCACAAGCCACGGCTCGCGGTGCTTTTTCATCGTTTTGGATGTCACGGTGTCTCACTCCCTTCTGCGGTCGTTTTGGTCATCAGAAGACCGATTTCTTCTTTCGTTGTTGTGCGCGCATCGACAATACCGGTGATGCGTCCCGCACCGATAACCATAATGCGGTCACACAGCTCAATGAGAACATCCAGATCCTCACCGACAAAGATCACGGCAACGCCTTTTTGCTTTTGCTCGTTGAGAAGATTGTAAATCGTGTACGAGGAATTGATATCCAGACCGCGCACGGGATACGCCGCCATCAGCACGGTGGGTGAAGCCGCGATCTCGCGTCCGACCAGCACCTTTTGCACGTTACCGCCCGACAACCGACGCACGGGAGTCGTCACGCCGGGCGTTACAACCGCCAAGCGATCCACAATGTCCTGCGCCAGCGTTTTGGGAGCATTACGCTCTAAAAAGAAGGACTTGCCGCGGCGGTAGCTGCGCAGCATCATATTATCGATAAGGTCCATATTACCGACAAGGCCCATACCCAGACGGTCTTCGGGGACAAACGACAGACGCACGCCTAATTCATGGATCTGGATCGGTGTTTTATCACGAAGGCTGTCGGATTTTCCCGTTTTCGGATTGTTGTAAAGGATCGCACCGTCATCCAGCCGTTGCAAGCCTGCAATGGCTTCCAGCAACTCACGCTGACCGCTTCCCGCAATGCCCGCAACGCCCAAAATCTCACCCGAATAGGCGGTGAAGGTCACGTCGTCGAGCATCTTGACACCTTCGCGGTTGGAGCAGTTGATGTGGTGTACCTCCAGGCGCGGCTGAGGATCCACAGGTTCACTGCGCTCGATATTCAGCGAGATCTTCTGACCGACCATCATCTCGGTCAGTTCCGCCTCGGTGGTCTCGGCGGTTTTCACTGTGCCGATATATTCACCCTTGCGAAGCACCGCCACACGGTCGGACAACGACAGCACCTCGTGCATTTTATGCGTGATGATGATAATGGCCTTGCCGTCGTCACGCATACGGCGAAGCACCGCAAACAGCTTTTGTGTTTCCTGCGGTGTCAGCACGGCGGTCGGCTCATCCAGAATCAGGATATCCGCACCGCGATACAGAACCTTTACGATTTCAACGGTCTGCTTTTCCGAAACCGCCATCGTATAGATCTTCTTTTTGGGATCCAGCTCAAAGCCGTACTGCTCACAGATCGTGCGCACACGCTTTTCGGCAGCTTTCAGATCAAATTTTCCCTTTTCCTCCAGACCGAGAACGATATTCTCCGTGGCGGTAAAGACGTTGACAAGCTTGAAGTGCTGATGGATCATACCGATCTTGTAGTCAAACGCATCGTGCGGCGATGCAATGACCGCTTCTTCCCCGTTGATGAAGATCTGACCTTCATCGGGATGGTAGATACCGGAGATCATATTCATCAGGGTGGTTTTGCCACTGCCGTTTTCACCGAGGATCGACAAGATCTCTCCTTTGTTGACGGTAAGACTGACATCCTTGTTTGCCACCACCGAGCCAAATGTCTTGGTGATGTGTTTCAGCTCTAAAGCCGCCGTTTTCGCCATATCGCTTCCTCCTTTTTTCGTGTTGTGTTCAACCATCTGTCAGGAGGACTGACAGATGGTTCAGCACAACGGAAATACACACAAGGCGGGGCAGCGTTTGCCCCGCCTTGGTGTTAATCACTATTAGCCGTAGTTCTCGTCAAGCAGCGTAATGCCGTCAATGCGAAGATCGAAATACGGTGCCGAGCGATGAGCAGACTCGTCAAAATAACCGTCCTTGATCGCTTCAGTGTCGGGAGTGAACTTGTCATCGGTGTCAACGTCCGCCAGATAGGTGGTGACTTCCTTGCCGCCGACGGTGAAATTCTTGGTATCGAACACTTTGATGGAACCGTCTTTGATGCCGGCTTCCACTTCTTTAAGCTTGTCCGCCGTGCCTGCAGCAACGTTCTTGCCGAGATCGGTCAGCGCAACAGCGCCGTTCTCAAGCGTACCCGCCCAGTCGGTATCGATCGCCGTGCCGTTCTTGACGCAGTTGATCATATACTCGAAATAGGGGATCCAGTTGATGCGCGAGGAGATCAGGAAGGTCTCAGGGCAAGCAACCGCCGTGGAGCCGTTGTAGGAAACGTTGGGAACACCCGCGTTCTCGCAAGCCGTCGGAGCACCCATGGAGTCCGCGTGCTGGCTGATCAGGACGCAACCGCCGTCGATCAGAGCCTGAGCCGCTTGCTTCTCGAGCTGCTCGTCGTACCAGCTGCCGGTGAACTTGACGTCCATCGTCACAGACGGGCAAACCGACTTTGCGCCGAGATAGAAAGAGGTATAGCCGGACATAACCTCAGCAAAGGTGAACGCGCCGACATAACCCATCTTCGCCTTGTCAGCGGTGATTTTGCCGGAATCGATCATCTCGTTGAGCTTCATACCCGCAACAACACCCGCCATATAACGGCCCTGATAGATGTGTGCGAACGCGTTGTGGAAGTTGGCAAGGCCCGCGGTGTGTGCCTGCGTGCCGGTAGCGTGGCAGAACTGCACATCGGGATATTCCTTTGCCGCCTGGATCAGGAACGACTCATGGCCGAAGCTGTCTGCGAAGATCACATCGCAGCCGTCAACCTCGATCAGTTCCTTTGCAGCCTCGTATGCCGCAGTAGACTCAGGGATCTGGGTCTTCTGCACCATCGTGACGCCCGTGTTCTTGCACGCCGCCACAGCCGCATCGATAAAGTTCTTGTCATAGGTGGAGTTTTCGTCGTGCAGGAAAATGAAGCCGACCTTCAGGTCAGACGATTCCCCGCCGTTGTCGCCGCTGCCGCCGCAACCGACGAACGAAAACAGCATCACCATTGCCAAGAGAAGTGCCAGAAGCTTTTTCATGTTTGTTTCCTCCTGTTTTCTTGGGTTTTCTATTTTCAGAACGCACGGATCGCTCCGCCCGTTCCAAATTACGCAAACACGATCTTGTTGTCATCCATCGATTCGATGATGGCAAGTGACTCGACACGCATACCGCTTTCGCGAAGCTGTTTGCCGCCGTCCTGGAAGCCTTTTTCAACGGCAATGCCCGCTCCGCAGAGCGTGGCACCCGCCTGTTCGACAATGGAGGATAAGCCGCGAAGTGCTTCGCCGTTAGCGAGGAAATCGTCAATCAGCAACACGCGGTCTTCCGCGGACAAATATTTTTTGGAGACGCGCACCTTATAGTCTTTATTGTGGGTAAAGGAATGGACGGGTGCTTCGTACACCTCGGGATCTAAGTTGGAGGTCTGCGTTTTTTTGGCAAACACGACGGGCACGCCGAAATGTCTTGCCGCCATACACGCAATACCGATGCCCGATGCTTCCACCGTCAGGATCTTGGTGATGTTTTCCTGAGCAAAGCGGCGATAAAACTCCGCGCCCATTTCGTCAAACAACATCACATCCATCTGATGATTCAGAAAGCTGTCCACTTTCAGCACGTTTCCCGGCTTCACAACGCCGTCACGAAGAATGCGTTCCTTGAGAGCCTGCACAGCGTCATCTCCTTAGGTCGAAAAAATGAAAAGATTGTAATAAGTATACAACCATTCAGAGAAAAAGTCAATAATCGTATGCACAAAAAAACGCCCCTGTAAGGAGCGTTTTTTGTATCATTCTGTTGTTTCGGTCGGTTCTTTCTTATCTTCGGGCGGAAGCTTTTCCCGCAAACGGCGCTTGACCTCTAATCCGTCAAAGGTCTGCTTGTATTGCACACGCGCCGTAAACGTCTTTTTGCACGTCCGACACACGAATTCCGCGATAAACTGCTTGCCGCGAAAGCCCCATTTGGTCTTACGGTGCAGGTTCTTGCCGCAGTATTCGCACGCAAAGCTCAGGTCACTGCGCTTGATCAGCGGAGAATCGATATCGTTGATATACGTCGGCTTGAACAGCAAACGGGCATAAAACTCCTCATCCGCTTTACGGACGCACGGCACAAAGCTCTCCTTCTCAAAAAGCGTCGCAAACACGTTTGCCGTCAGCTTGGCATCATCCAACGCACGGTGAAGCTCGCTTTCCTCGGCACTGATGCCCAACTGCTCACACGCACGGGACAGCCCCATCTGCTGAGAGGTGTCCACACCCATTCGCCGCTGGCAATACGGCTGAACATCGGCATAATACGCCATAAACGGGATGTGCGGCTTCTTTTTGAAGAAGCTGAAATTCTCCACAAGCACAAGCACGTCGGTGTTGCTCCACGTCAGGATCACCGCGTCCTCCCCTGCCCACTGCGCAAACGCCGCCATCACGCTGTCGAAGGTGCCGCCGTGTTCTTCAAGCTCCTCCTGCGTGATGTGCGTCAGCTCCTTAACGACCGACGACAGCTTTTTGCTGATCACGGGGTTAATCGTGCGGTGAAACGTACCGATCTCGCGCATATCCTCGTCAAAGGCGACAGCGCCGACATCGATAATCTCATTGAAATAGCCGTGCGCCTTTTTGGAAAAGGCACCGTTCCATTCCAGATCCGTTATGATATATTTCATTGATTCTTAACCCATCTCCCCGAGAGTGCGACCGCCGAGAATGTGAAAATGCAGATGCCCGACCGTCTGTCCCGCATCCATACCGTTGTTGGTAACCACGCGGAAATCGGTGATCCCTAACTTCTGCGCGATCTGCGGGATCACCTCGAAGATATGTCCGACGACCGCGGCGGTGTCGGCGGTCACAGCCGCCGCACCGCTGAGGTGCTGTTTGGGGATCACAAGCACGTGTACGGGTGCTTTCGGATCGATGTCATAAAATGCCAGCACGGTGTCATCCTCATACACGGTGTTGTTGGGGATATCGCCGTTGACGATTTTGCAAAACAGGCAATCCATATCCTTACGCCTCCTTGATCATCGTTTCAAGGATGTTATCAATTGCATACAGCGCCTCGTCCACCTTGGTGATGTCCTTACCGCCCGCCATCGCCATATCGGGACGGCCGCCGCCGCGACCGCCGCAGATGGCGGCCACTTCGCGCACGAGGTTACCGGCGTGTGCGCCGCGGGCGATCGCCGCCTTGCCGCAATAGCAGCAGAAGGAGACGGTGCCGTCTTTTTCGTTCACACCGGCGATGACAGCGATCAGGTTCTCGTCATCGCGGCAACGGTCTACAAGCGTACGGAGTGCATCGTTCGTAATATCCTTGAGCATCGTCGCAATGACCTTGATGCCCTTGAAATCGGTGGTGTTGCCGAGCAGGTCCTTGAGCTGACCCTTGGCAAGCTTACCCTCGGCCTCGCTGAGCTTTGTCTGCAACTCCTTCTGTTCGGCAACCAGCTGAGCGGCACGGCGCGGCACATCGTCGCGGGTGTTCGCTTTGATGATCTGCGCGGTTTCGGAAAGCTGTGCCACATAGCGGTCGATCATTGCCAGCACGCCGGCACCCGTAACCGCTTCGATGCGGCGGACACCCGCCGCAACGGACGATTCAGACACGATGCGGAACAAGCCGAGCTGAGCGGTATTGCTGACGTGCGTACCGCCGCAGAATTCGACCGACACGCCGGGAACGTTCACCACGCGGACAATATCGCCGTATTTCTCACCGAACAGTGCCATAGCACCTAATTTTCTCGCTTCCTCAATGGGCATTTCGCGGATATCGGTCTGAATCGCCTCGAGGATCCAGCCGTTGACAAGCGCTTCCACCTGCGCGATCTCGTCTGCCGTCATCGCTACAAAATGGGTAAAGTCGAAACGCATCTTGCCGCTGTCCACCAGCTGACCTGCCTGCTCCACGTGCGTGCCGAGCACCTGACGGAGAGCCGCCTGCAACAGATGCGCCGCCGTGTGGTTGCGCATCGTCGCGGCACGGGTCTGTGCATTGACGGTTGCCGTCACGGCATCGCCGACGCGCAGATCGCCCGTCTGCAGAACACCGCCGTGCGCAAACACGCCGTTGGTGCCCTTAAAGGTCTCAAACACCTCAAAGTTGCCGCCTTCTGCAGTCATCGTGCCGACATCGCCGACCTGACCGCCGCTCTCGGCATAGAACGGCGTCACATCCAGCACCACGATGGCTTCGTCACCCTCGGTGATGCTGTCCACAAGCTCATTGTCACGCACGATCGCTTTAACGGTCGCTTTGGTTTCGAGTGTCGTATAACCGACAAAGTCATTGGCATCGAGTTGCTCGATCACCGCCGCCTTGCCCTTCCACGCATCCGCACCTGCATCCTTACGCGCATCGCGTGCACGGGTGCGTTGCTCGACCATCAGTGCGTTGAACGCATCCTCATCGACCGAGAAGCCTTTTTCTTCTAAGATATCGCGGGTGAGATCCAGCGGGAAGCCGTACGTATCGTACAGCTTGAACGCATTCTCGCCCGACAGGGTATCGCCCTGCATCTCGGACAGCATAAAATCCAGCACCGACAGACCCGCATCGATCGTCTTACCGAAGGCTTCCTCTTCCTTCTCGATCAGTGTACGGATGAAATCCTGCTTATCGGCAAGTTCGGGATACGCGCTGTGGTTCTCGGCGATGACCGTATCCGCCACCTTGAAAAGGAACGGCTCCTTGATGCCGAGCAAGCGACCGTGACGTGCCGCGCGACGGAGCAGGCGGCGCAGAACGTAGCCGCGGCCGGCATTGGAGGGCATCACGCCGTCACCGATCATAAATACCGTCGAACGGATGTGGTCGGTGATCACGCGCAAAGACACGTCGGTCTTTTCGTTTTCTTTGTAGGTCACGCCCGCGATGGCGCTGATGTGCTTCATAATGTTCTGCACGGTATCGACCTCAAAAAGGTTGCCGACACCTTGCATAATGCAGGCAAGGCGTTCAAGACCCATACCCGTATCGATGTTCGGGTGCTCGAGCGGCGAATAGTTGCCGTTGCCGTCGTTGTCAAACTGGGTGAACACGAGGTTCCAGAACTCGACATAGCGGTCGCATTCGCAGCCGACACCGCAGTTGGGATCGCCGCAACCGTATTGCTCGCCGCGATCAAAGTACAGCTCCGAGCAGGGACCGCACGGGCCGCTGCCGTGCTCCCAGAAGTTGTCCTCTTTGCCCAGGCGGACAATGTGGGACGGATCAACGCCGACCTCATTCACCCAGATATCCTTTGCCTCGTCGTCGTTCTCATAGATCGAGATCCAGATGCGGTCTACGGGAAGCTCCAGCACCTTGGTGCAGAATTCCCACGCCCACGCCGTGGCTTCGTGCTTGAAGTAGTCGCCGAAGCTGAAGTTGCCGAGCATCTCAAAATAGGTGCCGTGGCGTGCCGTTTTGCCCACGCGCTCGATATCGGGCGTGCGGATGCACTTCTGGCAGGTGGTCACGCGCTTACGCGGCGGCGTGATCTCACCCGTAAAATACTTTTTCATCGGTGCCATACCCGAGTTGATGAGCAACAACGATTTGTCGTTGTTGGGCACGAGCGAAAAGCTCGGCAGGCGCAGATGTCCCTTGCTCTCAAAGAAGGCAAGGTACTTCTCACGCAGTTCGTTGAGTCCTGTCCATTGCATAGTGTTGATCTCCTTTCGGTGAATACATAACAACTGTAAAAAAATAAAAAGCTCCCGTCCCGACAATGGGACGGAAGCTTCCGTGGTACCACCCAAATTGCCGCTGTTCTGCACAGCGACCGCTTTTCTTCCCTTTAACGCAGGGGTTACGCCGCGATTCCTCACCGCAGAGCTCATAAAGCGGCCCCCGACCGTGCTTTTTGTCAAACCGTTTTCCAGCCGAACGATGCCCTTGCATCGCGAACGGTTCTCTCTGGGACAGCAACTGTCGGTTCTTCTTCGTCATTGCTTTTCACATATCGGCAATAGTATACTCCAAAAAAAGACACTTGTCAACCGTTATTCCGCAAGACCCGCATAAAACAGTTCATCGGCGATCTTTGCAAACAGTGGGGCGGCGGTTTTGCCGTTCACGCCGCCGTTTTCCGACAAAACAGTTATGACATATTGCGGATCCTCGGCGGGATAATACCCCGCAAACCAGCTTTGCACGACCTCTTGCCCGTTTTGCACCCATCCCGTCTGTGCCGTTCCCGTTTTCCCTGCCGCGGTGCGCTCGGATGTTGACGCCGCCGTACCCGTACCCTCTTTCACAACCGTTTCAAGCATCAACCGAAGCTGTGCGGCGGTTTCAGATGAAAACAACCTGCCCGCCTCTGCCTGCCCGGGAGCTTTTGTCAACTCCCCCTCTTTATCCACCGTACCGTAAAACAGCGACGGCGTATGCCTCACGCCGTCCGAAGCCACCGCCCCGACCAGCGTTGCCACGTGATAAGGCGTTGCAAGCAAATCCCCTTGACCGATTGCAAAATTCGCAAGAGCGGCATCGGCGCTGAGATCCCGTCTTGACGGCAACACCGCCGTCGGCGTGACATACCCCTTTGCCAATGTCAGCGCATCGGAAAATCCCGCCTTCACCGCCATATCGTACACAGCGGTGGCGCCGATATCCAGTGCCAGCTGAATGAAATAACAGTTACACGAATTCGCCATAGCCTGTGTCATGGTCTGTTCGCCGTCCCCCAGCGGATTGTGACAGTGAAAGCGGTGCTGATCCACCTCGACAAAGCCGTCACAGCGGTACGTTTGCGTGGTCGGAACACCTTGCTCCAATGCCGCGGCGGCGGTGATGATTTTAAACACCGAACCGAGATCGTAGTTTGTTCTTGTGCGGTCCAGCAACGGTGCACGGGCATCGTCCAGCACCTGTTCAACCGCATTCTGATCATAAACAGGCACGCTCACCGACGCGAGTACGTCCCCGCTTGCGACATCCGTGATCACCACCGCACCGCGCTCCAGATACTCACACACAGCTTGCTGAGCAATGCGCTGGATCTGAGCATCGAGCGTCAGTACGATCCCCCCTGCGGCGTTCGAAAGCGTATTGGTCAACTGCAGGTCCGCACTGTCGATGATGCGCCCGAGCGCATCGACAGCATACACCACACTTGCTTCTCCGCGGTAAGCCTCCAACACCTCATCGAAGGCTTTTTCCATCCCGCTCACACCGTTATTCTCCCCGTCCGTATACCCGACAACGTGACACGCCAGTGCATCCTGCTCATAACGGCACGGCACACGAAGCTGTGTCACACCGACTGTCGGTGACAACCAGGTGTCCGACACAACAGTCGCACACTCTCCGCGACGGAGCAATGCCATCACCCGATGCCGCTCGGCACCCTTGAGTGTACGCTCCATCAATGTCACACCGTCCGCAAACGGCGCCACTGTCACCTGCTTGCGATACGTGCGGTTCACAAGCGGCTGTAAATAGCGATCGTAGACCGTTCCGCGTGACACCGCAACCGTTTCGCGTCGGGTGGACTGTTGCTGTGCCGCCTGTTGCAGACTGCCGCCCATCAACCCATACAGCCGAACACACAGTCCGGTCAGCACCACTGCCAAAACCGCTATCAACGCCGTCAGCCTTCTGCGCATAAAAAACACTCCTTTTCAAGGCAGTATGCCCTGAAAAGGAGTGTTGTAATCGAGTAAAACAGAATCACGCCGTCGTGATGTCTTCGGTTCGCTCCTTGCGCAAAAGCGAGCCGACGGGAAGCGGTCGGTCAAACGCGATCGACAGCTCCATATCGGGATGGGGTGTCGCTTCGATGAGATTTCCTTCGCCGTCGCGCAGATCCTCTGCCGTAAGCAACATAGGCGGCTGAGAAGGAATCAGCGCATCGAGCGTGTCTCCCGCAAAGAAGCGGTTGCGCTGACGCAACAGCAAGCGTCCGTCTTCATAGCCTGTCACCACAGCGGCAACCTCATACGACCGCACATACCCGCCGAAGGCGTTGTTTTGCGTCGGTTGTCCAAAATAAAAGCCTGTGCTGTACGGTCGGTGGCTGACCTTGTTTGCTTCTTCGAGCACCCACGCAGGCGGCTGATAATTCGGATCAAAGACCGAGGCATAATAGCCGTCCACCGCCTGACGGTACGCATTGGTCACCACCGCCACATAATAGGGGGCTTTGGCACGTCCTTCGATCTTGAAGGAGGTGATACCCGCTTCGTAAAGCTGTGGGATATACCCGAGCATATTCAGATCGTTGGCGTTGAACAGATAGGTACCCTTACCGTGCTCCTCGGCGCTCATCACGCGGTCGGGACGGTGCGGTTCGATGAATTCATAGCCCCACCGACACGGCTGGGAGCAATCTCCTCTGCCTGCGTCGCGACCGGCAAGATAATACGAGAACATACAGCGTCCCGAGATCGCCATACACATCGCGCCGTGCACAAACGCCTCGATCTCAAGTGTTTTCGGTGTTTTTGCCCGAAGCGTTGCCACGTCCTCAAGCGACAGCTCACGGGCAAGCACCACGCGGGACACGCCCATATCGTGAAGCATATTCGCCGTGGCATAATTCACAACACCAAGCTGCGTGGAGGCGTGAATGTGGCAGTGCGGTGCATAACGCTTGACAAGCGGCAGGATGCCGATGTCGGCAACGATCAGCGCATCCGCGCCGCTGTCATCCACCTGCTCCAAAAACGACGGAAGCTGCTCAAGCTCGTCGTTTCGCGGCAAGGTGTTGCAGGTCACATATACGCGCTTTCCCGCCGCGTGTGCCCGTTCAACAGCGGCACGCAACGCATCGCCGTCAAAGTTCTTGCAAGCCGTTCGCATACCGAACGACGTGCCCGCTAAATACACCGCATCCGCGCCGTACATCAGTGCGGCATCCAGGCGGTCGGCATCTCCCGCAGGAGACAGCACTTCAATTGGTGTTTTCATCATTGATACATACCGACGCCGTGCTCGACACACCACGCCTCGTGCTCCTCAAAGGTTTCAAAGAATTCGGTTTCGCCCGTTTCCACGATACTCGCGAAATAATAGCAATTCACGATCTCGGGCTCTGTGGACGGATTGAGTGCCGCGTTGATTGCCGCCAGACCGGGGTTGCAGATCGCACCGACGGGAAGTCCGTGACGCTCATACGTATTGTACGCCGTATCCACGATCTCTACGCCGCCCATCGGCAACAGATTAAGCAGGTAGTCCTCCGTCGAATCCAGCTGGAGATACGGGAACGCCGCAGGATCCTCTATACGGTTGCGGATAACACGCATAACGCGCGGCATATCCTCTTCCTCACCCGCCTCCATCTGCGCGATGGATGCCAGGATCAGAATCTCATTGAGTGTTTTACCCGAAGCCTTGATCGAGGCGCGGGTATCGGCATCCACGCGTTTGCCGAAGTTGTCGAGCATCGTGCGGATAGCGGTTTCGGGAGAGGCGTCCAGATAGAACTCATACGTATCGGGGAACAGATAACCCTCCAGCAGATACACGCGGTCGGCGCGCTCCGCCTCGCTCAGCTCGGCGATAAAATCGTAATCGTCAAAATTATAGGTCGCAAGCGCTGTGTAGAAATCCTTCGCGGTGCAGACCTCGTATTCCTCCAATTGCTTGGCGATCATATCGATCGTCGAGCCCTCGCGGATCGTCACTGTCACCGTGTCGCGCATTTCCAGTGTCTGAAGCTCATCCACAATGCCGTCATAGCCCATATTCGCCGATACTGTATGGACACCGGGGTGGAACGAACCGTCCGCGTGGGTGACGCGGCAATAGGCACGGAAGAAGAAGGGCTCCTTTATCACGCCCTTTTCCTTCAACAGCTCGGCAACCTCCGCTGTCGAAGCGCCCTCGGGCACATTGACATCAATATTGATGGTCGAACGACCGATGCCCGTCACATCCACAGCCGCCTTGTAAATGTAGAACGCCAGCACCGTGGAGATCACCAGCACCGCAAAGACATAGATAATCGAGCCCAGGCACCCGACCGCTTCGCTGTTAAGACCTTTACGCGGTTCGTCGTCCTCGTCATCCTCCTGCTCCTCGGGCATATCGATCACGCGGGTCGAGCCGTCGGTTTCCTCCGCTTTGGCAACATCGCCGTCAAAAATGCGGACATCCTCTTCGTCCAGCGTCATCGTCTGTGTGGGAGCGGTACGCACGAACTCCTCGTCCTCCATCTCAAAGCTGACATACGAAGTGGCAGCCCGTTCGTAGGAAGCGGAGCGGTTTTCAAGGTCGAAACGGTCAACGGACGGAAGGGTATCGGAATAGATCTGATCCAGGATGGAGTCTAAATCCTCCCGCTTTTTCGGTTCATTGCTCACAAGGAATTCCTCCTAACGACGGCGGTTGATCCGTCGGATATATTGCTCGGTCACCAACGTTTCCACGGGACGGTCATACCGCCCGTGAGGCAGATGACGTTCAATGCAATCGCTGTAACAAAGACCGACAAGCGAGCCTCCGAAGCCCGCTAAATAGCGATCATAATAGCCTTTTCCGTATCCGAGGCGATATCCCTCAAGATCGTAGCAAAGCGCAGGAACCAGACACAGCCCGTGGGTCAGATCCGTCACTAACCTTTCGGGATCGGGCGTGGGCTCCAGCACGCCGAAGGTGCCGGGTGTCAGCTCCTCAAGCGATTCAATATAGTACGATTCCATCAGCCGCGTATCGGGCACACACCGCGGAACCGCCACCTTTTTGCCGTCCGCTAATGCCCTGCGGATGATCTCGTGGGTATCCACCTCGATCGCCGTCGATACATAACACAGGACGGTATCACATTTTTCGTATTGCCATAAGCGACGCACGTTGTCCGCGATGCGGCGGTCCTTTGCCGCTTTTTCCCGTGCAGGCATCGCGCGACGCTGTGCTTTGTAGCGTTCGCGAAGCTCCTGCTTGATCGGGCGAATATCCGTTACCTGCATTGGATCCCTTCTCTCAGCGAGTTTGCAGTCTGTTCATCAACAAGTGCCGCTACCAGCGCCAGTCCGAACCGATCGGCAACACCGGCACCCTTGGCAGTGATCGTCTTACCGTCGGTCACAACGGAAGCGTTTTCCACCGTCGCGCCGAGAAGCTCCTTTTCAAATCCCGGATAACAAACAGCGCGCTTTCCTTGCAGGAAGCCGCGATGCCCTAAGATACTCGGTGCGGCACAGATGGCACCCAAGACCAGACCGTTCTCAAACGCATAGCCGATCAGCTCCTGCACCTTTTCGGATGCTTCCAGGTTGAGCGTGCCGGGCATACCTCCGGGGAGGATCACCGCCTGCAAGCCGTCCGTAACGGTTTCGCTTTCCGACAGATCGGCGGTCACGGGGATCCCGTGTGCGCCCTTGACAACAAGCGAATCCCCGACAGCAACGGTGCGTACATCGCATCCTGCACGACGAAGAAGATCGATCGGCGCGATCGCTTCCATTTCTTCAAAGCCTTCGGCTAAAAACACATAAATCATAAAACGCTCTCCTATTCCAATCCGTAGCCAAACCAGATCGAAGCGGTGAAATGACAATCTTCCGCAAGCGGCATCAGCAACGCCGTTTCGGTTTGGTTGACAGCAGGCAAATATTCCCACACGGTGTTCCCATCGCACAGCATTAAATGCTCACCGTTTGTATACGCCCTACACCACGACAGTGCATATTGAAGCGTGCGGTCATCCCAGTCCACAAAGGCTTGTCCGCGCAACCGTTCACGGCGAAGTGCGGCATATGTGCGTGCATCCAAAGCATCACCCGACGGGATTTTCGCATCACGGTCGGTGTTGCCGTAAAGCGGCACGGTAAAGCCCATACGGCGATAGCTGTCGGCAAGACGGTCGGTCGCGGGTCTGAGCAGCAATGCCGCTGTCCCCTTGTCTCTTTCCGCTTGCGCCACATAGGCAAGCAAGCGGCGGTAGTACCCTTTTGAGCGGGCATCCGCGCGGGTCGCACCCGCATAGATATACCCTGCCGCAAAGCGGTGATTCCCGTCCTGTACCGCCGTGGGAAGCACAAACAGCATCGAACATACCCATCCGTCTTCGCACAGGACATAGGCGGTTCGTTCGCAAGCAAACACCTGCAAAAACCGCTCGACTTCCTCCCGCGTATCCCCGAATGCCTGCATCCAGAGCGCGATCAATGCTTCGCGGTCGGATGCCTGTGCGCGGCGCAACACCTCACTCACAGCACGCGCTCCATCAACGCCGTCAGCGAAGCGGTGATGTCCGCGATGGTACGCGGTTCATCCCCCTGTGCGCACGGCACCACCGACCAGTTGTCGTGCTGTGCGGCGTACAGTGCCGCCTCACGGCAGGTCAGCAAATACGAGCGGTCACGCTCGTGAATATCCTTTTTGGTCTCGTCGCCTTCATAGCGCGAGGTCATCAGCTTTTGCGACACCTCGGGCGGCATATCTAAAAACAGCACTAAATCGGGGGCAGGAAGTCCCAGCAGACGGTATTCGTAATCGGGCAACCAGTCCAGATAGCTGTCCCACTCCTCTTTCGGGAGCTTGGACATCTGATGAATCGCGTTGGAGGTCGTATAACGGGCGGCAAGGATCACCGTGCCGTTTTCATAGTCCTCCTGCCAGAAACGCTTGAAGCTCGCATAGCGATCCACCGCATAAAACGACGAAGCGGCATACGCGTTGACAGCGGCAGGAGTACCGCCGAACTCACCCGCCAGATACTGGCGTACCAGCACAGACGACGGTTGCTCATAGTCGGGGAATGAAATGATCTTGTGGGCAATGCCCTGAGCGGTCATCCAGCGGTCAACCGCTTCCAGTTGGGTGCTTTTGCCGCTTCCGTCCAATCCGTCAAGAACGATCAGCTTTCCCATCGGATCTCCTCCTCACAGCGTCACTTTGTATTTTTCGCGCATTTCTTTGATGCGACCGCAGGTCATCGCGCCCTCAGGGCACGGCCCGTTCAGGCAGGACGGGCCTGCGTGTGAAAACAGTGCAGGGGCAACCTCACGGCAAAGACGCAGCATTTCCTGCGCCACATCGCGGATCTCCCACTGGGCACGGTTACAGCAACGGTGATGGAAGAAATTCATCAGTGAACGCGCATTCATCGTCACGATAATTTTGGTTTCACAACCGTTCGGGAGCACAAAACGCGCATCCTCGATTGCCGCTTTCCGTGCGGCTCTGGCGGCATCCGCTTCGCTTTTGCCGCTTGCCGTAAGTGCTTCGTAGTGAGACGCCTCCAGCAGGTCGGCGATCTCGTTATAAGCATCGTTCATCTGCGCCATTGCCGCCTTATAGCGGGCAAGTGCCTTGGCATCGGCGGCGATCGCGGGCGGCGTCACATATTCAAAGCCCTTTTCGCTGACATAGCGCTGGCTTTTCTGACTGTAGGATGCGATGCGATGGCGCACCAGCTGATGCGTGCAGGCACGGGACACCCCCTCGATGCCGAACGTAAAGGTCACGTGCTCGACGGGGCTTTCGTGTCCGTAGGAGGCAAGAAGCTGAACAAAGCTTTCCACCTTTTCGGGAGTCAGGTTGTCCATCAGGGTCTGCACATCACTGCTGCTGTAGCACAGCTTCGCCGCGGCGGCAACGACCTTTTCGGGATCGGGTGTGTGCGCAATCAGGGTCACGTTCAAAGCAAAAACCTCCCATATCAATACTTTTCCATATTATTATAACAAATCCCTGCACACTTCGCAACTGTTTTTCGAAGAATTCTGTGCATTTCAAGCATAAAAAAACCACATTTTTTCGACGAAAAAGGGTTTACAAACGCTCTCGGATTGTTTACAATATAAGGAGGTACGGCGTGCTGTGCCACACGCAGGTTTCTGCGCGATTTCCTGTCTGTGAAAGGACTGAAAACGAATGAAAGATTTTAAACTGGGTATCATTGTGGACAGCTTCCGCAAGGATTTCAAGGAAGGTGTCGAAATCGCCCGTTCGCTGGGTGCGGACGGTGTGCAGATGTATATGGTCGAGGGCGAGCTTGCTCCCGACAATATGACCCCCGAAAAGATCGCTGAGGTCAAGAAGATCCTCGCCGACAACGAGATGGAGATCTCCGCTGTGTGCGCGGATCTCGGCGGTCACGGCTACGCCAAAGCGGACGAAAATCCGCAAAAGATCCTCACCACCAAGCGCATCGTGGACATCGCACACGAGCTGGGTGCAGTCGCGCTGACCACCCACATCGGTGTCATTCCCGAGGACAAGACCTGCGAACGCTACAAGGTAATGCAGGATGCGTGCCGCGAGATCGGTCTGTACGCGCAGGAGCGCGGTATGCGCTTTGCCATTGAGACGGGTCCCGAAAAAGCGATCGTTCTCAAGGAATTTCTGGACAGCCTCGGTTGCAACGGTATGGGCGTCAACCTTGATCCCGCCAACTTCGTGATGGTGACCGATCAGGATCCCGTGGAAGCCGTGTACATCCTCAAAGACTACATTGTTCATACCCACGCAAAAGACGGCGTGATGCTCAAGAAGACCGATCCGCAGGTCATTTACGATTTCTTTGCGGACGGCGGTATCGAAGACCTTCACCTGGCAGACTACTTCTTAGAGACCCCGCTGGGCGAAGGCAAGGTCGATTTCGACGCATATCTGAATGCGCTTCGCGAGATCGGCTACAACGGCTATCTGACAATCGAACGTGAAGCAGGCCCCGATCCCGTTGCGGATATTCAGCTGGCGATCGATCTGCTCCGTTCCAAAATGTAAAAACCAATAACAGGAGGACTTGAAGTTATGAGTAAGATCAAAGTGGCGGTCATCGGTTGCGGTACGATCGCCAACAACGCGCACATCCCGTCCTATATGAACTGCCCCGATGCCGAAATCAAGTATTTCTGCGACATCATCCCCGAGCGTGCAGAAGCGGCAGTTGAAAAATACGGCTGCGGCACCGCCATCGTGGATTATCACGAGGCTCTTGCCGATCCCGAGGTCGTAGCGGTTTCCGTCTGCACCCCGAACGATATGCACCCCACCATCTCCATCGACGCGATGCGCGCCGGCAAGCACGTTCTCTGTGAGAAGCCTGCCGCCCGCACCTATGCGGAAGTGCTGGAGATGCAGAAGGTTCAGCACGAGACCGGTATGATCCTCAACATCGGTGTTGTCAACCGCTTCAACAGCGCTGTCAACCGCATCAAGGAGCTCATCGACAACGGTGACCTCGGCGAGGTGTACCACGTGTACGGCTCGTTCCGTGCTCATCGCTCCATCCCCGGCATCGGCGGTCCCTTCACTCAGAAGGCGATTGCAGGCGGCGGCGTGCTCATTGACTGGGGCGTGCACTTCCTCGATCTGATCATGTACTGCACGGGCGATCCCGCGGCAAAGACCGTTTCGGGTAAAGCCTACTGCAAGCTCGGCAAGAACATCAAGGACTATGCGTATGTCAATATGTGGTCGTCCATTTCGGCTGACTTCGACGGCACCTACGATGTCGATGATTTTGTCACTGCAATGATCCGCACCGAAGGCCCGACCATCACCCTCAACGGTGCCTGGGCGCAGAACATCGGTGTCGGCGAGATGTACATCGATTTCCTCGGCGACAAAGCCGGTGTGCGTCTGCAGTACGGCGGCGACTTCCGTCTGTACGGCGTGAAGAACGGTATGCTGTACGATATGGCACCGTCCTTCCAGACTAAGGATATGTTCCAGGAAGAGATCAACGCGTTTGTTTCCTGCGTGCAGACCGGTGAGAAGCTTGCTTCCCACATCGACACGGTCGTCATCACCGCCCGCACGATGCAGGCGATCTATGACTCCTCCGAGTCCGGTCACGAGGTCTCCTTCGACGACTGATCCGTATAATAAAACGATCCCGCCAATGTGATTCACACATTGGCGGGATTTTATTTGTATTTATTTTTCAGCCGATCAGCGAAAACGGCAACACAAGCGCCACCAGATAGCTACCTAAAATCAATGCGCCGATCCCGGCATAGGTCACCGTCAATCCACCGCTTTGCTTAGGCGCAGACTTCATCTTCGATTGCAGGAGGATCGCCGCCATTGTCAGAACTGTGGACAGCACACCGAACACCAGCATATTCTTCGTCTGCAACGAAACCGTTGATGCCGCAGGATAGATCACGTGACCCGAGAAAATATCCACAATGCTGAAAATCGTGAAATTGAACATATTGCTTCCGACCACATTGCCGACCATCGCATTAAAATTCCTGCGGCGGATCAGCGCAATGCTGGAGGTCAGTTCGGGAAGCGAGGTTGCCACGCCGAGGAACAAAGCGCCTGCCAGCGATTCATCCAAACGAAGTTCGGTCTGCAGTTTGTCGGTGAGAGCCGTCACGACGATGCTCATTCCCACAAGGCCGATGGCCATCAGAATAAAACGGATGACGATCTGCCTGACGGTCAGCGGTGAGGTGTCCTCTTCGTCGTTTTCACTGTCATCGTTGGACAGAAAACGGAATGAGATGAAGTACACCACTAAAATCAGGAACGAAAATGCATTCAGGTTGACAACCGGGATCTGACCGAACGCCGTATCGCCGTTGTTGATCCAGAAAACCAGCGCCATCATCGCACACGCGGCTAAGGTACACAGCAACGTCATCACGTGAGCTTTGCCGATCTTGCACGTAGAAAACGCCTTTGCACAAAGAAGGATGGCACCGCCGAAAATACACAGATTAAAGATGTTGCTTCCCAGCACGTTGCCGATGATCAATCCCGGGTTTTTCACCACAAATACAGCGGAAAGACTGGTGACCAGTTCGGGAAGCGAGGTTACCGCCGCTAAAATCACACCGCCGATAAACGCACCCGAAATATCGGTTTTCTTGTCCAACAAATCTACATAATCTGCGCATTTGATGGAAAAGTACACCAGCACCGCCGCAGAGATAAAATACAGCACAAATATAACGGGAAGACTCATGCACCCGTCTCCTTTCGCAAAAACTCCACTAAATAGTATACCAAGATTTGCATTTGCTGTCAATTACAGCCTTGAAACCTTTATACCGATTTCAAAATGGTTTACGAAAATTTTACGCAATGCTTGCGCATACTGTAGCGAAACTTACGCACAATGAGCAAAAAGGAGGCGAACGTATGAGTGAACGCCAATATCTGTTACAGCATCTGCTGTACCTGTCCTCCAAGCTTTCCGAAGCATCCTGTGAAAAAGAACGTCGAAACCTTGAACAGGCATTGCGGTTTTATGCCGGAGAATTGCAGAAGCTCGAAATCAAAAGCCGCAAGCACTATTTACAGTAGCGGCAACTCAAACCAGAAGGTACTGCCCTTTCCGATCTCACTCTCCACACCGCATATTCCGCCGTGGCGTTGCACAAGTGCATACACGATGGACAGTCCGAGTCCGCTGTTCATCGTTTTACTGCGACGGTCGTGGCTGTGCACCTGATAATACCGAAGCCAGATGTTGGAGAGCTCTTCTTCGGGGATACCTCTGCCGCTGTCCGTGAAGCTGACGCGAACAGTCCCGTTCTCCGTCGTCTGTCGCACGACAACGCGCTGATCCTCCCCTGTATGCGCCAGTGCATTCAACAGCAGATTATATATAATTTGCGAAAGCCGCACATCGTCCGCTGACACCGTTGCTTCCTCTTCGGTTTCCAAAACGACCGTAAAGCCTTGCGGCTGTACCATCGTGCTCACACGGGACACCGTATCCTTCAAAAGCTCCGTCAGCGGTACAGGTGCTGTTTCAAACAGCTCCACACCCGATTGCAGTTTAGACAAATCGAGCACATCGTTGACAAGATGGGTCAACCGCTCCGCCTCATCGATCACCACCTGAATGTTTTCGGCGGAATCTTCTCCGGGCAGATCGCGGATGGCTTCGCTGTAACCGATGATCATCGTCAGCGGTGTACGCATATCGTGCGATACGTTGGCGATCAGATCGCGCTGAAGCTGTTCGCTCTTGCGCAACTCTCCGTTGATGACGGACAGCGTTTCCCGCAGCTCCTCAACCTCGCGGTAACTGCCTTCCGGAGGCGGCTGATACTCGCCGCCCGAAAGCGTCTTTGCCGCACGATTGATATGCACGATGGGAGACGCGATATACTTCGCCATAAACAGTGCCAGCAATACCGCCATCGCGACAAACACCACCGTCGCAATCACCGTCTGCATCTGCAACACACGGACAGCGGCATCCACAGGTGTCAGCACCGACATCGCCATCACAAGCCGCCCGTCCTCCGCCAGCATACCGTATATCACGCTTTGTGCCGCTTCACCGCCGAACCACGAACGTCTTACGGGTTTCGGTGACTCATTCCCGCCCGGCTTACGTTCGGGAGGCTTCTGAGCATTTCCCTGATTGCGTTTGAAATCGATCTGTAACTTTTGGAATACCTCACCGTTTTGTTTTTCGGCGATGTCATACCACGCCAGCAATTCGCCCTTGCTGATGCCGAACAGTTCTGCTTCGAAGCCGCGCGCATACGTGATTTGTCCGAGTGCATCCACCGTAAAAATGTCACACCCCTCGCGCATATGCCAATAGTCCGCCTGTTCACGGATATCCCCTTCGGGCAACTGTGCCACGATATCCTTCACGGCACTCTTCACCGTGCGCACCGTGCCAATCTCATACCAATCGTCCAGAAAAAACGACTGAAATACAAACAGTAACAACAGACCGATGACCACAAAGCTCGACAGTGACCAGATCAATCGCGTACGGATACGCGGTTTATGTTTGGATCTCAAAGCGATACCCCACTCCCCGTACCGTCACGACCAGACGGCTGTAATCTTTCAGGCTTTTGCGAAGCAATTTAATGTGGGTGTCAAGCGTACGGTCATCGCCGTAAAAATCGTATCCCCACACGTGCGTCAGCAATTTTTCACGTGTCAGCGCAATGTTTTTGTTTTTCACCAAATAAAACAACAGTTCCCGCTCCTTCGGGGACAGCTCCACGCGCTGACCGTCAACGGTCACGGTCAACGCCGTGAAATCAATGGTCAGGCCCTCATAGGTGAACATATCCGAAGCGATCTGCTCGCGGCGGTAACGCTTGAGGATCGCGTCCGCACGAAGCATCAGCTCGCGCGGCGAGAACGGCTTGACAACATAATCGTCCACACCGATCTCAAAGCCGCGGATACGGTCGTATTCCTCACCGCGCGCGGACAGCATCAGGATCGGGACATCGCAAAACGAGCGGATCTCCCGACACGCCGAAAAGCCGTCTAACTTGGGCATCATTACATCCATGATCACCAGATCGAATGCCGTCTGTCGGCAATAGTTCACCGCCTCTTCACCGTTTGTCGCCTTGGTGACCGTAAAACCGCTGAACACCGCATACTTTTCAATAAGGTCGCACACGCGCGGTTCATCATCTGCAATCAGGATATGTGCCATACGATCCCCTCCTTTTATTTTTTATAGTTTACCATCCCAATGTGATGCTTATTTGAAATCCATTGTAATACAAAAACCGCTTCCCGTCAAGGAAGCGGTTGTTTTTATACGGTGCGGTCGGTCTGCAATCCGAAGCTGATCTGCAAAGCGCGGTTCACCTGTGCCATTGCCTGCTCATCCAGATGCCCCATATGCTCACGCAAACGCTTTTTATCCAATGTACGGATCTGCTCAAGAAGGACAATGGAATCCTTTGCCAGTCCGTTCTCACCCGAATGCACGTGAATATGCGTCGGAAGCGGTGCTTTATCTCTCTGACTGGTGATCGCCGCGGCGATCACCGTCGGAGAAAAGCGGTTACCGACATCGTTTTGCACGATCAATACGGGACGCACACCGCCCTGCTCCGATCCGACCACGGGACTCAGATCCGCATAGTAAATATCACCACGTTGTACCTTCACGGTCAATCATCACGCCCTTTTTTGCTTTTTGCAATCATAGTTTGCCCCAAGGTGCACATCCTAATCACGCGATAAGAAAAACGCTGTACGTTTTCAGTATATGCGATACAAATATAAGGAGTGACCTGATGATTACAAAACGCTATACCATCGTGCGAAGCTCGTTGTGCGATCTGTATATCACGGCGGATCGCGACCGCATCGTGCGCATCGGCACCGAGCGTCCTCACGTTTCCACCGCCCTACGCAACGACAAGCACCCGCTTTTACAGCGCAGTGCCCGGGCGCTGATGTCCTATCTGAGCGGCAAAACGACCGCCTTCGAGTACGAAATCCCCGTGCGCTTTTTGCCGTTTCAGCGAGAGGTATTTGCCGCCGTGCAATCCATCCCCTACGGACAGACCGTCTCCTCTGACGATATCGCCGAAACGATCGGCAAACCGCACGCCGTGCGGGCTGTTGAAACCGTCTGTCGGAACAACCCGTTGTATATCGTTGTGCCGTGTCATCGCGTACTTCTGCACACGGATGCCGTCCGACCGCCGACAGCACCGCTTCTCCCCGATGAGACTCTGCGGCGGTTGGAAAAGCGATATCTTGACAAAGCGGACAAAAGGGGGTAAACTTTGAAAAAAGAGAAAGAAGGTGACGGTCGGTGAACAAACGGGTGTTGGTTGCTATGAGCGGCGGCGTGGACAGCTCCGCCGCGGCGCTTGTGCTCAAGGAGCAGGGATACACCGTAGACGGTGCAACGATGCAACTGCTCCCCTGCGCCACGGAAGCCGCGGATGCGGCGGATGTGTGCAGGCGTCTGGGAATGCAGCATCACGTTTTTGAGCTTGTTGACGAGTTTCGCCGCGAGGTGATCGAGCCGTTTGCTGACAGCTATCTTCGCTCAGAGACCCCCAACCCCTGCCTCACCTGCAACCGCCGCCTGAAATTCGGCCGCTTTTTACAGGAGGCGGATGCGCGCGGGTATGATGCGATTGCCACGGGACATTACGCCCGCATCGACTACGACAGCGGGAGCGGTCGCTTCTTGCTGAAAAAAGCGGTGGATGCCTCCAAGGATCAGACCTATGTGCTGTACGCGATGACGCAGGAGGTGCTTGCGCGCACCCTGCTCCCGCTCGGCACACTTCACAAGTCCGACATCCGCGAGCTTGCCGCCTCACACGGGTTTGTCAATGCGCACAAGCCCGACAGCCAGGATATCTGCTTTATCCCCGACGGGGACTACGGCGCCTATTTAGAAAATGTGCTGGGTGTCAGCTGTGAAGCGGGTGCCTTTGTGCGGTTGGACAACGGCGTGACCGTCGGAACACACAAAGGGCTTCACCGCTACACGATCGGTCAACGAAAAGGGCTCGGCATCGCCGCGGAAAAGCCGCTGTATGTCGTGCAAAAGGATCGTCTTACAAATCGCGTGATCCTCGGCGACAACGCCGATCTGTTCAGTCATTCCCTGACCGCGCGTGAATGCAACTGGATCGCGTGTGACGCCCCGACTTCGTCACTTCGCGTGACCGCCAAAACCCGCTACAAGCAAGCCGAAACCCCCGCCACCGTTCATCCGACGGGAAACGGGCGGGTGTATGTGGAGTTTGACACACCCCAGCGCGCGATCACGGCAGGTCAGGCCGTCGTATTTTACGACGGTGACACCGTTGTCGGCGGCGGCATCATTGATACAGAGGAGATATGACCTATGCAAACCGTATATGCCCTGCAGCAGGAGATCCTGCGACTGAAAAAAGAACACGACATCGCCATCCTGGCGCACAGCTATCAGACACACGACATTTTGGAGGTTGCCGATCTGACAGGCGATTCCTTCGCGCTGAGTGCCGCGGCGGCAAAGCTGCCGCAAAAGACGGTGCTGATGTGCGGTGTGCGCTTTATGGCGGAGACCGTCAAGCTCCTCTCCCCCGATAAAACCGTCTTGCTGTCTGCTTCACAAGCCGGCTGTCCGATGGCGGAGCAGATGAGCAAGGAGAGCATCGCGCAATATCGCCGTGAGCATCCCGACCACGCGGTGGTGGCGTATATCAACACCACTGCCGAGCTGAAAACCGTCTGCGATGTGTGCGTGACCTCCTCATCCGCCGTCAGCATCGTTTCCAAGCTCCCGCAAAAGGATGTGCTGTTCATCCCCGACTGCAACCTCGGCGCCTTTGTTGCCGCCGCCTGCCCCGACAAGAACGTGATCCTGATGAAGGGCGGCTGTCCCGTACATACCGCAGTGACTCCCGAAGAGGCCGCCGCCGCAAAAGCCGCTCATCCCGATGCCTTGTTGCTGTGCCATCCCGAGTGTCTTCCCGCTGTAACGGCGCAGGCGGATATGGCGGGGTCAACAGCGGATATTATGCGGTTTGCCAGAGAAAGCGACCGTAAGGAATTTATCATCGGCACCGAGAACAGCATTGTGGAGCACCTGCAATACGAATGTCCCGACAAACGCTTCTACCCGATGTCCAAAGGGCTCATCTGCACCGATATGAAGCTGACAACGCTTTCAGATGTGTACCGTGCTGTCAGCGGCGACGGCGGTGAAGAGATCGTTCTGCCGCCCGAAACGATGCAAAAAGCCCGTGCCTGCATCGACCGTATGCTGGAATTAGGATAAAGGAAACGAGGTTGCGTGAACGTATTTCACGCAACCTCGTTTTTTCAATCGTCATCACATAACACAACGCCGGCATCGATCAGTAGGTTTTGCCGACGCCTATGAAGCATCTGCAACGCATTTTTAAGCTCGTCGTCCTCACCCATCACGTGCAGCATATACCCGACCCGACCCTCCAAATGGTTCAGATAGCGGTACACAAGCGGGCGTCCGTCCTTGATGAACGCCGTGCGGTTGCCGCGCATGATCGCATCGCCCAAGCCGTATTTCTGCACGTAATACAGCTCCTGTCGGAGTGCACGGCGGGTCTTGCGGGAAACCGTGGGAGTGTCGCCGTTGACGACCAGCCCCGTGACGCTTTGCTGTGACGCATTGGTGATAAAGTGGGTCTTTTTGTCGTTGAGCTCAAACCCCATATGCTCTAAAAACGCTTTTGCTTTTTTATACACGTGATACAGCGGCACATCGGCTGAGAAGGTCAGATCATCCGAATAGCGCGTGTAGGCGATCCCTTGCTTTTGACACCACTCCCC
The DNA here is from genome assembly GCA_015065805.1 of Oscillospiraceae bacterium. Taxonomy (GTDB): domain Bacteria; phylum Bacillota; class Clostridia; order Oscillospirales; family Acutalibacteraceae; genus RGIG1959. Next base: position 4,393 of record SVPN01000018.1, on the reverse strand, counting down.
CATTTGCTCGTCGAAATGCTTCATCACCAGGTTGGACAGGGCAGGTGATGTCGGTGCCCCCTGCGGCAAACGCTCCTGATAGCAGCAAAGCGAGGTAAGCATCGCACCGATCTGCACAGGAAAATGTCTTGTATGGAATGCGGCACGGTAGACCTGATCAAAGCGGATGGAACCGAAAAAGTCACGGATGTCCATTTTCAGCAGATACCTTTTGCCGCAATGCGGGGCGGCGTTATGAAGCGGTTGATGCTTGCGGCGATACGCCGTTGCGTAGGAAGAGACGGGAAGCTTGTTGAGAATTGCATTCAATATGTGACGCTGGATACCCCGAAGCACCGTGAACGGTACGTGGAGCTTACGTGTGCCGCCGTTTTTCTTGGAAAGGGTGACGGGATAATACAGCTTTTCGGGGTTACGCGTGAGCGAAAACAGCGTCTTGCGGCGAAGACCGAGCTCCGACGAAAGCTGATACGTATCAAACAGAAACGGCAGATCGTGCTCGGCGTAAAAATCACCGACCATTTTTGTGGCTTCTTCAATGCCGAAGCGCTTGACAAACGGCATATCCGATGACGTGAAAATCAACGTATCCCCTATTTTGCGCACACATACCCCTCCTTTTTCAAATACTAAAAAACGCCGCACGGTCGCTGTACAAATTGCCCGAATACAAGCGGAGGCGAACCTTAAAATCATGCAGTGATTTGTTGTTCGTCGGAGCGGTATTCGGAGTCAGCACTCGTCACGCGAGTGCCGGACCTCTTTTCCGTTAACAAGACGGCGACTCGCCGTCCCCTCTCTGAAAATACAAAGACTGTACACTACAGCGACCGTGGGCGCGTTTTCTTTATTATAGGCTTTGAAAAATGCCTTGTCAACTAAAATCCCTCTTTTTGAAAAAAACAGGAATTTTTTCAAAAAACATATTGACAAATCGGGGTTTCCTCTGTATAATAACTAACGTTGTCACGGCAAACGCCGTTTGACATAGATGGCCCGGTAGTTCAGTTGGTTAGAACGCCAGCCTGTCACGCTGGAGGTCGACGGTTCGAGCCCGTTCCGGGTCGCCATCTTTTGCTGATATAGCTCAGTAGGTAGAGCGCATCCTTGGTAAGGATGAGGTCACCAGTTCGACTCTGGTTATCAGCTCCATCAAAAAAGCCTTGAAACCACGCGGTTTCAAGGCTTTTTTCATTTTCCTGCCGCTCTCTTCCCGATCGCCTGCTCTTGAAAAACCGGCACAAAAACCGGCACGGCAAAACAATATAGTATTCGAATAGAAGTATCAGACTTGTCAAAGGACCCCCGACGCATCGGGGGTCCTTTGACATTTATAGGATTATGCGGTGATGACGATCATCAAAAGCAGACAGCGAACATCACTGGTATTGATTTCACCATCCTCGTTCATATCCGCTATTCGCATTTGCTCGTCAGGCAACGCGGTCACGCCCGCAGTCACTCGCAATATGCATCGTGCATCGGTAGTGTCGAGGATACCGTTTGCATCAAGATCACCTTGTAACGCGGATGCGTCACGATAGTGAATGACCGCCGCCGTCAACACCGTATTCGCATCGCCGATTACGATACGGTTCCATTCCTCTTCCGATGAATCGTAGTATACATTCTCCAACTGACAGTTGTAAAATGCATACTCTCCTATGCTTTCTACGCTGTTCGGTATCGTAATATTTCGGAGCGATTCGCAATAGGAGAACGTATTGTTCTCTATGTGCGACATACCTTTCGGGATGGTGATATCCCGAAGAAGGCGGCAATACAAAAATGCACCTTGTCCAATTGTTGTCACACTGCTCGGAATCGCGATGCGTTCAAGTGAAGTGCAATATGCAAACACGCTGCATCCGATATTTTCCACTCCTTCGGGAAGCGTCACACTCTGAAGAGATATACAATAGTAGAACGCCCATCCCCCGATACTCATCACGCCCTTGGGAATCGTTACACTTCGGAGTGATTCACAATTTGAAAATGTATTATCCTTGATTTCACTGACCCCGCTCGGAATCACAATGCTTTGAAGTGAAGAACACCGTGAAAAGGCATTGGAACCTATGGAAACGACGCTGTTTGGGATTGTCACATCTTGAAGCATCATACAATACTGAAACGCGCCGTCGCCAATGCTTGTAACACCGCTCGGAATGGTTACACTTTTAAGTGAACTGCACGCATAAAACGCCTGATCCCCGATGGCGGTCACCGCATAGCCGTTTATCACCGACGGAATCGTCACCGCGGTCTGCGAACCACTGTAGGCGGTAATACGGGCAGTGCCGTTTTCCAGCACTTCATAACGAAAATCACCCGCGGGCTCCGCCAAAACCGTCACCGATATCATATTACTCAACAGTACGCAAATGCACACGTACACCCACAGCTTTTTCATCTCATCGCCTCCGTCAAGAAGCTGCGCCCGACGGTACATCCGCCGATACCGCATCTTCGTTCGGCGTTTTTTTCTTGCGGCGGACGTTTGTGACGATCACGATCGTCAACAAAGAAGCCGCCGTGATAAACGACAGCGCATATGCCGCTTTTGTCGCAAAGGAGACAACATATGTCACGGTGACATCGCCCGTTATATCGGTCACATCCACCCGCACCAGACCTTGCTCGTTTGCGGTGACGGGAAGCTCTTGTCCGTTTGCCGCATAGGCTTTGTAATCGTGATACCACACAAGAGGCAGATCGGCATACGCGCACGGCTTCTCCACCGGAAACGTGATCGTATCGCGCGCGCGTGTATAGGTCGGGCGGGTGCCGTCGCTCAGCTCCAAAAGCTTGGGGTGCTGTTCCCATTCAATCACCCATTTTTTGGCTTGCAACGGCAACCACTCACCGTTGCATACCACACGGCTGGCAGGGGTTGCATAAAAATAATCATCGGGAGGACTCTCGCCGTATCTGGGAGCGATATGATGATAATGCATACACGAGCTCAATATACACGCCGCACATATTACCAATGTGCCGATGTATTTCACTTTGGACGCTCGTAAGACATAATACAGGCATATACCGCCCGCCACAGCCAGACACACCGTCACGATCGTGTACAAGCGGAACGAGAATTGCAAGGAATTCAAAAGAATGCCGAGCAGCTTCCAGGGTGCCAGATCGGTTGCGCAAAACAGGGTGATAAGACCCGTGAGAAGGCAGGTGTCCAGCCAGCGGACATCCACCCCGTCTTTTCGCATCGGCTCGGCAAGAGGAGAACGCGAGCCGAGAAGCAACCGCGACGATGCCGCAAAAAGCAGGATCGCGCCGATACCGGCCTGCGTTGCACTTATACTTACATTGGAAAACAAATAAACCGGGTCAACGGTGTTGTCCGCTGTGACCGTATTCGGATAAAACAAGGTCAGATCGTGCTGTATCACAAAGCGAAGAAACGGGATCCAATAAAACGCCGTCAACGCCAGCGTCAGCCCCGCAGTGAGCAACAACCGTTGCCATTTTCCCGCATCGGTTACGATGCGCTTAATAAATACTAAGCAAAATATGACGCAGATCAGACACACAAGATAGGTGGACAGCGAATGACTCAGCAGCATACCGCCCAGTCCCAATCCAAGCGGCCACAGGCGCTTTCCTTCCCTTGCGATCAGATCATACAATCCCCACAGAACAAGCGGCCAGAAAATAAACGCCAGCACCTCTCCGAGCGCAAAACGCGTAAACAAGGAATCCGTACGGTACTGCGACAAGGAGTATAGTACGGCAGCGATCGTTCCCGCAATCGGACTGCCACTGATATTCTTGACGCTTACATACATTACCACATACGTCAATATGCAACAAAGGATCAAAAACAGCGTCATAGATGCTCCGATCCCACACCCCATCACGCGAAATAACGCGGGAATATACAGAAAGAGGATCGGATTGGCAAAATCCGCATACCCGAAGCCTTCGAAAAAGACGTGGTTTACCTCCGAGAAAAAATCGCCGCACCGCAACCGCTCTGCGACCGCATCCACCCGCAAATAATGATAAACGGAATCGTCACCGATCAACCAATTATGTAACGGAGGCATATTCCACAGTTGTATGCCGATTGTCACCGCAAAGCAAAAAAACAGACACACGCTCTTTAAATATCTTCGTTGCTTGCTCATACCCGTTTCACATCCTTAGGCAAAGGCAAATAAATCCGAACCTGATGGTAAGGGGCGGATTTTCGCCTCTGCATTGTTAAAATACTCGCAAACCCGACAGGGTTTGCTCCGTTTTGTGCCTCGCACAGACAAAAATCCGCTCCCTTTCCATTCTGCGACCTTACACGAGCAGAATGTCGTGGGATTTTTGTTGCGACGGAAGACGCAAGGCTGGCGCCTTGCTATGACGGCAAGACAAAAAGCACCGA